>NZ_JAKUDY010000015.1:0-73764 GCF_022662635.1 Bacillus cereus group sp. BfR-BA-01522 | reverse complement strand
CACGTTGTTTGTTTCGTTCAGTTTTCAAAGAACTCGTTTGTCGCTTCATTTGCGACTTCCTTATGTTAGCATCTCTTCTTTTTGATGTCAACTAAGTTTTTTATTTCTTTTTTCGCTTTCTGCATGTTTTGCATCAGCGACGGTTATTAATATAGCATGTTAAAACATGAAAGGCAATACTTTTTTTGTTTTTTTATAAAAAGAGCGAATTCCTTCTTTTCACTTCATATAATGAAACAATACCTCCCCTTAGTACACGCAAATTTATTACTTATAAAAACAAATAGGTGATAGCTACATCACAGGAAACGAAATCATAAGGAGGAATACATATGGAATATACAGATTTATTACTAAAGCTCGGCCTATCCGCTGTATTAGGATTTGCAATTGGCCTAGAACGAGAACTAAAAAGAAAACCACTCGGATTAAAAACTTGCTTGGTTATTTCTATTATTAGCTGTCTTCTTACCATCGTTTCCATTAAGGCTGCTTATAATTTACCTCATACGAATCATCTCAATATGGATCCATTGCGGCTTGCTGCTCAAATTGTTTCAGGAATTGGTTTTTTAGGTGCTGGCGTTATTTTACGAAGAGGAAATGACAGCATTGCAGGATTGACTACTGCCGCCATGATTTGGGGAGCTTCTGGTATTGGAATTGCAGTTGGAGCTGGTTTTTATATCGAAGCAGTTTTCGGCATGTTTTTTCTTATGATAAGTGTAGAATTAATTCCTTTAACAATGCAATTTCTAGGACCCAGGTCATTACGACAACGAGATATCGCTGTTAAACTTGTTGTGCGCAATATGAATAATATTTCAACTGTTATCGAAGAAATTAAAGCTATGGATATAAAAGTAAAGAATATGAAACTGAAAACATTAGAAAATAGCTCACACCTGTTACATTTAAAACTATCCGTAGATCAAAAAACACATACAACCGATGTTTACTACACCTTACAACACCTCGATAGTGTCCAACAAACAGAAGTTGAAAGTATTTAAATACCTCCTACTAACTTTTTGTCACTATACAGAACAGAATTGAAAAGAAGATCAATCTCTACGTGGTAGAGAGAGTAATCTTCTTTGATTATTTTTTAGGTGTTTTTCTTTTTTTGATAATGGTAACAATGATTATAGCTTTATATGTAGGAGGAGAAATATTTTGAAACCACCAGCAAACCTAATAGACACCTTTCGTGATTCTATTATTTTTCGATTAATTTGTTTTATTGTTATACTCACTACAGTTTTTGGCTTTATCATATATAAACTAGAGCCTACATATTTTTCTACATGGTTAGATGGTATATGGTGGTCTCTCGTTACAATTTTTACTGTTGGTTACGGTGACTATGTCCCTCATACACCTATAGGAAAAATAGTCGGTATGCTTTTAATTTTATTAGGGACAGGCTTTTGCTCTTATTTTATGATCTTATTCGCTACAGAAATGATGAATAAGCAATATATGAAGATCACAGGAGAGGAGGCAGCTTCTTCTAATGGTCATATGATTATTGTAGGTTGGAATGAAAGAGCAAAACAAGTTGTAAGTCAAATGTCTACATTAAATCCAAATCTGGATATTGTCTTAGTAGATGAAACACTTTCCTTGCTCCCAAAGCCATTCCATCATCTAGAATTTATTAAAGGATGCCCACATCACGATGAAACTTTGTTAAAAGCCAACATAAAAACAGCACATACCATTTTAATCACAGCAGATAAAGAAAAAAATGAAACTTTAGCGGATACGCAATCTATTTTAAACATTTTAACCGCAAAAGGATTAAATCCACATATTCATTGCATTGCTGAACTCTTAACCTCAGAACAAATTCAAAATGCAACAAGAGCAGGAGCGACGGAAATTATAGAAGGAAACAAGTTAACCAGCTATGTTTTTACTGCTTCTCTTTTATTCCCGTCTATTTCAGGTGTATTGTTCACGCTCTATAACGAGCTCTCAGAAAGTAAATTACAGTTAATGCAGGTGCCACCATCATATGTTGGAAAAACATTTGAAGGATGTAGTAATTTCCTTTTAAAACAAAATATTCTGTTGCTGGGTGTAAAACGCGATGAACAATTTCATATTAACCCTGTTCGCACATTAGTAATTCTTAAAAGTGATATTTTGATTGTCATTCATCATTGATAAGATGTCTTTCTATTTCTTGCACGAATGCTTTACCAATCTCTATATACTTTCTTTTTATATGCCCATCAGCATCTTTCGGTTCTGCAAATTGATCTAGTCCGCTTGTTCCAGCTGCAAACATGTTTACTTGATCATCTAGTTCGTCTTGATACACATGCGAAAGAAGATAAGGTGTTCCAAGACGAACGACCACACCTGGAACATCAAGCTCTCCTTCCACAGCTGTAAATGGCAATCTTAAAAATTGATATCCATCTTCTTCATCCAGTTTGTAATCAAAGCATCCTTTATCATACTCCCAATTTCCACCTATATTGTAGCCAAGCGGCTTTAACGTTTCCTCTAGTTGATAAAGAGCATATAGACGACCTTCTAAATCGGATTGAATCGGAATCATATCATTCACCCTTCTAATACATTTTTCATTAGCATACCCGTTCTAGTAAGAATATATTGGTGATTCATACCGTCAAAAGAAAAAAACTGTTAGGGACATGCCCTAACAGTTTTCTTTATTTTAAACGCTCTTCCAATTCTGCTTTTAGTTCTTCGAATCCTGGTTTTCCAAGTAAAGCAAACATGTTTTTCTTATATGCTTCGACACCTGGTTGATCAAATGGATTTACACCTAATAGATAGCCACTCATCGCACATGCTTTTTCGAAGAAATATACAAGGTAACCGAATGTATACTCATTTAATTCTGGAATATTAACGATTAAGTTTGGCACGCCGCCATCACTATGTGCTAATAATGTACCTTCGTACGCTTTTGTATTTACGAAGTCCACCGTTTTCCCAGCAAGATAGTTTAAACCGTCTAAATCGCTCTCATCTAATTCAATTGTTAGTTCATGTGTAGGTTTACCTACTTTTAGAACTGTTTCAAATAAGTCACGACGTCCTTCTTGGATGTATTGACCTAATGAGTGTAAGTCGGTAGAGAAATTTGCTGAAGATGGGAAAATACCTTTTTGATCTTTCCCTTCACTTTCACCAAATAGTTGTTTCCACCACTCAGCGAAATATTGAAGTGCTGGTTCATAGTTAACAAGCATTTCAATCGTTTTCCCTTTGTTATATAACGCATTTCGTACAACCGCATATTGATAAGCTGGATTTTCTTCCAGTTCTGATTTTGCAAAATCATTGCAACCAGCCGCTGCCCCTTGCATCATTTCTTCAATGCTTAAACCACTAACAGCAATTGGCAATAATCCAACTGGCGTTAATACAGAGAAGCGTCCACCAACATCATCTGGAATTACGAATGTTTCGTAACCTTCTTCGTCAGCTAATGTTTTTAAAGCGCCACGCGCCTTATCTGTCGTTGCATAAATACGTTTACGCGCTTCTTCTTTTCCGTATTTGTCTTCTAATAATTTACGGAATAAACGGAATGCGATTGCAGGTTCTGTTGTTGTACCTGATTTGGAAATTACGTTAATAGAGAAGTCTTTGCCTTCTAGTACATCCATTAAATCTTTCATATAAGTGGAGCTAATGTTTTGTCCAACAAATAGCACTTGTGGAGTTTTACGTTGTTCTTTAGAAAGCATATTGTAGAAAGAATGGTTTAACATTTCAATTGCTGCACGTGCTCCTAAGTAAGAGCCACCAATACCGATAACAAGTAAAATGTCAGAGTCATTTTTAATTTTTTCAGCACATTTTTGAATGCGAATAAATTCTTCTTTATCATATGCAAGGGGAAGGTCTACCCATCCAAGGAAATCGTTCCCAGCCCCAGTTTTTTCATGGATTGCATGATGTGATACCTTTACTGCATCACGTAAATAAGTTAATTCGTGTTCACTGATGAACGATAATGCTTTAGAGTAATCGAACGTTACATGTGTGCTCATCTTTTTCCCTCCAATTATGTATATGTATTTCTGTATTCACTTTAGCGAAACTAAAGTTGTAAATCAAGCGATTGACGAATTGTAAACGCAACCAATCATTATTTTTTGAAAAATGTTCATTTTTCGTATAAAAACCGGTATTTAGGGGTATAGATGTATACATGTCGTATACTATATATTTTTTATGTATAAAAACAGCAAAAGAAAAACATGCTATAAACGAGTTAAATCGCATAAAGGTTTACTCATGTTCTACATTTAAGGAGGGCTATTTAAGATGAGTACTTTACAACGAATCGCCTTAGTATTCACTGTAATCGGTGCCGTCAACTGGGGACTTATTGGATTTTTTCAATTTGACTTAGTAGCAGCTATTTTTGGCGGACAAAACTCTGCTCTCGCAAGAATTATTTATGGCATTGTCGGTATTTCTGGGCTCATTAATCTCGGGTTATTATTTAAACCATCTGAAAATCTAGGTACACACCCAGAAACGCATGAAATTCGATAATCAGTATGTCATTCTTCTCATCCGACATACGAATATGATTGCTTGCAATCATATTTGCTAAATATATATCATAACAAAGTAAAAGAGGAATGCTCATGAGCATTCCTCTTTTACTTTGTTATGTCCGATTCTTCTATCCACTCTGTTAACTTCTCACGCAATGTATGAAATCCTTTTGCGGATGGATTGGGCACAAGAACTTTCCCTTGTTTTCTTTTTGCTGCTTTTAATGATAAACTCATCTTTTTGTGCTCTTCATCAACGGAAAGTACCTTTACTTCTACTGTATCTCCGATTTTTAAATAATCATGAACATCTTTTACATACCCATTTGTAATTTCAGATATATGCACAAGACCTTGCGTTTCATCATCCAATGCTACAAATGCGCCGTAATCTTGAATTCCAGTCACTTTCCCTTTTACAATCACTCCTGTTGTATATTGTTCTGACATATGAAACACTCCCATACGTTTACCATTTTTTCCTGCTACTATTCCGTAGCTAAGCATCCACTGAGAACTTATAAAGAATAGATAGATGCTATTAACTTTAAATAATTGCTTAGCGAAATCTTAACTAAGAACCCCCTGATATTAGTAAATTATACCATCCCCTCTTCTTTCATTCAAAATTCATAAAAAAATCCCCTCTAGTACGTATATTTTTCAAATATTGGGATAGAATACTAACACATGGCTTTCTAGTATTCCCCCCCTTTTATGGACAAAACGTATTCTGTTTTGTCCTTTTTTTATTCTCCACAAAACGTTTCATTCTGTTCATAGCTTCCATAAGTTGCTCAAGTGAAGTCGCATAAGAACAACGAATAAACCCTTCACCACTTTCACCAAACACACTACCTGGTACAACCGCAATTTTTTCCTCTATCAATAATTGCTCGGCAAATGCCGCTGAAGACAATCCTGTTGAAGAAATAGAAGGAAATACATAAAACGCACCACCCGGTACATGACATGTTAATCCCATCTCATTTAACGACTGTGTCATAAAGTTGCGGCGCTTCTTGTAACTGTCTCTCATTCGAATAACTTCATCATTCCCGGACCGAAGCGCTTCGAGCGCAGCAAACTGTGACATTGTTGGCGCGCACATCATAGAATACTGATGAATTTTTAACATGAATGATGAAAAATGAGTAGGAGCTGCAATCATCCCAAGACGCCATCCTGTCATTGCAAATCCTTTTGAAAATCCAGAAATTAAAATCGTATGATCCCTCATATTCTTTATGCTAGCAAAACTTGTATAAGCTTCATCATAGACAAGCTCCGCATAAATTTCATCTGATAGAACAATTAAATTATATTTTTCTACAATTTCTGCTAACTTTTCTAATTCAGATTTGTTTAAAAGCGCCCCTGTTGGATTATTTGGAGAACAAAGCAAAATTGCTTTCGTCTTTGTTGTAATCGCTGCTTCAATTTGTTCTGGCTGTACTTTAAATGCGTTCTCTAAAGATGTTGCAACCGGTATTGGAACGCCCCCTGCCAATGTAACAAGGGGGGCATATGACACAAAGCTCGGTTCTATAATAATCACTTCGTCACCAGGATTCACAATCGCACGCATGGCCACATCTAGCGCTTGGCTTGCTCCAACTGTCACAATAATTTCGTCATTTGGATCATAAGAAACTTCAAATTGTTTTTTTAGATACTTTGCTATTTCTTGACGTAGTTCTAATAATCCTGCATTTGCCGTGTATGCTGTATACCCTTCTTCTAACGAACGAATACAGGCTTTCCTTACATTCCACGGTGTCACAAAGTCAGGTTCTCCAACACCAAGTGAAATAACACCTTTCATTCCTGCTGCTAAATCAAAGAACTTTCGAATACCAGATGGCTGTAAAGACTCTGCTGCTCTAGATAGTTCAAACTGCTTCATGGTGTCACCACAATTCGTTTATCATCATCTGTATTTTCATAAATAATTCCCTCATGTTTATATTTTTTCAAAATAAAATGAGTTGTTGTTGAAACGACTGATTCAATTGTTGCTAATTTTTCAGAAACAAATGTCGCTACTTCTGCCATCGTTTTTCCTTCTAATGTAATTGAAAGGTCGTATGTCCCTGACATTAAATATACTGATTTCACTTCTGAATAACGATATATTTGTTCAGCAACCGCATCAAACCCAACTCCATGCTTCGGCGTTACCTTTACATCAATCATTGCCGTTAAACCAGTGTGCTCTTTCACCTTTGTCCAATCAATATGTGTCACATAGTCTACAATAATGTTTTCACTTTCTAATTTTGCAACCATTTTTTGTGCTTCTTCAACCTCTATATTTAACATTTTCGCTAAAGTTTCTACAGATAAACGACTGTTTTTTTCAAGACATACTAACAATTCCAATTCTTTTTCAGTCATCACATAACTCATCCTCTCTTTTGTTTGTTTTTAAATTATACAGACACTCTTTTCTATTTGAAAAGAAGATTTTTTTAGAGAATTATGTAAAAATAAAAAGGAAAGGGGATGAGTTGATGAAACCAAAAGTATACATCGCTGAACGTATACCAGTATTTGTAGAAAAATATTTATCTGAACACTGTGAATATGAAAAGTGGAATCGCGATGAAAAGATTTCTCGTGACGTTTTATTAGAAAAAATAAAAGATAAAGATGGCTTACTGAATTTCGGAGCAAAGATTGATGAAGAATTATTACAAGCAGCTCCTAACTTAAAAGTTGTGAGTAATATTTCTGTCGGTTATGATAACTTCGATTTAAAAGCAATGAAGAGAAGAAATGTAATTGGAACAAATACACCATATGTATTAGACGATACAGTAGCTGATCTTGTTTTTGCTCTTATGCTATCAGCTAGCCGCCGCGTATGTGAACTTGATTCTTATGTCAAAAATGGGAATTGGGATACTGAGATTTCAAAAGATCATTTTGGAGTAGATGTCCATCACCGTACAATTGGCATTATCGGTATGGGACGTATTGGAGAAGCAGTTGCCAAGCGAGCAAACTTCGGCTTCGATATGGACGTTTTATACCACAATCGCCGTCGTAAAAAAGAAGCTGAACAGAAATTTAACGCTACATACTGTGAACTAGATACATTGCTGAAACAATCTGATTTTGTTGTCCTTTTAACTCCATTAACTGCTGAAACATATCATCTCATTGGCGAAAACGAATTCTCGCTTATGAAGGAAACAGCGGTTTTCATTAATGCTTCTCGCGGAAAAACAGTAGATGAAGCGGCGTTAATTTCTGCCTTACAACAAAAAAAGATTTTTGCAGCTGGTATTGATACCTTTACACAAGAACCGATTGAAAAAGACAATCCACTTTTATCTCTACAAAATGTGGTTACTTTACCTCATGTTGGGTCAGCAACATTAAAAACGAGACAACAAATGGCAAAAGTAGCTGCTGAAAATTTAGTTGCAGGCTTACAAGGGAAAACACCACCTAATATTGTACACGAGTAAAAGGCAAAATGGACTTCCATCTTGCCTTTTACTCGTGTACATAAATATTTTCTTATAAGGAGATGATATGAACAAAAAATGAATGGAGTGACAAAAAATGAAACATGAATTCAAATATCCCTATTTCACTTTTTCCACTCGTGGCATAACTGTTCATTATGAGTTGTATGAGCATTATAATAAAAAAGAACGGCCTACTTTCGTACTCGTTCATGGTTTCCTCTCTTCTTCATTTAGTTATCGGCGATTAATACCTTTACTAGCCCAAGAAGGCACAGTAATTGCCCTTGATTTACCACCGTTCGGGAGAAGTGATAAATCCAATCACTTCAAATACTCTTACCATAACTTAGCAACCATCATTATCGACTTAATAAAACACTCGAAATTTTCTAACATCATTTTAATTGGACACTCCATGGGGGGACAAATCTCTCTTTATGTGAACCGTATATGTCCTGACTTAATAAAAAAAACGATTTTACTATGCAGCTCCAGCTACTTACATCGCGCTACTTTACCTCTTATTTATTCTTCTTATTTACCATTTTTTCATCTATATGTGAAGAAATGGATTACAAAAAGAGGAATTGTTCATAACTTAATGAATGTTGTTCATGACCATTCTTTAATTGACGATGAAATGATGGAAGGCTATGCTGCTCCCTTTTACGATAATCGAATATTCCCTGCTTTAACGCGAATGATTAGAGATCGGGAAGGCGATTTACCATCGACCGAATTACGTAAAATTCAAACACCTACTTTACTGATTTGGGGAGAACAAGACCGCGTTGTTCCCATTCAAATTGGACAACGACTTCATAAAGATTTGCCAAATTCTCAATTCATTTCATATGAAAACACAGGGCATTTACTACCTGAAGAAAAACCAGAGCACATTTATGAGGAAATTATTTCTTTTGTTGCAAATTGAACTCCCCCTCCTTCACTTCGTTTAGAAGAGGGGGTTTTACTAAAGTGGAACTTTAATCAATGTTTTTTCTTCATCCCCTACTCATTATATCCCTTCACCACTCGGGCTGTTACGGACAATAAGCCCCCCTCTCTGAATCTTTGAATGAGAGTCTTACTGCCCTAAAATAGCGGGATCAAATATAGCTACCAAAGTAAGAGCAGCTATATTGAACAACTTCCGCCCTCTTTTAAAATAAGCAACTGTTCTGCTAACTTTTCACATTTTTCTAACGGAGGAACTTCTTCAAACGACATAAAATATATATGTTGAATTTTTTTCGCAATATATCTTGGATCATCAAACGCACTTACTACATATACAACATCACTTGCTTCTGTTTCATAAAACTCCGCTCCCATTTGAAACGGATCCCAGTTTTTTACCAGCTCCACCATTCTTTCATATGCACCCATTTACTTCCCGCCTTTTTCTCGTTTTCATGCTTTCCTTTATCGTATCACATCATATATGCTAGAAGAAGAGTAGGAATTTTCATAAAATGTAGTTTTATAGCAGAAAGGAGCTAAACTATGCATCAATTTCAAAAAGTAGTGAATCGCCGTGGTACTCAAAGCATCAAATGGGATACATATAAAGATGAGGAACTTTTACATGCTTGGATTGCCGATATGGACTTTGAAGTACCAACAGCAATTCAAAATGCGATAAAGAAACGTCTTGAACATCCTATCTTTGGGTATACACTGCCACC
Source organism: Bacillus cereus group sp. BfR-BA-01522 (assembly GCF_022662635.1). Taxonomy (NCBI): domain Bacteria; kingdom Bacillati; phylum Bacillota; class Bacilli; order Caryophanales; family Bacillaceae; genus Bacillus; species Bacillus cereus group sp. BfR-BA-01522. Next base: position 64,041 of record NZ_JAKUDY010000015.1, on the reverse strand, counting down.
AAAGGAAATACTAGATACTATTTGCCAATGGACAAAACAGCAATATAATTGGGACATACAAAAAGAATGGATTGTATTTAGTTCTGGAATTGTTCCAGCACTTAGCATAAGTGTACAAGCACTGACAAACGAGAATGACACCGTTCTTGTACAGCCACCTATTTATCCACCATTCTTTCATATGGTCACCAAAAACAATCGGCTTTTATGTGAAAGTCCATTACTGTTCGAAAATGGAAAATATAAAATGGATCTCGAACATTTAGAAACACAATTTCAACAAGGTGTAAAGCTTATGTTTCTTTGTAATCCACATAATCCCGTTGGACGCGTCTGGACAAAGCAAGAACTTTCCGAACTTGGAATGTTATGTGAACGATACGATGTAACCATTGTTGCCGATGAAATTCATGCGGATATTATTTTCTCAGATTATCTCCATATACCATTTGCCTCCTTATCTGAACAATTAGCAAAACGGACTATTACTTGCATAGCACCAAGCAAAACATTTAATATTTCTGGTTTACAAGCTTCTATCGTTATTATTCCAGATCGAAAAATCCGTCATGCTTTTACATCTGTGCAGCAAAGCCAAGGCTTTCACGGCTTAAACATATTTGCTTATGAAGCAATGCAAAGCGCCTATACAGAATGTAATGAGTGGGTAACAGATGTTCGCTCTTATATAGAAGAAAACGCCCGATTTGCTTGTGAATTCATTGATACACACATTCCTACTTTATCTGCTATCAAGCCAGAAGGAACTTTTTTACTCTGGGTAGACTGTACAAAACTTCATCTGTCTCAAAAAGAACGAACAAAACTGCTAGAAGAAAAAGGAAGAATTATCGTAGAACCAGGTGAAAAATACGGAATAGGTGGAGAACAACATATTCGCATTAACATCGGTTGTCCGCTGTCCGTTTTGAAAGACATTTTAACTCGGCTTCAATATGCACTTTCATAAGGCACATTTTTTATCCCGCTATTTTAGGGCATCCCAATTGAGGGAGGGCTCGATGTAGCCCTTTCTTCATTATCAATGTCCCTTCACGAACCTTAACTTCCTATCAATTAGAATAAACAAAAGTAAGAGCTACCTTTCAAAGTAGCTCTTACTTTTGTTTATTCGCAGATACTTTTTTCACAATAACCCCACAGGCAATTCGATTCCCTGAATTTCCTGTCGGCTGCGTCATGCCATCATCCGGATTTTCAGTAATGATAATAGAGGCTCCATCTTTGCGATATAAAGTGGTTCGCCCTTCTTCAAGCGATACATTTGATGCTTCAATTTCCGCTTTAATCTTTCCTGTATCGTCCGCAATCACATTTGGTAAATCACCGTTCTCTGCTCCTTTTGGATTCATAAGCCCATGCTTCTTCTTATCATCTACATTAAAATGATTACCAGCTGACTCAAAGCGTGGTGCTTTACATTCTCCCATTTCATGAATATGTAATCCATGTGCACCAGGTGTAAATCCATCTGCTTTAATTGATATTTTCACTCCGCTTGTTTGCTGCGTTACTTTCGCTGTTCCAACCTCATCGCCAGACGCATTGTATAACTTCACATCAATTTCTTTTGAGTTCCCTTTGTCACAGCCTGTGATAAGAACTAGCATACAACAACTAAATAAAAGCTGTTTTTTCATTCCCATTCCCTCCAAGATACATTCTGTCCTTAGAGTATCCGAGCTTGAAGAGAAACATACAAAAACGAATTAGCGTTTCTTTTCAGCTAACAACTTTTCTTCTATCTTTCGCAAGCGATCAGCTTCTTTTTTAGAGACACGAATGAACATGCGCCACGTCACAACAGCCCCAATAATAAATAAAATACAAACGATTCCAGGAATAATATATTCCGTTTTATCCTCTGGAAAATATAAAGGCATCATCACACTCACTCCTTTTCTACACGTTTTGTATATTTACTAGTTGTACACACTCTCATACTTTCCTCTAATCGTTTAAAGGCATCGAACGAAACAATACATGCTTCTCTATATCCTTCACACACTTCGGAATTTTCTGTCATATCATTATCCATTATAACACTTCATGATTTACAATCCTACTTAACAAATGCTTTCTTTGACTCTGCCTCTTACTTTCCTTACTATAAAATTGAGGTGAAAAATATGAAAGAAACATTTGAAATCGGAGAGATTGTTACTGGTATTTATAAAACAGGAAAGTACATTGGAGAAATTACAAATAAACGTCCTGAAAGTTACGTTGTGAAAGTATTAGCTGTTTTAAAACATCCCATGCAAGGTGACTTACATAACATAAAACAAGCAGATGTCCCATTTTTCCATGAAAGACGTGCTTTATCTTTTCGTGAGCAAACAAATATTCCAAAAGCAATGGTTAAAAAGTATGACGGAGATATTCCGGATTACAAAGAATCTCTAAAAACAGCATTAAAAGCTCAAATCGCTGCATTGTTAGAGGATGATTCACCTTTTGCACAGCGCAGTTTACAAACACTCCAGCAATTAAAACGAGACTATAAGTTATAAAAACAAAACGACCAAATTACACATTTTGCAATTTGGTCGTTACTGTGTACTTACCTTCTTTAATAATTTCGAAAAATCAACAAGTTCTCCTAACGTAGGTGGAGCTGGTTTCACTAAATATTCTTTATCCTTCTCGACAAGTTTAAAGATATTATACGTTGTCATCGCGTCATCTAATGCACAGTGATGCTTTCCTGTTCCTACCTTTCCATATGCTTCAATTGCTTTCCATAATCCTGTTTGATTTCGCTCTCCAAAAAAACGCTTATATTCTAGGGATAAATCTCGACAAACGCCTGAAAATGGAAACGGAACACCTGCTACTTCACAATTATGTTTCAATACTTTCATATCCATATTTCCCCACGTGACAATTGTCGGTTTATAGCGCTCTTCATATTGAACAAGTTTGTCGACAAGTGCTAAAAAAGAAATTCCTCCATCTACAGCTTCTTGATCAATTCCTAAAAAATCTTTACATCGATTTGTTAAATCTGGAAAACTTTCCGGTCTAACATAAGATGAATACGTATCTTCCATTGTACAACCGATAACCGATACAAGCCCTACTTCAATAATTTCGGGAAAGAAACCTTTTGGTTTTTTTCGATTTTGAGGCATCGTGAACTCAAAATCTAAAAATAAAAATTGCTTTTCATCCATACGATCCCTTCCTTATCATTTTGTCTCCTCTTCCTTCTACACGAACAAGCTCGAATTTGAAACATTCAGATTGGATGTATCTTATATATATGTCAAATAACCACAAATATTTTTAAAAAAGAAAAATTCATTTGTACAGAAAATGTAACAAAATAAACCCTTTATTTACATCCGACATTTTTCTACTTTATAATGGCGTTAAGTGTGTTTTCTTCTACAATTTTTTGACACACTAAGAATAGTAAACGAAAGGAGATGGGGTTTTTGCACGAAACAACGCAAGAAATCGCAAACTGGCAGTATTATTTTGCTATCGCAGTCTTTTTAATTACATATGCCATTATCATTTCAGAAAAAATTAATCGTGCTGTGATTGCACTTTTAGGCGCAGCACTTATGGTCATCTTCGGTATTGTTGACTTACACAACGCATTTACAAAACATATTGAATGGGGAACTATTACACTTCTCATCGGTATGATGATTTTAGTTAACATTACGAGTAAATCGGGTGTATTCCAATATGTTGCCATTAAAGCTGCGAAACAAGCACAAGGAAATCCTATTAAAATTTTGATTTCCCTTTCTTTGCTGACCGCACTTGGCTCCGCATTTTTAGATAACGTAACAACAGTACTTCTTGTTGTTCCAGTTACTCTATCTATTACGCGCATTTTACAAGTAAATCCTGTTCCGTATTTACTGTCTGAAATTATTTTCTCAAACATTGGAGGGACTGCAACATTAATTGGTGACCCACCAAACATTATGATTGGTTCAGCAAACAAGCATTTAGATTTCAATGCATTCTTAATTAATTTGGCACCAATCGTAATCATTATCATTACTGTAGTAACAATTATGCTTTACTTTATGTATCGCAAACAACTAATTGCTGATCCAGTACAAGTTAAAAAATTAATGAGTTTAGATGAAAAACAATATATTAAAGATCCAGTACTAATGAAAAAATCTTTAACAGTACTTGGACTGACAATCGTCGGTTTCATGACTCATTCTATTTTCCATATTGATGCTGCTGTAATCGCATTAACTGGTGCCACTATCCTTATGTTAATTGGTGTCAAAGAACATGAAATCGAAGAAGTATTCGCTCACGTTGAGTGGATTACCATTTTCTTCTTTGCAGGATTATTTGTACTCGTTGGTGGTCTTATCGATATCGGTCTTATCAAAACATTAGCGCAAAAAGTAATCGGAATAACAGGTGGGGATATTTCTTACGCATCTGTGCTCATTTTATGGGTATCTGGTATTGCTTCTGCAACAATTGATAATATTCCATTCGTTGCAACAATGATTCCACTTATTAATGATATGGCAGTTGGACTTGGTCTATCACCTGCTGATGCGCAAATCGATGTACTATGGTGGTCATTAGCACTTGGTGCTTGCTTAGGTGGAAACGGAACATTAATCGGAGCTTCTGCCAACGTAATCGTAGCAGGTATCGCCAGCCGTGAGGGACATAAATTTAGTTACATGGACTTTTTAAAAGTCGGTTTTCCGATTATGATTGTGTCACTCATTATTTCTCATATTTATATTTATTTACGTTATTTAATGTAATACCAAAGGCTAGCGCACATATGCGATAGCCTTTCTTCATAAATCAGTGATTTCTCTTCAGTTATCGCCAATTCGACACAACTTATCAACCATTCGATAAAATACCCTATCTCAATATCTTGTTGGTTCATTCCGAATCAATAAATTGGTAAAAAGATCGAACATATTATCACATGAATACTAGTAAACAGATGAACAACTTCTCTTCTCAATTATGAAACATCTCAAAACTTCAAAAGAATTTTTCATTCAAAAAACAATCATCGGTTGAGTACTTCGTAAATATGCCAAAACAACTTCAGATGTTGTATGGAAATATGTACAAACGAATGCACTTTTGCCCAGCAATGAAACACATTCAATACTTATATGGTATAAAGAACAAAAAAATAGACGAAACTCTATCATAAAGACAATCGTTCCTCTATTGTGATTTAAAAAAGAACATGATAGAATATGTTCATTATTATGAAATATAAGTAGCGATGATGGACTTATAAGTACTTGCACCTACAAGCGATTCAGGGATAGTGAAAGCCTGAAAACGCAAGGAAACGGCAGTCTTGAGCAATACATGATAAAGTGGATGTGAAAAGCACATCAACTAGGGTGGAACCGCGGGCAAACGCTCGTCCCTAGGCAACAAGCCTAGAGACGAGCGTTTTTGTATTTAAAAGCGCAAGGCGGCTTGCTCAAGAAATTACGTTTCATAAGTGCACTCTATCATCGCCAATACGTTAACTTTTAAAAGGAGGATTTTAGTATGTATTCAATGGAACAAGTTGTAAACTTAGCGAAACATCGCGGTTTTGTTTTTCCTGGTTCTGAAATTTATGGTGGTCTTGCAAATACTTGGGATTACGGTCCACTTGGTATCGAACTAAAAAATAATGTAAAAAAAGCTTGGTGGAAAAAATTTATTCAAGAATCTCCATACAACGTTGGTTTAGATGCAGCAATCTTAATGAACCCAAAAACTTGGGTAGCCTCTGGTCATGTTGGTAACTTTAACGACCCAATGATTGACTGTAAAAAATGTAAAGCTCGTCATCGCGCTGACAAATTGATTGAAGATGCTTTAGATGCAAAAGGTATCGAAATGATTGTTGACGGTCTTACTTTCGAACAAATGGCTGACTTAATGAAAGAGCACGAAGTGAAATGTCCAGACTGCGGCAGCCAAGAATTCACAGAAATCCGTCAATTCAACTTAATGTTTAAAACATTCCAAGGTGTTACGGAATCTAGCACAAACGAAATTTTCCTTCGTCCTGAGACAGCACAAGGTATTTTCGTAAACTTTAAAAATGTACAACGTTCTATGCGTAAAAAACTTCCATTTGGTATCGGGCAAATCGGTAAAAGTTTCCGTAATGAAATTACACCTGGTAACTTCACATTCCGTACACGTGAGTTTGAACAAATGGAACTTGAATTCTTCTGTAAACCAGGTGAAGAATTAGAGTGGTTTACATTCTGGCGCGAAACTTGCAAAAACTGGTTACTATCACTTGGTATGAACGAAGACAGCATGCGTCTTCGCGATCACGGTGAAGAAGAATTATCTCACTACAGTAACGCAACAACTGATATTGAATTTAAATTCCCATTTGGTTGGGGCGAACTTTGGGGCATTGCCTCTCGTACAGACTTCGACTTAAAACGTCACATGGAACATTCTAGTGAAGACTTTAACTATATCGATCCACAAACAAACGAACGTTACGTACCATACTGCATCGAGCCATCTCTTGGCGCAGATCGCGTAACATTAGCATTCTTATGCGATGCATACGAAGAAGAACAATTAGAAAACGATTCTCGTACAGTTCTTCGTTTTCATCCTGCTTTAGCACCATATAAAGCGGCTATCTTACCATTATCGAAAAAACTATCTGAAGGTGCTAGAGAAGTATTTGCAGAGCTGGCAAAAGACTTCATGGTAGATTACGACGAAACAGGTTCAATTGGTAAACGTTACCGCCGCCAAGATGAAATCGGTACACCATTCTGTATCACATATGACTTCGACTCAGTTGAAGACAAGGCTGTAACAGTACGTGACCGCGATACAATGGAACAAGTTCGTATGCCAATTAGCGAGCTAAAAAGCTTCTTAGAGAAGAAAATCCAGTTCTAACAAGAAAAGGCTATCCTAAGGTACATAGCCATCCAGTTAAGATTACGTATATAATTTTCATCAAAAACAGCCATTCTTTCATGGATACTCCATGAAAGAATGGCTGTTTTATGTCTTTAATGAATTTTACAAAAGGCACAGATAACAATACCGAAATCATCTTTTTATGAAACTGTCGATGTAATAAGGAGATCATTTTCTTAAGCGAACTGTTTTTTTCTTTTAATTTCATTATTAATTTTCATAATTCGGTTTTTATATACAATCCATGAGAGGATAACCAAGATCATGAGAAGGGCAACTGATACCCAAAGGGTGATATCCTTGTTAGAATAATATGTATCAAATAACATACCCTCACCATCATCTCCGAAAATCGCTATCGTGTAATTCCAGATAAAATGTCCCCCAGCAGCAACCCATAAATTATTATAGGCTAAAGTTAAAATAGAAAAGAATACACCTACAAAATATGCTATGAGAAATACTAGGAATTCAGAATAATCGGGTGAATTAAAATGTAAAACAGAAAAGGCTATCGGGTTTAATAAAATCGCTACATACACATTTGTAGAACGAAGCAAGGTTCCTAAAGCATAGCCACGGAAAAGAATTTCTTCATAAAAACTTTGAATCATTACAACGGGGATAGTAAGCAACACAATTTTCACAGAATCTGGATGGGCACTAACTGTAATGGAGCCACCTGCTATAAGTAAATTCAAGATTGTATTAACAACGAAAAAGGTAAAGACAATCCCAATACCAATTCCATAATTTTTATATGTTTCTTTTGATAAGAATCCTGTTGGAAGACGAAGAGGTCTAAGACTTCGATGGTGTAAAAAAGCAGCTAGTAATGTCAAGACCACAATTAATAAAGGGATAAACACGGCATAGGTTCGCTGTTCTAGATTTGATAGGTCATCATAATTTATATTCAAAATACTTAAAAACAGATCAAGTATTTTCCCACCAATCATCATACCACCAAACAATAAAATGATTGGGACAGCAAGAGCTAATATTATATTTAGTACGATTTTCCATATCTTCATATGACAAACTTCCTTTCTATGAGTTCTGTATGAAATCTAAATAAATATTTAATATGATAAGTATTTTTTTTAATTATATACTCCCATAACTATTTACGATAATGAAATATTACCTTAGTAAAAGGAAGTTTTTTAGCATTTCAAAAAGAACATTTTCTTGCTCGACAGTTCATTATTGAAAAAAAGCTCTTTTTTCATTTCGGGGAATGTTTACTTTTCCTAAGTTGATGGCGATGACCCTAGGGCGACCGCGCCCCGATTGGTGAGAGCTCATAATAAGCGAGGGATGAAGCCCCCACTTATTAAAGTTTCACTTTATATGGAATCCCTAACTAAAACTAGGAAATCCCTTTTATTTTTCACGCTTTTCTTTAATTGCAACTGTACATCTAGAAATGCAAATTAAATCATCATTTTCATCAATAATGCGCACGTCCCAAACCATCGTTGTTTGTCCTTTGTGGATTGGTATTCCGATTGCTGTGACAATTCCATCACGTTTAGAACGAATATGATTTGCATTGATTTCCAGTCCGAAGCAAATACACTTTTCTTGATCAATTAAGTTATAAGCCCCTACGCTCGCCACTGTTTCTGCTAAAGCAACTGATGCACCTCCATGCAAAAAGCCAAATGGCTGATGTGTGCGTCCATCTACTGGCATCGTAGCCACTACTTTCTCTTCTGTCATTTCTAATAATTCAATCCCCAATGCATCCATTAATGTTTTTGGCATTTCTATTCCTCCTCTATGAAATTCAAAAAAATGTATAATTTTCCCTATTTATTTTCAAACTATCCATAACACTTATATAGGGAGGGTTTATTTTATGAAAAAGATATATTTTATACTAACAATTGCATTCTCCTTGCTCACTATTGTACCAAATTGTACAAATGCAGCAAAAGGCTCTAACATGCCAATTGAAATTAAAACGATTACCCAAAAAGGGAAGAAGCCTTATATAGACTATCAAATAAGCAGACCTTCTTTTCATCACTTTCCAGATTTAACATTTCAAAATCAATTAAATGCATATTATAAAAACGCTACTAACCGCTTTAAAAAAAGAGTAACAAAAGAAGCGAAAAAATATTATGAAGAAACAAAGCATACGGAATCTTCTTTTCAGCCTTATGTTGCAAATGTTGACTATAAAATCACATTAAACAAACTACCTTTACTAAGTTTATATGTAAATTATTATCAATATACAGGCGGTGCACATGGATTATATACATGGAAAGCAAATACATTTGATGTAAATAAAAAGAAACTATTACACTTAGATGATTTATTCAAAAAAAATAGCGCCTATCAAGATATCATTCGTACAGAGATCGTAAGGCAAATCAAACAAAATGAAAGCATCTATTTTCCAGATGCAGCTGAAAAAGTGATTAACACAAAAAAATTCTATTACTTTTTAGATCCAGACTATCTTACCGTTTATTTTCCGTTATATGAAATCGCACCATATTCAAGTGGAATTCCGCAATTTCGTATTTCATACACCTTGCTTCAAAACTCCTTGAAGCCTTATTATCAGATTATTTTACTTGACAAGAAATAAATGCATCGATACGATAATGTTAACTATAAATCGATAGGAGTTAACATTATGAACAAATTACGTCCTTTAGATTTAGTACTATCTGCGATGTTCGTTGCACTTATGGCGATCGGTGCAAATATTGTATCATGGGCACCATTTTTACAGGTAGCTGGTGTCCCATTGACGATGCAACCATTTTTTTCAATTTTGGCAGGACTTCTCCTTGGTAGTAGACTTGGTGCCTTATCTATGACAATTTATATGCTTGTCGGAGTTGCTGGTGCACCGATTTTTGCAAACTTTAAAGCGGGCTTGGGAGCGCTTTTAGATCCTACAGGTGGATTTATTATTGCATTTATTATGGTTGCTTACATATCTGGAAAGCTTGTGGAACAAAGAAACAATCCAAAATTCGGTACATTTGCAATCTCAGCTTTTGTTGGCATTATTTTAACTTATATAATTGGTACAACTTATATGTATGTAATCGTAAACTTGTGGATGGGCGGAAACATGAGCTATAAAGCAGCTTGGATGATTATGATGTGGTTTGCTTTAAAAGATTTTATTCTTACGGTAATCGGCGCCGTTATTGCACCTCGTATATACTACGCAGTTCGTCGTTCTGCTTATCAACATTCTCATTCTACACAATCCTCATAAAAAAGAGCTACTTCATGTAGCCCTTTTTTATGAGGATTGATTTGTTTGTTCTTCAACAATCTTCTTCATAAGTTGTAAAAGATCTTCACGCAGTTCATCATACTGAAGCGCCATTTCAATTGTCGTTTGAACAAATCCTAATTTTTCTCCAACATCGTAACGCTTCCCTTCAAAGTCATAAGCAAATACGCGCTGAATTTCATTTAATTTTTGAATAGCATCCGTTAGTTGAATTTCACCACCAGCACCAATATGTTGTTCTTCTAGAAACATAAAAATTTCTGGTGTTAAAATGTAACGTCCCATAATTGCTAAGTTTGAAGGTGCTGTACCTTTCGCTGGTTTCTCCACAAAATTGCGAACTTGGTAACGACGTCCCTCTTGTTCTAATGGATCAATAATTCCATAACGATGCGTTTCTTCTTCTGGAACCGTTTGTACACCAATAACAGAAGAGAGTGTTTTATCATATTCATCCATTAATTGACGTAAACATGGTGTTTCAGCTTGTACAATATCATCGCCTAATAGCACCGCAAACGGCTCATCACCAATAAATTTCCTTGCACACCAAACAGCATGCCCTAGTCCTTTTGGTTCTTTTTGACGGATATAATGAATGTCTACCATTTTAGAAGAAGCCTGTACTTTCTCAAGCAATTCATATTTTTTCTTTTCCAATAAGTTTTGCTCTAATTCAAATGCATGATCAAAATGATCTTCAATAGAGCGCTTTCCTTTACCTGTAACAATAATAATATCCTCAATTCCAGAGGCTACCGCTTCTTCGATAATATATTGAATCGTTGGTTTATCCACAATTGGAAGCATCTCTTTTGGCATTGCTTTTGTCGCTGGCAAAAAGCGCGTTCCTAACCCTGCTGCTGGGATAATCGCTTTTCTTACTTTTTTCATAACAAATCCCCTCTTTTCTAATCCTTGTACTATATTTCCTTACTTATACACGAAAGTGATTACTCTGACATTCATAATTGCAACGTTACAGACAGTATATCATATCCATTCTGCTTACATATCTCATTTTTATATACAAGAAAAGAGGAGGTCACTCTCCCCTTTGCTCTCCTTTAATAAACATCATGGATCGGTTTCATTATAAACGATTCATAACATCTTCTTTAATAGTAAGTAACTTTTGTTCACTATTTTGTAAAGAATCAGCTTTCACACCAAAATAAAACTTAATCTTTGGCTCTGTGCCGGACGGACGTAAACAGAACCAAGAACCATCTGTTAGTTGATATTTTAGCACATTAGATTTTGGTAATTGAATTTCTTCTTGACTTCCATCTATTAGAGATGTAATCGTACTTGCCTTATAATCTTCTACTGTTTTTACTGTTAAACCAGCCACTTCTTTTGGTGGATTTTCACGGAATGCTGTCATCATTTCTTGAATTTTCTCCGCTCCATCTTTTCCTTTTAACGTTAAAGACACAAGATCTTCGCGGAAGAAACCATACTTTTCAAATATTTCTAGTAATCCATCATACAATGTTTTCCCTTGTGATTTATAGTATGCTGCTACTTCACATGCAAATAATACAGACTGAACTGCATCTTTATCACGACAGAATGGACGAATTAAATATCCATAACTTTCTTCATATCCAAATTGGAACTCATATTGTCCGCTTTCTTCATATTGTTTAATTTTCTCACCAATAAACTTAAATCCAGTTAATGTATCAACTGTATCTAAGCCATATGCTTTTGCAATTGTACGGCCAATTTCAGACGTTACGATTGTTTTTAGTACAACACCGTTCTTTGGAAGGGTACCATTTTGTTCCTTTTGTGATAATAAATACTCAAGCATTAATGCGCCTGTTTGGTTCCCTGTTAATACTTGGAATTCTCCGTTATGATTACGAACCGCTACACCTAGGCGATCCGCGTCTGGATCCGTTGCAATTAATACGTCCGCTCCTACTTTTTCACCATCACGAATTGCCAGTTCAAATGCAGCATGTTCCTCTGGATTTGGTGATTTAACCGTAGAAAAGTTTGGATCTGGTAACTCCTGCTCTTTTACGACTGTTACATCTGTAAATCCAACTGCTTCTAAGCCTTGGCGTACTGGAATATTAGATGTTCCATGCAGTGGTGTAAAGACGATTTTTAAATCTTTCCCAACTTTCTCAACCATTTCTTTATTTATGATAACTGTTTTTAACTGCTCTACATATGCCTCATCTACTTCTGTCCCGATGATATGTAATAATCCATCCGCTTTTAATTGCTCTACATTCGCAACTTCTACCGTTAATTCATCTTCCACTTGATTTACATAACGAATTAACTCATCTGCTTCTTTTGGTGGCAATTGTCCACCATCTTCACCGTATACTTTATATCCATTATATTCGGGTGGATTATGACTTGCTGTAAGAACGATTCCACTTATTGTATGTAAATGACGTACTGCGAAAGAAAGTACTGGTGTTGGACGTAAACTTTCGAATACATATGTTGTAATGCCATGCGCCCCTAATGTTGCAGCTACTTCCATTGCAAATTCGGGCGATTTATGACGAGAATCATACGCAACAACTACGCCGCGTTTCTTCGCTTCTTCACCTAAACTCTCAATAAAGTGTGCAAGTCCTTTTGTCGCTTTTCGAACAGTATATACATTTAAACGATTCGTACCAGCCCCCAGTTCACCGCGCATACCACCGGTACCGAATTCTAAATTTTTATAGAAGCTATCTTCTATTTTCTTCTCATCTTGTTTCATATCTTCTAGCTGCTGTTTTAATTCTGCATCTAAGTTTGCATAAGAAAGCCAGCGGCTATATTCTTTTTTCCACTCCATCCTCTTATCTCCTCTCGCTTGTCATAACTTTATTATATGAAAAAAACAGCAATTATCTCAATACATTTTAAAATCTAACAGGATTTTACTTTTATAATTTGTATACACTAATGGTATATACTTCAAACAAAAAGGTGAGGCATATGAAAGAATGGGGATTATCTGAAGAATTAAAAATAGAAACAAAACAAATGATTGAAATTGTAGAATTAGAATTAGCAAGCATGAAGCAAACCATTGATGAAGATGGTGAGTGCATTTTATGCAAAATGGAAGAAATTCATCATTTACTAAGTAACGTTCAAACAATTGCAGCTTCTTACTATTTAAAAGCTTATTTATCACCATTTACCTCAAGTTATGCTCCTATCACAACAGCCATCCAACATTTAGGTGAGCGAAAACATGGAGCATTAATTGTGGTCGAAAGGAATGATTCTCTTGCTCCCCTTATTCAAACAGGAACGAAACTAAATGCTTTTTTAACTGTTCCACTACTCGAATCCATTTTTTATCCTGGGAACCCGCTTCATGACGGAGCCGTTCTTATTAAAGACGACCATATTATATCAGCAGCTAATATTCTCCCTCTAACAAAAAATTTAGAAATTGACCCTAAGCTTGGAACACGTCACCGAGCAGCAATTGGTCTGTCAGAAAAAAGCGATGCTCTCATATTAGTCGCGTCGGAAGAAACAGGCCGGACATCTTTTGCATTAAACGGCTCTTTGTATACAATTTCTTTATAGTAAGTAAAACTTTAATCAGTGGAGAATGTTTCTTTACCCACCACTAATGATGCTCCTCACCAATCTTGCTTGCCCTAAAATAATAAGATAAAAAAGGGTAGCCATTTCGCCTACCCTTCTAAGCTTCTTATTCTTCTCCAAACCGTTCAACAAGTGTTGCAAGTGTACGAACCATTACACCTGTCGCTCCTGCTGGTCCTAAATCATGTGTACTCGTTGTATCAGAAGTTCCAGCAATATCTAAATGTACCCAGGGTGTGTCTTCCGCAAATTCACCAAGAAATGTGCCGGCCATTACCGCATGTCCATCACGCCCTGGTGAGTTGTTTAAATCTGCAAATTTACTGTTACGAACACGCTCTTTATCACGTTCAAAAATCGGTAATTGCCAAATTGGTTCATCTGTTTCCATTGACGCTTCTAATACTTGTTCAAATAATGTTTCATTATTTGTCATTGCACCTGTTGTATGGTTTCCTAGCGCAACGATAACCCCTCCTGTTAAGGTTGCCACATCAACAAGATAGTTTGCACCAAGCTTCTTCGCATATGTAATTCCATCAGCTAATGCAAGGCGACCTTCTGCATCTGTATTTAATACTTCAATCGTTTTCCCGCTCATAGATGTGATAACATCATCCGGTTTAAATGCAGTTCCACTCACTACATTGTCTGTTGATGGAATAATTGCAATTACATTTTGTTCAGGGCGAAGTTCTCCGATAATTTCCATTGCACCAAGAACTGCTGCCGCACCACCCATATCACCCTTCATACCAACCATGCCATCGCGTGGTTTTAAAGAGTAACCACCTGTATCATATGTAATTCCTTTTCCAATCAACCCAATGACATCTTTCCACTCTTCTTTTCCTTTATAAATGAGGGCAATCATTTTGGGCGGTTCTGTAGAGCCTTGATTAACTGCAAGTAAAGCACCCATACCTAGTTCTTCCATTTCCTCTTTCTCTAATACTTTATAATCCATATCATATTTTTCAGCTAATTCCACTGCATATTCTGCCAGTTTTGTTGCTGTTAGCATGTTCGGAGGCATATTTACAAGCGTACGAGCTGAATTTGTAGCACGTCCATGAACATATCCAACTGTTAACGCTGCTTCAATTTCTTTTGCATCCTCTGCTGTAATAACAACAAGTTTTTCTAATTCTACATGTTCTTTTTTATCTGTTTTATATGTTTGTAATCTGTATGTACCAAGGCAATATACTTCAGCTGCAATATGCGCCACATCAATGGCATCTAACTTCTCTGTGACAAATGAGTCAAGCAAGATCGCAGCGTCTTGTATCTTTTCCGCTTGTAATGTTTTAAATGTTTTACTCAGTGAAGCACGTAATGTTTCGGTTGTATATGCTTCTTTTTTTCCAAGGCCAACAAAGTAGTAACGTTTTACATTTGTTTTCCCTAAGCTATGTACTTTTGAAATAGACTTCTTCTTTGTACTCAGTTCTTTTTCATCTAATAAACCTTGCAATTGTCCCTCAAATGCCTTGTCTAATTCTTGGACAAAACGGCTCGTTTCTTCTTCAAATAAAGCAACAATGACTGCTCCATGGCTTGCTAATTCAGTTTGTACTTGAAACATATTCAGCCCCCCTTGGTTTCTCTATTTTTTATTATAACTTTATTTTTTTGAAAATGCGATAATTCTAACTTTTCTTCCGCTTCATATATACAATAAAGGTAATTCGTATATTCTTTCAGGTATAATACCTCTGCAATTCTGAATATACACTATCACCTTGTCTACATCTAAATCCCAATGAACTGGTCGGATGGCTGTAAATATTGCTCTGCTACTTCCATCATCAAACGTGCTCCTTTTACATTTCCGTAGCTAGAAGGATACTGAGCAACTATTAATTGTAATAATCCTTTAAGAAACAGATTACTGCGCTCTTCCAACCACATTTCTTCTAACCAATCATGACATGTATCATAATCTGCTGCATTATATTTCACAAAAACTTGTAATACGCTAAAGGATACTTCTTCACTTTTCCACCCTGTTTTCTTATATTGTGAAACAGGACAAAGAAAAAAGTCTAGTGTTCATTTCACTAGACTATCTCTGTTTCAAATATTGGCCACGAAATACTTGCATCGTTTCATCTTGATTCAACATCGTTAACTCATCTTCCGTTAATTTACCATTTCCCATTTTTACAACATATACATTTACCTTTTTCTTTCCCCATTGGCTGTATACATCCTGAACAGTTTCATAATATAAATCCAGCCTATTTCCCTTTATAGCGCCACCTTTATCCGCTACAACGCCGTATCCATACCCTGGAATAAATAAAATTGTTCCAATAGGAAATACTCGTAAATCTGCTGCGATTGTAGAATATAAATCCCTTTTCACTTTGACCCCTGAATATGTAATTCCATACTCTGGGTGTTTAGGGCTTTTTCCTGTTGATTCAGCACCTGACGTATATCCAGTTGCCGTTACTTCCATCATACGATATTTAGACCAGTCATTTGCCTGTTCTAAAGCATTTATTACTTCTTTACTTGGAACAACTTGCTCTTTTCTTTCTGCCGCATGCACTTCTTTTACATTGCTTTCTTGATATGTTTTGACAATGTCCATAAAAGAAATTCCTGTGAATGCCTTCCATGTTACACATAACGCTGTCACAAATAAACAAGTCATCATAATGCGAATAGCATATCGTTTTAACATTTTTATATTCCACACTCCTTCATCATTAGTCATTCCCGATACGATAAAGAAATATGCAAAAAAAAAATCTCCAAACAAATTGGAGATCAAAACATTTGATAGCCACTTTTTCGAAGCTTCTTAATTACAATGCCAGCCAAAATTGCTCCTATGAATCCTGTTGATAAAATAAATAGGTCTGCTTGTCCAAGATGAGATACCCTTGTTCCAACTGAAGAAAATGTTTCTGATGGCTTTGAAAAATAGTCCCAAATGCTTGCTTTATTAACGATGAACATGCAAATGATTGGATAAATCATAACCATTATCCACGTAGCACGTAAAATCATGTTAAGTAAAAATCCAATTCCAAAAAACAAAATAAAAAACAACATCATTGAAATAAGGAGTACTGGTATACTCAATTGTTCTCGCCCCCCTTTTCCCCCGCCGTAAATACATGATACGCTGTATATCCGAATTGCTTTCCTGGATTGAGTGTCATATCCATCTCAAGAATTGGTCCTATATTTCCCTCTAATAAATATCGAATTAATATGGAAGTATTTTGGTCATATGCGATATCTTTTGGGTGTAAAAATGCCACTTCCGACAATTCTTCTTCTTGAACCGTAATCTCTTCCCCTTCTGGTTCCAATAGAAAAATAATCATATTATCACTAATTTCATCATGAATAACACCGGAACGAATACCAATTACGCCTTTCACGTGTGCCGTAATACCTGTCTCTTCTAAAACTTCTCGTTTCACAGCTTCATCAATTGTTTCTCCTTCATTAACAAAGCCCGCTGGTAATGACCATTTCCCTTTTAATCCACTATATTTTTTCTTAACAAACAGCCATCTTCCATCATTTGTCACTACTAGTCCACTTACAGCTAACCAAACTTTCCCACGCTTCTCCATGATGTAAAACCCCTTCCGCTTAAACGAGCAGAATATTCATTCTTTTCTATTTATTATACTACATTTTTCAGTGAGAATAATATAAGTCTTCCTTTTCTTATTCAAATTTTCCATATATTTGATTTAATGTTAATATAGAGAAGTCCTTTCCTGAGGAAAGATCTTGAATCCCCTCAAAAATTCTTCCTTGTATACTACAACATACCTATTCATTTGGAAAAGGAGTAAAAAACAAATGAGAAATCGATCAAAAAAATCCAGTATTGTATTTGTTACACTCGTTTCTGCTTTCTTCTTCTGCTCTGTCCTAGTTGTTTCTTCTCTTTCGCCACTTGCTGATTTTGGACCGAATGCAAATCAGTTTAACTCTTTAGGCATGTGGAAATCCATCGGCACGATTTTACTATTTTATAGCGTACCTCTACTTCTTTATATAGCAGGAATACGTGCAATACGATTCATCATGGCTATTCTTTGTGGCATGGGAATATTCATCAATCTTGTAATACTTGCAGTCGTATATATGATCATACATACAAGTGACTATCATGCCTACTCTTTCTTAGGAGTCATCATCGCTTGCATGGCGTTAATCATCACAAATATCATTTGGTTTTTTGTTGCTTTTCGCTCAAAAAGAAATTCTACTTATACGCTAAATGCAAATTGAAATGGCAGTAAAAAAGCAGAAACGGCTAGCCGTTTCTGCTTTTTTACTATATATTAAAAGAACTTCAATTTCCCTTTTTTCAGAACTAATAAAGGTCCACCAAGTAGGAATAAGTAACGGTTATCAATTACTTTCTTCATGAAAGAAGCTTTCCAGCCCGTTAATTTTTTCCCCATCACGACACCCATTGCATCGTCATGTCCTAATGAACATACAGATCCTTTATTATCAAATACGAACTTTTTCATTTCGCCTTTTCCACGAATTAATACAGATAAATTGTGGGCAATATTGTAACCTTGTTGAATTGCAATTTGTGCTGTCGGTGGATATGGACGGTTAATTTCTTCATTGATGATTAATGCTGCGTCACCAACCATGAATACATTTTCTTGACCTGGAGCACGCATAAATTCATCGACCTTTACGCGACCGCGCATCGCTTCAAATCCAGACTCTTCTACAATACCATTACCACGAACACCTGCAGCCCAAACAACAGTTTCAGATTTAATTAATTCTACATCATCACCGTTTGCAACAAGAATACCTTCTTCAGTTGCTTCTTTAATTGCTGTACCGATGCGAAATTCTACGCCTTTTTTCTCTAGCTGTTTTACAGCGTATTCAACTAATTCTGGGTCAAAACCTGGAAGCGCTGTTGGAGCAGCTTCTACACAGATGATACGTACTTTCTCACGTGGAACATCATATTCTTTGCACAGTTCAGGAATTCGATTAGCCAGTTCTCCTACATACTCGATGCCTGTGAATCCTGCGCCACCTACAACGATTGTTACTAATTCATCGCGTTTTTCAGTCGCATATTGCGCGAATTTATATTCCATATGCTCACGAATTTGACGAGTGGTATTAATGTTAGTAATAGAGAATGCATGCTCTTTCAACCCTTTGATACCAAATGTTTCAGACTCGAAGCCTAGACCGATGACTAAGTAATCATACTTTAACTCGCTATTTTTTAAAATTACACGTTTTTCAGCCGCTTTAATTTCTACAACTGTATCTTGCACAAAGTTTACTTTATTTGTATCAATAACGTCTTGAATATCTAGACGGACTTTATCATGATGTAAAGTACCAGCTGCACTTTCATGTAACCAAGTTGTTTGGTAGTGATAGCTGTTGTTATTTACTAGCGTAATTTCAGCTTCACTTGCAGATAATGTTTTTTGTAGGCGAACAGTCGTAATCATCCCACCATAACCTGCGCCTAAAACTACGATTTTTGGAGTTTTCACTGAATCACAACCCTTTTCTTTTATATACTCGCAATAAGCGATAACACCTAATTTGTCAAGAATGTGGAATTTATCACATTCTCATTCATAACAAAACGTATTCAAAAATTCGTACGAAATTTGTCATAAAAAATTAACATAATACTTCCCTATATTATTCGGTTTTATTTCAGAATTCAAGCACCTAGAGAATTATCAATATTTTAAAATAACATAGCGTTTTCAAGGGTTTCTCCCCCTCTTTTTCATGTATTTTCCTATTTGTATATTTTATACATTTCTAATTAATCTATGCAGAAGCTTACAAACAATTCAGTCGCTTTCTTACGTATTAGGAACAAAAATATGCTATCATTTATGTTAACTTACAGTCCTTTGCAGGATTTCCGTATACATATGAACAATATATGGAATCAATATCCAAATTCCATCTATAGGGGGAATAAATAATGACAGAAAATCAAAATGTGTACGATATAACAATTATTGGTGGTGGTCCAACCGGACTATTTACAGCATTTTATGGCGGGATGCGACAGGCAAGTGTAAAAATTATTGAAAGCCTACCGCAACTTGGAGGACAATTGTCCGCACTATACCCTGAAAAATATATTTATGACGTTGCAGGATTCCCAAAAGTACGTGCGCAAGAGTTAGTGGACAATTTAAAAGAACAAATGAAAAAATTTGATCCTACCATTTGCTTAGAAGAAGCAGTGGAAACTCTTGAAAAGCAAGCTGATGGCGTGTTTAAACTCGTAACAAATAAACAAACACACTACTCTAAATCTGTCATTATTACAGCTGGTAATGGTGCTTTCCAACCACGCCGCTTAGAATTAGATGGTGCACAGAAATTTGAAAAGAAAAACTTGCACTATTTCGTTGATGACATGAATAAATTTGCCAGAAAACGCGTTGTTGTATTTGGCGGTGGTGACTCTGCAGTAGACTGGACATTAATGTTAGAACCAATCGCTGAGCAAGTAACCATTATTCATCGTCGTGATAAATTCCGTGCTCATGAACATAGTGTAGAAAACCTAATAAATTCTCGGGCAGATATAAAAACACCTTATGTTCCAGTAGAACTAATCGGTGAAGAGCAGATTGAACAAGTTGTTTTGCAACATGTCAAAACAGAAGAAAAAGTCGTCATTGATGTTGATGATGTCATCGTAAATTATGGTTTCGTCTCTTCCCTTGGTCCCATTAAAAACTGGGGCTTAAACATTCAAAAAAACAGCATCGTTGTAAATTCGAAAATGGAAACAAATATTCCAGGTATTTATGCAGCAGGAGATGTTTGTACATATGAAGGAAAAGTAAAACTAATTGCATGTGGTTTTGGCGAAGCACCAACAGCAGTAAATAATGCAAAAGCTTACTTTGACCCAAGTGCAAAATTACAACCAATGCATAGCTCTAGTATGTTTTAACGTATAAATAAAAAAGAGGTGCAATTTCTCGTGTAGAAATCGCACCTCTTTTTTATTACATGCAGATAAAATCCGAAAAATTCTGTTTTTTTAATAACATATTTTATTTTTAACCTCCAGCGTACATGCATAAGGTATAATTTATATAATCACTCAAATTGGGATGGGAGAGAGATCATATGGAAGTACAAACGGAAATATATTGAGCAGCTACGAAAGGAACGTTAGAACATCATTTTTCAGATATGATTGCCATTCCTCTTGTTTTAGTTGGAGGAATAGTACTTTCTATCCAATTGTGGTAGAAAACCAAATTAAAAGGGATGATAGTAATGGTCATCACTTTTGGGCTTATCACCTTCACATTGATATAATTGTTACCTGCCATATTTTTCCCTCGTATAAGGTTGCAAGGAAAATACATATTACTTTTCAGCATTTTTCACATACTAAAACTATTACAACCACATACATTTACGAGGTGAGATAGATGAATGGAAATAAAATATTAGCTGCGCTTTCGTATTGGAGCGTTTTCTTTGCTCCCATTATATTCCCTATCATTATTTGGATAATTGGTGAAAACGAAACGAAGATTCATGCAAAAAAAGCGCTTTGGACTCATATTATTCCAGGGATTACAGCTTTTTTAGGAATGATTATAATCGGGATGTTAGGAATTACTTCTAATCAACCTGACATAACACTTGGTATCGGTTCAATTATCATTATAGGAATTTGCGGAATCATTAGCATATATTTCTTTATTTGGAATATTGTAAAGGGAATTCAAGTGCTGAAATCTTGAAAAGAGAACCATCAGACACCTCATAATGAGAGTAGATCTGATGGTTCTTCCCCTTCTTATCTTTAAAAATATACTGGGCAAATCTGTTATTATTGTCTACAATGAAAAAGTGTAGTATGGAAATATTCAAAACTACATAAAGGAATATTCCCATAAAGGATTATTTTTTAATCAAAGGATGTTTTCTTCGTTTATTTTACTTTTTAGGTTTATTACCTAAACATAGCGGTTAAAACAAATGTTAATAGAAATTTTATACTGCTTCAAATTTGTGACATAGAAAGGATGCAATATGGAGGAATTACAACGAAACAAGTCTGTTTTAGAAGAAAATGGGAATCCATTATTAAAAAATACAAATTTCCTTTTCCTCTGGGCAGCTACTCTTTTTTCAAGTTTTGCATTAGCCTTTTTTACCTTTTCTCAAACATGGTACATCGCGAAAACATTAAATCTCGAAGCTTCCCTCGGTGTTGTCTTTGTTGCACTTAGCGTCCCAAGACTAATCTTTATGATTGTAGGAGGAGCTGTGGCAGACAAATTTCCGAAAAAAAATATTATGTTTTACTCCAATATCGTTCGTGCTATTATTGTAGCAACCATCTTAACTTGGTTTGTCATCGGTGACGTAACCTTATATACATTTGCTTTCTTCGCTTTATTCTTTGGACTAGCAGATGCTTTTTTCTGGTCCGCAGACGGATCCATTTTACCTGAACTTGTTGAAAAACAGCGCTTAACACAAGCAAACTCACTAACCCAAATGACAAACCAAGCATCTGTTATTTTAGGACCTGTACTCGGTGGCATCCTGATTAAATTTAGTAATTATGAAACGATTTTTACCATTACAATTCTTTTACTTATTATAGCCGCTATACTTGTCCAAAAAATACAATCTACCGTGCAAGAACAATCAGATTCAAATAAAGGGATGTTTACATCTATTAAAGAAGGAATTTTATATGTAAGAAAATCGCCATTTCTGTCCACATTCTTAATTTGTAGCGCCTTTTTAAATTTATTTTTAATCGGCCCTATGCAAGTTGGATTTCCATTGTTTATCAAAAATGTATTGCACGGCGATTCTCTTCAATTTAGTTATTTAGAAGCATCCGTTGGAGGCGGAATGGCAATTGGAGCTATTATCGTTGGCCTGAAAAATATTAGTCGAAGACGGGGCCTATTTTGTATTATCATGATGCTTTTATCTGGCGTATTCTTCTTATCGATTAACTTTAGTACAACACTGTGGCAAGCATTGTTAGCTGGCGCATTTTACGGAATTACGATTGCTATGGCAATTGTTCCTTTAATGGCAATGATTCAATCTACTGTTAAAGAAGAAATGATGGGGCGCGTAATGAGCTTACTCATGCTTTCATCAATGGGATTCATTCCAATTTCTTATGCTCTTACATCCCTTGCACTCGCTGCCGGTATTCCAATCGTTACCATTATGAAAAGCGGCGCGATTGCGGTCATTCTCTTTGTATTATTCGTTGCCATTCGCGTTCCCGTTGTACGAAAATTTGATTGATGAACAAAAGGGTCATGTATAATGCATGACTCTGTTGTTCGTTGTGTCGTACACTAAGCATTTATCCTTTTAAGAACTGAGGTAGAAAAACATGATTGTAATTAGCGCTTGTTTAGCTGGTATCGCTTGCCGTTACGACGGCAATGATAATCTTGTTTCTAAAATAGATGAGTTATTACAAAAAGAAGACACCGTTCTTGTCTGTCCAGAAGTACTAGGCGGATTACCAACTCCGCGCCCACCAGCAGAAATCATTGGTGGCAATGGAGATGACGTGCTAGATGGAAAGGCAAGAGTGCAAGATAAAAACGGAAACGATGTGACAGATGCCTTTATACAAGGCGCTTATAAAGCTTTAGAAACAATAAAAGATTTAAACCCCGCGTACATTATTTTAAAAGAGCGCAGCCCTTCTTGCGGTAGTTCTACAATTTATACAGGAGAATTTAATGGAAAGAAACAAGCTGGATATGGCGTTACAACAGCACTCTTTCGACGACATGGATTTACAGTTATTTCAGAAGAAGAATTTGCACACAAAAAAAGGAGTTGACCGAAAAAGCCAACTCCTTCTTTATTATTTTACACCTAATTTTTCTTTCACTTTTGCAGGAAGCTCATCCTTCTGTACTTCCTCCCAAGCTGTTACCCCTTTTTTATCGGAGTAATAAATGCGAAGAAATGCTTCTTTGCGAAGATTTTTCTGCGCAGTAAATTCCATTGTTTTTTCCTTTCCTTCTTCATCAAATCCTGCTAATTTATATTGATAATCTGTATATCTTGTACCATCATCCGCTTTTCCTTCATATACTTTTCCATCCACTGTAATTTGAACATAGTACGTATCTTTCCCCATACGATTCAAATCACAACCAACTAAAACACTAGCAAATACGATTAAAATACTAAAAAGTGCAATATATCGTTTCACGTGATTCACCTCATTTTTTATTATATCGATATCATAAACTTATATAATAAAAAAAGAAATTCATAAACGTGACATAAATATTACACTTTTGTAAGATATCAAAAAGAACCTTCTCTTTTTTTGGATGAGAAGGTTCTAATTTATTAGCATTCCTCCGGCGTACCAGCATTCGTCGCTGTACGGAAAGAAGACCCGCAGCCGCATGATGCGATTGCGTTTGGATTGTCGATTGTAAATCCGCCGCCAAGCATCGATTGCTTATAATCAATTTTTACTCCTTTTACAATCAGAGCACTTTCTTTATCAATAACAAATTCAACACCATGAAATTCAAGAACTGTGTCGTCTTCATTTGGTTCTCTTTCAAATCCTAAACCGTAAGAAAGACCGCTACATCCTCCGCCATGAACGGCAAAGCGAACATATCTTTCCCCATCTTCAGCATCTTTTAACATATCCTTAATTTGAAATGCTGCTTGTTGTGTTACAGTAATCATAAAATCCACCTTCCTTTCTTATTCTATTATACATCTTTATGCTTCTATCTTGTACTCATACACTCCGTGACAAATCACTTCTGCTGGTCCTTTCATCATTACAGTTCCTTCTTCTGTCCACGTAATCATTAAGTCACCGCCAGCTAAATGAACCGTAATTTCTTTACCGCGTTCCATTTTTCCATTTAAGATTGCTGCTACAACAGATGCACACGCTCCCGTTCCACATGCTTGCGTTACACCTGATCCACGTTCCCATACGCGGAAATTCATCTCTGTTTCATTCAAAATTTCAATGAACTCAACATTTACCCGTTCTGGAAACATTTCATGATTCTCAAGTACAGGTCCCAGTGTTGTAAGAGGTGCCTTTTCTACATCATCAACAAAAATTACAGCATGTGGATTTCCCATAGAAACTGCTGTAAATGCATAACGTTGATTATGAAATAGAAAGTCCTCACGAATAAACGGCGTTTCTCCTTCTCCAAGCATCGGTAACTCCGCACGTGTTAAACGAGGTGCCCCCATATCAATTTTAACGAGTGTAACAATATCATTCTCGACTGTTACCTCAGCTGTTACAATACCAGCTAATGTTTCAATCGTAAAAATCGTTTCTTCTACTAATTTATGCTCATATGCATATTTCGCTACACAGCGAAGCCCATTTCCACAACTCTTTCCCTCTGAGCCATCATTATTAAACATACGCATTTTTACTGGTGCTACTTCAGATGGACAAATTAAAATCATTCCATCAGCCCCAATGCCGGTATTTCTGTTCGAAACTTTTTCTGCTACAAGAGCTAGTTCTTCCTCTGGAATATGTTCTTCAAACATATTTACATATATATAGCTATTTCCAAGACCATGCATTTTTGTAAAAGAAAATTGGCTCATTCTGATTCACTCCAAAAATAATTTATTATTTTAAGTATAAAATGCATGCTTTTGGAACACAATATGAATGTCCCCCGTTTCTCATATTTGACAACGTTTTGGCGACTTCCTTATCGAAGTCGTTCTTACACGAATTGTGTAAGAAAAAGCCCTTCTTAAAAGGGCCTTTTTTATTTCATGCAAACATCCCTGCAATTGCAGCGCTCAATAAATTTGCTAATGTACCAGCTATGATAGACTTCACACCAAATTTAGCAATGTCGCCTCGCCGATTCGGTGCCATCCCACCAAGACCACCAAGTAAAATGGCTACGGAAGAAAGGTTGGCAAATCCGCACAATGCGAATGTAATCATCGCTGTTGTTTTCTCTGAAAGCTTTCCCATTTGCGGAGCAAAGTCCGTAAACGCCACAAACTCATTTAAAATTAATTTTTCCCCAATAAACCCTCCTGCGGTAATTGCTTCTGTCCACGGTACCCCAATAGCAAACGCAAGTGGCGAAAAAATATATCCCAATATAAGTTGTAATGATAAATTAGAATAACCGAACAGACCGCCGATTCCACCTACAATTCCATTTAAAAGAGCAATGACAGCAATAAAAGCAATCAGCATTGCGCCTACATTTAAAGCGAGTGATAATCCATCAGCTGCCCCGCGTGCTGCTGCATCAATTACGTTAGTTGGCTTTTTACGCTCATCTTTTTCATCCTCTTTCGAAATCGTGCACACTTCTTTCTTTTCTGTTTCGGGGAACAATAATTTTGCCATAATAAGCCCAGCTGGCGCTGCCATTACGCTTGCTGCTAATAAAAATTTAAGCGGCACACCTAGTGCAGCATATCCAAATAGAGTTGAGCCTGATACTGACGCTAATCCCCCAACCATTACAGCAAATAGTTCGGACTTCGTTAAATGCGGCATATACGGACGAATGACAAGCGGCGCTTCCGTCTGTCCTAAAAAAATATTTGCCGCTGCAGATAATGATTCTGATTGACTTGTTCCTAATAGCTTTGCTAAAGCTCCTCCAATACTCCGAACCATCCATTGCATAATTCCCAAGTGATATAAAATCGCAATAACTGAAGATAGAAAAATTAAAATTGGGAGTACACGAAACGCAAAAACAAATCCCGCCATTTTCGTTGGATCTCCTAAATTACCAAATAAAAATAATATTCCAGCATTCGCAAAATCCATGATTCTTTGAACAAACTGTGTTACTTTCTCTAATACACTTCGACCAAAGTCCCACTCTAGCACGATAAAACCAAACAATACTTGAATCGCAAGTCCACCAAATACAGTACGCAATGAGATTGCACGTTTGTTATTTGAAAGCAAATATCCAATAAAAAGAATAACGATAATGCCAATTACTCCCCAAATAATATTCATTTTGTCACCTCACAGCTTCAAATTCTTTGTTAGCATTTCCTCCAAATAAATTTTTACTCCTCATGAAATAAGTGACAAAACAAAAGGTGTTACATCGCTGTAACACCTTAAAACATTGGATTTTCTTCCAAATAATCATATATATTTTTCACAAGTTCTTCTACTGTAGTACCCTGTACAACTTCACCATTTACAAGCGCAAATGGTCCCTCAAAGCAAATACCACAATAGCCAAGGCAACCGTATTCCATAACATCTAAGTTTGGATCTTTTTCTAGCTCTTCAAACGCTGCTTGTGAACCACTCGCAAGGTTACCTACGCAAAATTCGATTAATGGTTTAACCAACAAACTCCCCCCTATAACTGTTCAAATCATTCTATCAGAAGAAAATGCTGCCATTTCTTGTTGTATTCATTACACTAACTAAACCATTGATTGGGTATACTGTTTTATTTCAAATCAATTGGTAAATCGCAACAGCTTATCCCACTTTTCTTCTTATTGTACAACAGAGTGCTCATTCATGCATTGTTATTTGTTCACAAATTCGATATAATTTGAGTGAGTAAAGTCAAAATATTTTTTCAATATACAATTTTATGATTAGGGGATATTTCAACAGAAAAGGGGTAATCCATCATGAAACACCTCGTGTTATTGGGTGGTGGCTACGGTGGAATGAGAATTCTACAGCGGCTTCTTCCAAACAATCAGCTTCCAGATGATGTCCAAGTGACATTAATCGACAAGGTACCATACCATTGTTTTAAGACAGAATACTATGCATTAGTGGCGGGGACAATTTCAGAAACTCATATTCGCATTCCGTTTCCAGAGCATCCACGCCTCAACATTCAATATGGAACTGTAACGAATGTTGACCTTGAAAACAAAAGCGTTCATCTCGATGGCGGTGAAGAAATTCAATATGATGATTTAATTATCGGGCTTGGCTGTGAAGACAAATATCACAATGTTCCAGGGGCAAAGGAATATACACACAGTCTACAATCCATTGAACAAACACGTAAAACGTACGAACAATTAAACAGCTTAGAACCAAATGCAACAGTAGCGGTTGTTGGTGCTGGATTAAGCGGTGTTGAAGTAGCAAGTGAACTCCGCGAAAGTCGTCCTGATTTAACAATTTACTTATTCGATCGAAAAGAACGCATTTTATTCCCGTTTCCAGAGAAATTAAGTAGATACGTAGAAAAATGGTTCATAAAACATAAAGTTACCATTATACGGAACTCTAATATTACGAAAGTAGAGCCCAACATTGTGTACAACCATGACGAACCGCTTCCTTGTGACGCAATTGTATGGACAGCTGGCATTCAAGCTAATGAAGTTGTTCGAAACCTTCCCGTCGAACATGATAGTAGCGGACGGGTTATATTAACAAAATATCACAATATTCCGAATAACGAGCATGTATATGTTGTAGGTGATTGTGCATCGCTTCCACATGCCCCTTCTGCACAATTAGCTGAAGGGCAAGGCGAACAGATTGTCCAAATATTGCTGAAACGTTGGAATAATGAGCCACTTCCTGACGAGCTACCTGTTATTAAATTAAAAGGAGTTCTCGGCTCTCTTGGTAAAAAACACGGTTTCGGCTTATTGGCAAATCAACCGCTAATGGGACGCGTGCCAAGACTACTAAAATCCGGTATTCTCTGGATGTATAAATATCATAACGGGTAAAGAGAAAAACAAGAGTTTTTAGCTCTTGTTTTTCTTCTTTCTTCACAATTATATTTTTTTAACAAATTGAGACTTTAATTTCATTGCTCCGAAACCATCAATTTTACAGTCAATATCATGATCACCATCAACAAGACGGATATTCTTTACTTTTGTACCAATTTTAATAACAGATGACGTTCCTTTCACCTTTAAATCTTTAATAACAGATACAGAATCACCATCTTGCAAAACATTTCCATTCGCATCTTTTACAACTTTCACATCTTCTGCTTCCGATTCTAAATTCCACTCATGTGTACATTCTGGGCATACAAAAAGAGCTCCATCTTCATATGTATACTCCGAATTACATTTTGGACAATTTGGTACATTAGACATAATTTTCTTTCCTCCAATTTATCATTCTCAATTCTTGTACAAAAATTCTTTTCCATTTCTTATGGATAACTGCGTGAGAATCGCTACTAAAAATTTGAAATGAATTGTATATAAGAATTTCCTATATTTTTATATACTGCCATAGTCTCCTCGTAATAACAACCCTTCCTTACCTTCTCATTTTTATCCTATTTTAAACAAACCTTGTGAAAATCTCTAAGTATCAATATCCAAATAATGGATAACATAATAGTGAATTATTACAATTGTATATAATGGAGGTCTATGTGATGTATTATGTAAAATTAATTAAAGGGCAATCCTTCTATGCTTTTAATCATCGTTTTTTATTAGATCAAGAGGAAAAAGTAACACAAAGAATTTTTAAATATCTATGTAAAAATGAATGTTTTGAAGTGCGTACAGAGGAAGAAGCTTCTTCTCCTTCCTGAAACAAGGATGACACGATTTTCAGTTATATAATTCGTACAAAAAAACGCTTGAGTTTTGCCAAGCGTTTTTTTGTTTTCATTACTAAAAAAAGATTATCATTCATCTATCGTTTCGATTCTATAATACGACAACGCTTATTCATTAAAAATCATTATTCATTGCGATTACTTTCATAACCTTCTTCCATTTTATATTCTAAAATATCTCCAGGTTGGCATTCTAATGCTTTGCAAATTGCCTCTAAAGTTGAAAACCGAATTGCTTTTGCTTTTCCATTTTTTAATATGGAAAGGTTAGCCATTGTAATCCCAACCTTCTCTGAAAGTTCTGTTACACTCATTTTTCTTTTAGCTAGCATCACATCAATATTGATTATAATTGCCATATTATTCACCTCAAACCGTTAAATCATTTTCTGTCTTTATATCTACAGCATTTTTTAATAGCTTTTGAAGAACAGCAGCAAAAACTGCGATAACCGTTGAAGTAAAAATAATGACCAATCCAATTAATATAATGCCAGGGGCATCATCTCTCTCCGCAATGAGATAGAAGAGTGGCAGACCTATCACATACAAGCTACTAATTGTAATAGCACAGTTCTTTATATTCTTTAAAGCTCTTACAGATAATTCCGAGAACGCTTCATTCCGATCAATATATTGCAAAAGTTTGAAAGCTTGATACAAAGCAAAGTAAAAAGGAATCGCCGCTGCATACAAATCAATTAGAACGAGATATTTCATATAAACAATATCTGGATACAATTCTGCTGCAAAATTCCCTATCTTAGGTACTAAAAATATACATAAAGCAAAAATTGGAATACCGATAAGAATAACAGCTATTTTTAAAAAGAATGTTTCTCGTTTCATAGACAGCACCTCTCTTATTGATTGCAAATTTGATTTTAACACATTTTTATCGTTTTACAATAAATTTTTATTTATTAACATTATTTTTTTATTATTATATAAAAAGAGCATTTCTTTATCATAAGAAATGCTCTTTGACTTTGAATCATTGAACCGGTACGAATTTAATAAAATCAATATCATCTCTCATATTGACAATAGCTGATTTCACTCTATTACTTAGAGTATGCAGAGAAACGAAACTACCTACTATTTGTATACATCTTTTTTCTCTTCCAATTTCTTTTTACATAGTTCAATCGTACTAACCAAATACTGCCGCGTCATCTTTGCTCTTCTCCATATGGAAATCATCCGCCTTTCTCCCGCATTCCTTCTTATACGTCCAACCTCCCAGAATAAGGGCTTCCATTTTTCAGAAGAAGACCTCATCATATATTGCAACCCTTCATCTTTTGAAACAATTCTTTTTTGCTCGAGAGTAACAACTATACGCCCCATTGTCACAATAGCTGATTCTACCCATTCCCCACTAAGAAATAAATAAGGACGCGATATTTTTTCACTCCAATATTTCTCTACATTATATTTCATCGTTCTTTGAACATCGCTCCATGATGGGTGAAAAGGAAGTTCCTTTGCCTCCAGTCCCGTAACAGTAATTCCTTGATTCTTTAACGTCCACCACGTCACTGCATTTATATCCCAGTGTCCTATGTTTATTTTTCCATTTGCGCAGTACATATACTCTTCTATCTCCTCATTTCTTTTTCCTAAATCAGCGACAGAAATATACATACCATCCATTCGTTTTCCAAGCTTATGCTTACTGAGGGTTTTATGCAATTTCTTTATTTGAAATTGCATATCTTCCTCCATCCTTTTGCTTGTTACTGTAATAAAATCAATATCACTTGTCGCATAGCAAAATGCACCTAACGCAACGGAACCGTACACATATACTCCTACCAGTTCTTCATCTAACAATATTTCTTGTAGCCTACTTACATATTGTGCCATTAACTCTTTTACTTCTTCTGGTACTTCTTGCTTCACGATATCTATTTCTCACACCGCCTTCAATATTTTTCCTTTTATAGTTATTAAAAAAACCTTTGCATTCACAAAGGCTTTTCAATTGATAAATATTTCTCAATCTCTTCATATACATCTTTCAAACGAGGATTTCCTTCTCCAACGATTTCTCCGTTGACAACAACAACTGGATAAAATAAATCTTCTTCAATAACGCGCTCTGCAAAAGCTTTCTTCTCTGCATCTTCTTGCTCTTCTTGAATATCGATGTATTCAAATTTAAATTGATCTTCTTTTCCTTCATACTTACGACCAATTGCTGCTTGCAACCACTCAAACGTTTCCGTTGAAGATGGCATTCCAACGCAGCTTGCACAAATCACTTTTGCACCATACACTTGAACATGAATCATTCTTTTTTCCCCCTAACTTCCTGTTCTAACAGTATATTCAGATGCCTTAACTACATAAGCGCATCACTTTACAAGTTCATACTATACCCCTATACTGAAAAAACACATTGTAAACATGATTACACATTTCGACAATAAAACAAGAACAGAAAAAATAGATTTTCCCCTGTATCTTGATTATAATAAAATGGATGAAAGGAGTCGATAAAAATGGAAAACCCAAACATGCAAGAACAAGTACTAGAAGTATTAGATAAATTACGTCCGTTCTTACTTCGCGATGGCGGTGACGTTGAATTAGTAGATATTGAAGATGGTATCGTAAAACTACGCCTTATGGGTGCATGCGGAAGCTGCCCAAGTTCTACAATTACATTAAAAGCTGGTATCGAACGCGCACTACTAGAAGAAGTACCAGGCGTAATCGAAGTAGAGCAAGTATTTTAATTGCAAAGCGAAGGCGGCTTGCTCAGAATCTCCTCAAAAAAGAGACCAAATCCGGTCTCTTTTTTGTATTTTTTCGGAAAAACAAATGGTAATTGAAATTATATCGACGATTCGACCTAAAATATCGGCGGTTCGACACAACTTATCGTCTGCTCGACAAATAATGACACCCTTTTCTCACCGTAATATGTAGAATCAAACAGAGGTCTCTGTTTGATTCTACGATAACCAATCTAATTTGCGAATCCCTAACTTATTAACAGGTAATCGAAAAAATTCATAAAAATGCTTCATAAATTGCTCTGAACGGTTCATATCGTGTAAAATGTCTTCTAAGCGATCTCTGTATACACTTTTATACTCTTCATTATCTGTTTGATAGTAACTTTCTACTGTTTCAAAGTATTGGAGCGGGAACAGTAAACGTGCAAATAATAAGCGCCAACCAAAAGAAGATAACGAATAATTTCGTTCATACTCGGAAATAAATTGAACAATTAGTCGTTCCGAATCTTTCTTTTTCTCTGTTATTATAGAGCGCATCCATTCTGCTATATCTCTAGTTGGATGATCATATACCCAATCAATAGGAATTTTTAATCGATTCGTTTGTTGCCATAATAAAGGTGTAAATCTTTCTTGGCAAATCGTTGCGGAATCAGAAAGCTGTGGTGTGTCATCTATCTCTGTATCAACAACATATTGAATAGCATTTTCAGCAATTCCTAAATAATAAGGGAATGATTCAATAAACAATTGATCAAATACATCTGAAGGATGATTCATCACCTGTGATTGCCAAAAACGCTCTAATTGATCAAGTCTCTTTTCCCATAGCGATTTCCATTCACCAATGCGGCTTAATTTATCAATTTCCTCTGGGAAAAAGGCACCGCGTTTATGAAATAATGAAAGTTCACTTCCTAATGGAGTAGCATGTCGTTCAAGCAAGCGTATCCCTTTTAATAAACAATAATTTTTCTCTTCTATTTCACTTACATAGTAACCGTGTATCGTTGGAACGAAAGTTGCAACAGTAATATCCCCTTGCTGGTTCATATAATCACTGAGCTTTTTCATTTCAACAAGTACTTCTTCTTCCATATTTCCAATCGGAAGAAGTACATAAATTTTATTGCGAATCCAAAAACTTTTATAGGGGCCAAGGGGAATTAATTCTTTGACATGCATTTGATAATGCTCATAAATATGCTGAATCATCATAGTCGCCACCTATGTTTTTTCTATATATATATGAGCTTGTGCTCGCCTTTCATGCCTATGCACATGATAAAGCTAAGAAACGTATACAAATAATAAAAAGAAAAAAAGGTGATAAACATGAAAGAATCAAATCAACTACAAGAAAAAGCATTACAACTTTTACAAGAGCGCGGTGTAACAATCGATGACATTGCTGAACTCGTTCATTTTCTTCAAAAAAAGTACCATCCTAATTTAGAGATGGAAGAATGTCGTTACAATGTAGAACGTGTATTATCAAAACGTGAAGTTCAAAATGCCCTTATTACAGGAATTGAATTAGATATCCTTGCTGAAAAAGGTCTATTAAGTGAACCGTTGCAAGATATTGTAAAGCGCGATGAAGGATTATACGGAATTGATGAGGTGATCGCACTTTCTATCGTGAACGTCTATGGCTCTATTGGCTTCACAAATTTTGGATATATCGATAAATTAAAACCAGGTATTTTAGAATACTTAAATGATAAATCAACTGGAAAAGTTAATACATTTCT
This sequence comes from Bacillus cereus group sp. BfR-BA-01522, assembly GCF_022662635.1. Lineage (NCBI taxonomy): Bacteria > Bacillati > Bacillota > Bacilli > Caryophanales > Bacillaceae > Bacillus > Bacillus cereus group sp. BfR-BA-01522. The sequence goes on along the minus strand of NZ_JAKUDY010000015.1, from coordinate 30,098 downwards.
TGATGATATCGTTGGAGGTATTGCTGCGGCTGCTTCTAGTCGTTTGGCACACCGAGCTGAGCATGCTGAGTAAAGGGAAAGAACCTCTCTTCTAGTTCAAAACAGAAGGAGGTTCCTTTTTAAATTTACATATATTACAAGTTGTTATATACTCCTTGTAAAAAGGGGTGGGGTGAAATGACTCGTAAACAAGCCTTTTCTTTATTTTCCCTACCGCTTGCATTCATTAGTAGCACTTATTTTTATGGACATGCATCTCACTCCATCATTAGAAGCGACTCTAATTATATGTAGCTTTTTATCCATTATTTTAACATTCATTGGTGAAAAAGGATTTGTTCGTACAGTAGCTAGAGTATGGTCTATCGCAATACTATCTTACATTATTTTCTTCGGTTATATTATCCGGCTGATTTGGAATGGACCATAAGCAGGAGCTTCTTTTCTCTACTCATCAATACAGCTTGCTGTTTAAATTCAGTATTTTTATATAATAGCCCTTTAACACTTAACTGTATTCCAGCCTGAAAAAAATTTTTTCCTCGTAAAACCGAAAATAATCCATGACATTGCATACATTTCCTATCACCAGCCTCATTCTTATATCATTACATTTTACTTTTATTTTTAGATACATGTATCATATATGTAATTGTGCATAAAAAACAGGCAACCATTTAGTTACCTGTCTCTCATTACATTTTCTCAATCCACTCCGTCAAGTTATGCACAACATGCGTTGGTTGCACTTCATAATCTTTTAATTTTTCCACAGTTGTGACTCCAGTGTGGACAAGAAGCGTATCCATATCAGCATTTATCCCTGCTAATATGTCGGTATCGTAGTTATCCCCAACCATGATTGCCTCTTCTTTCGTCACATCAAGTACTTTCAAGGCTTGTTCCATAATAATGGATTCTGGTTTCCCAATAAAGATTGGATCTACACCTGTGGATACTGCTACAACAGATGTTAGTGAACCGTTCCCGGGTAGTAACCCTCGCTCAGTCGGAATAGCAATGTCTCCGTTTGTAGAAATAAACGTTGCGCCATTACGCACAGCAAGACAAGCTTTTGCTAATTTTTCATATGTGATGTCGCGGTCTAAACCAACAACGACGAAATCAGGATTTTCATCCACAAGTTCAAATCCTTTTTCCACAAGAGCATCGTGTAAACCTTCTTCACCAATCATGTATACAGTTGCATCTTGTTTCCGTTCATAAATGAAGTTCGCTGTTGCCATACTCGTTGTAAATACTTGTTCTGGTTCAGCTGGAATATCGAAACGAACCAGTTTTTCAGCAACTTGTGCCGGTTTTCGCGTTGAATTATTCGTTACAAATAAATATGGGATGCCATGCTCTTGTAATGCTTTTACAAAATCACTTGCTTCTTCAATTTGTTCTTCACCGCGATACATCGTACCATCTAAGTCAATTAAATAGCCTTTGTACATCTATTCTGTCTCTCCTTTTATAATAGCGTCCATACCTTTCCTATATTACCCTCTTTTCCAAAAGAAAAAAACGCTTTACCCTAAAGCGTCTCATAACATTTATTTTTTCTCTTGAATTTGATAGGAGCAATTGCAGTCCCCATCACACATATTGGTTAATATCCTTACATCCGCTTCAGAAAACAATTGTTTGTACATATCTTTTTCATCTTCACATAACTGCGGAAATTTTTCTGCAATGGCCATTAATGGACAATTTTGTTTTTTCAAGATAAACGATTGTTCATCTTCTTGTTCCACTTGTACCATATAACCATTTTTCTCTTGAATTGCAGCTACCTCTTGCAATTTATATGCCAAATTCCCTTTTCCATTCACTCGTTTTTGAAGATGCTCTTTCATTCTGTTTGTTCGTGCTTTCAATATTTGCCGAAGTAGCTCTTCATTACCACTGCTCGCTAAATCTTTCAGCATATCGATTGCAAATTGCTTATATTCTTTCGGAAATGTATCTTCTCCTTTTTGACTAAGACCGTATAAATATGTCGGTCGTCCAACATGTTGTCTTACCATTTTGGAATCAATCAGTTGCTCTTTCTCGAGTTTACTTAAATGGCGACGTACTGCCATTTCCGTAATGTCCAATGATTTTGCTAACTCCGCAACAGTGTGCTCCCCATTGATTTTTAAAAGCTGTACAATTTCTTCTTTTGTTGTACGCGTTTCCCCCATTTCTTTTTCTCACCCTTCTCCCTTTTTCTCACTATTATCTACTCATTTATTCTGCAACAAATGCAGATACAGGTCCTAATTCCTTTTCTAAATAACGACGAATATTCGCAGGATATGTTTGTACGAATGGAATCTGTCTTTGAATTGTTTCATATATTTTTTCATGATTCGTTTCAATATAATCTTGCATAAGCATTTTTCGAAGAAGAATCACTTCTTTCAGTCCTTCTCCTTCCGCTCCGCTGATTACTTTTTCATCCATTAAAATATCAATAATATCTTCATAACTTCCTGGATCCCGCATAATAAATCCATCAATCATTGCATTACCAACATCTAATATACAGTCAATGATAAGATGGGACATGCGTTCTAACGCATAATATTCAAAATTTGTTTCATATATTTTTTTCTCTTGAAATGTATCTACAACTTGTTCTAGACACGTTAACATTTTCTCAATCTTTTTTCTATCTACAAAGTACATAAAAGGTCACCTACCTGGAAATTAAAGCATTTACATTTCAATTGTAACCTTTTCTTTTGAAAAAATCGACAATTTTTCGAATTCACCTTTTCCCTGTAATTTGTTATAGTTATAACTGTATGATTTTTGAAATTGGAGGAATGTCACCTTGGAACGTGAACTCGCATTAGAAATTGTCCGTGTAACAGAAGCCGCGGCATTAGCATCCGCACAATGGATGGGGCGCGGAAAAAAAAATGAAGCAGATGATGCAGCAACTACTGCTATGCGCAATATGTTTGATTCAGTAAATATGGCAGGTACTGTTGTAATTGGTGAAGGAGAGCTTGATGAAGCACCAATGTTATATATTGGTGAACAATTAGGGACAGGAAACGGTCCAGAAGTAGATATTGCCGTTGACCCATTAGAAGGTACAAATATCGTTGCAAAAGGCCTTGCAAATGCAATGGCAGTTATCGCAATTGCAGATAAAGGAAATCTTCTTCATGCTCCAGATATGTACATGGAAAAGATTGCGGTTGGTCCAAACGCAGCTGGTAAAATTAGCTTAGATGATCCAATTGAAAAAACAATTGAAATTGTAGCAGAAGCAAATAATAAAAAGATTCGTGACCTAACGGTTATCGTCCAAGAACGTGAACGTCATCAAGATATTATTGATCGTGTGCGTGCAAAAGGAGCACGTGTAAAATTATTTGGTGATGGTGACGTTGGTGCCTCTATCGCTACCGCTTTGCCAGGAACAGGAATCGACTTATTTGTCGGTATTGGAGGTGCTCCAGAAGGTGTTATCTCTGCAGCAGCATTAAAGTGTCTTGGCGGAGAAATGCAAGCGCGCTTAGTTCCAATGAATGAGGAAGAAGAGGCGCGTTGCCGTAAAATGGGACTAGAAGACCCTCGTCAACTTCTTATGTTAGAAGACTTAGTATCTGGCGAAGATGCAATCTTCTCAGCAACAGGGGTATCTGCTGGCGAGTTATTAGATGGTGTGAAATTCCTCGGCGGTGATTTAGCAGAAACATATTCTATCGTTATGCGTTATAAAACAAGAACGGTACGCTTTATTAAAACACATCACCATTTAGACCATAAGCCCCATTTAAACTTAGATATTTAAAAAGGAGCGTGCATGCAAGGTATGGAAGAACGTTTCTTTCTGTACGACGATACAGTCGCTACAAAAACTCGTTTCGTTAGCTTTATGGGAGAAAATGAACGCCATGATTTAGCGCTTTTATACTCCGATCGTCATTATGGCAAAACAATTGTCCTTGATATGCAGCGTAATAAATTCGCTATCATTGGAACTGACGATTTAAACGAACCAGGCTACTTAGAGCATGCTTTTTCTGTCTCTGAAGAAATTGCCGAAGAACTGCGCTCATTCTTATTTGAATTGATTTAATTTGAATAAAGAACCCCTCTTACTATATGTGTAAGAGGGGTTCTTTTATTTCTTTACTTTTCGTAATACAAAGTATGCACAACCAAAGTTACAATATTCGTATAGATACTCCGATACTGTGCTAATTTTCGTATCATATGTCGCACGTTGGTTACTATCATCAAAAAAGCCGCGCAATCTCAGTTGATCGTACCCCCAGTCACCAACGATATAATCATATTTATTTAAAATTTCTGCATAGCGCTCTTTAAATGCTTCTTCACGAAAACCGTCACGATAGTCTTGAATTACTTCGTATTGAACATTATTAATGCTCACCGTAGCATGAATCTCTTGCTTTTGCTCCATCATTAACTCCCTTTCTAAGCATTCTTCTTTTTATCGTATCACAAAGGCTTACAACCAACAATTTCAAATACAAAAAATTGAAAAGTAGTAAATGCTATAAAGAAGGAGGTGATACATCATGAAAAGACAAATGTTTCTTTCGTTTCTCACCCTTTCTTTATTTGCAGGATGCCAAGTAGCAAATAAAGCTGAAATGGAACGTGAGGAGGGAAGCCGTATTCTTGTTTCCGATAAAAATGACATGTATCATTCAGAAAATACAAATACAAAACTTACAAGAGTTGGCTATTCTTCTAAACAAAAGCATGAAGTATCCAACAATCAGGTAGGTAGTATAAATCGGGAGAAAGTCGCTGAAATGATTACAAGTATGGCTGTGAAACTTCCCGACGTAACAAATGCTGCTACACTTGTAACTGACGATGAAGTATTCGTTGTATATCGTGCAAACACAACTAATCATAAGCTTGTGACAGATCAAGTATACCGAACAGCTTTGTCCGTCGTTCCTCGCTATTATAAAGCATATGTCTCAACAGACCAAAAGTTGATTTCTCAAATTCAAGGACTTCAATCTGGTCAATTAAACGATACTGAATATGAACAAAGTATTACTATGTTAAAGCGTGAAATGAGCAAAAATCCACATTTAAACAATACACAAAATGAGACATTAAATGATATGATTAAAAAATAAAAATAGAGGATGCCTATCTTTAGGCATCCTCTATTTTTATTTTTTCGGATGACGATTTGCATATATTGCCATAGCATCGCACATAAACTGAGCCAACCCTTTTCCAAATTGATCAATGTTTTTCGTAAAACGTTCATCATCTACATACATTTTCCCTAAACCTTTAAACGCCTCTAATGAATAATGGCCAAAGCTTTGTAAATAATCATACCACTCTTGAATTGCTTCTTGTGCTTCTTTTGAATCGGGTGCATGATGCCGAAGAGTAGCAAGCTTTCGGTATATATGATTCAACTCTTCCTGCTTTTCTTTAGACATACTAGCAGCCGCTTTATTCGCCTTATCAACCGCTTCATCTCCCCATCGTTCTCGTGCTTCTTGTTCATATGGGTTATGACTGAAATCAAATCCTTCAAATTTCTCTTTATTCGTCATTTGAATCTCTCCTTTTTCATGCTTTATTGTTTTCTCAATCGTCGCAATCATCTTATCTAACCGCTTACGTTTTTCAAGCAGCATTTTCCGATGCAACTGAAGCGCTTCCTCTCGGTCAAATGACGGACTCATGATAATTTCCTTAATCTTCTTTAAAGGGAAGCCAAGCTCTTTAAAAAATAAAATTTGCTGGAGTGTTTCTAAGTTTTTGTTGGAATATAGGCGATATCCTGATTCTGTTACCTCATCTGGAATTAATAGTCCAATTTCATCATAATGATGAAGTGTGCGCACACTAATACCTACTAAATCAGCTACTTCTTTTACTCTCATTGTCATTGATCTTGCCTCCCTTAGCTTCTACAATAAAGTATCACGCAACGTGAGAGTCAACCAAAAATTCATCTTTTTTATGTTAAAAATGGAGACTACTCCACATTCCAGAAAAATTCAGGCATAATATAAGTGTATATATATTAGAAAGCGGTGAAATTTATGGTTTCAAATACTGTCATTACCAGCATCATTATTCAACTTGTTCTTTCGATTTTCGTGCCTATTATTGTTTTTATCTATTTGCGAAAAAAATATCGTATAAACTGGAAAGTAGTTGGGGTAGGTATTCTCGTCTTTATCGGATTCGCTCAAATTCTTGAAACACCTCTTCATGTATTCATGCTAGGAAATCCGACAACCTCTAAAATATTAGAAAATCCATTTCTATATGCACTCTATGGTGGATTTGCCGCTGGTATCTTTGAGGAAGTAGGACGCTTTATCGCCTTCTTTTTCCTATTAAAGAAATACCAAGAATATAAAGACGGCTTTGCCTACGGAATCGGTCATGGAGGGATTGAATCCATCTTAATTGGAGGACTTGCTGGGCTTCAAGCTCTTATTTTTGCTACTTCTATTAATAATGGTAGCTTTGCACAACTCATTGAAAAAACACCTCAACTGAGTCAAGTACAGGATGCCTTACTTTCTGCTCCTTCGTATCTATATTTACTCGGCGGGGTAGAAAGAATGATGGCACTCGTTCTACAAATTTCCTTTACAATGCTTGTGTTGTATGGTGTAAAACAGAAAAAATATATTTTCGTCATATATGCTGTACTGTTTCATGCACTCGTTGATTTCTTTGCAGCTCTTTATCAAAAACAAGTGCTGAATATATTTGTTACAGAAAGTATCTTCTTTATTTTTACTATTTTTGCATTCATTCTAATTCGAAACATGAGAGAAAAACTAACAACGGAACCTTCCAAAAGCTAAGCGAAAATGCTTAGCTTTTTTTGAATAGAGGAATTTTTCTTCTTTTTGTCGAAGTTATGTAGGGTCAACTTGAAAAGTGAGGGATGAAATTTGAAGAAGTTAATTGTAATCCGGCACTGCTCTGCAACAGGAAAAAGTCGTGATGCAATGCTCACAATTGAAGGCGAAAAGCAAGCATCTGCCCTTGCTGAATTTCTTATGACAAGTCGCTTACAAATCGATTCCATTATTTCGAGCCCTTTTAAGAGAGCAATTCAGTCCATTACACCATTTGCATCACTAGTGAACCTACAAATGAGCAAGATGAACGCTTAGCCGAACGTATACTGAGTAATAGGCCCATGAAAGATTGGCTACAGAAATTAGAATATACTTTTACAAATATAGATATCGCCTTCTCAGGCGGAGAGTCAACAAAACAAGCGATGGAACGTGTAGCTTCATTAATCAAGCATGTTTTAGAAAAAGAGCATCAAGTAACGTTACTTGTTACACATGGAAATCTGCTAACGCTGATTCTAAAGTACTTTAATCAGATTGGCTTTCAAGAATGGAAAAACGTAAGTAACCCTGATGTTTATGAAATTACAATTTCTGAACAACCGATAATCCACAGACTGTGGAAACAATAGTATATAACATCATACTCACAAAGAACATCCCTTTCAAATTCATTCAGTTGACATCACGAGAAGATGCCTAAACATGCTCATTATTGTTTTACAACATGCATGAAAAATGAGATAAATCTGTAACAAACTTAGGAAGGGGTATCACAAAGTATGTATGAAGAAGTAATATCTTTACTACATAAAACAAACGCTTCTTACGAAAAATTTGAACATGAGCCAGTTCTTGATTATGAAACAGATCGAGTTGTTCGCGAACGCCTTGGTTTACAAGGTGTTCCAAGTAAAAGCTTATTTTTAAAATCAAAATCTAATTCTTATTATGTATTCTTCACAATAGAAGGAACTCGTCTGGATCAAAGCAAAATAAAAGCAATAACTGGACAACATCTCTCTCTTTGTTCACCAGATGAACTAAGAGAACAAACTGGATGTATTCCTGGATGCGTGGCTCCTTTTGGCTATTCGGCGGATGTAACAATTATTGTGGATAGCTCTGTCTATAACTATGATAAAATTTTAATATCACCAGGTGTTCCAGACTTTACAATCGAATTATCCACAGAAGAATTAAAGAAAATTTTATCCACATGTCAAAATCCCGTTTTGGAATACAAAAAAGAGAGCTAGTCATTTGCTCTCTTTTTTGTATTATTTTGCTTCTACTGTATTCTCTTTTGCAGAACGAACTTGCTCATCTGCATGGTAAGAAGAGCGCACAAGTGGACCCGCTTCACAGTGACTGAATCCTTTGCTAAGCGCAATTTCTTTCAGCTCTGCAAATTCAGCAGGTGTGTAATATCGAATAACTGGTAAGTGTTTCTTAGATGGTTGTAGATATTGTCCAAGCGTTAAAATATCCACATTGTTCGCACGTAAATCGTCCATTGCTTCAAGTAAATCTTCTCTTGTTTCTCCTAATCCCACCATAATGCTAGATTTAGTTGGAATATCAGGTTGCATTTCTTTTGCACGACGTAAAAATTCTAAGGAACGATCATATTTTGCTCTTGCGCGAACTCGGTCAGATAATCGACGTACCGTTTCAATGTTATGGTTTAAAATATCTGGTTTTGCATCCATTAATATTCTTAAATTCTCTTCTACCCCACCCATATCAGATGGTAACACTTCAATAGATGTAAATGGATTTTTGCGGCGAACTGCGCGCACTGTTTCAGCAAAAACCGCAGCTCCTCCGTCCTTTAAATCATCGCGTGCAACCGCTGTTATAACAACGTGTTTTAATCCCATTTGTACAACAGAATCCGCTACGCGTTCTGGCTCTTGTAAATCAAGCTCTGTTGGTAAGCCTGTTTTAACCGCACAGAAGCGGCAAGCACGTGTACAAATTGCACCTAAAATCATAAATGTTGCTGTTTTTCTTACTGCCCAACATTCATGAATGTTCGGACATTTTGCTTCTTCACAAACTGTATGAAGCTGCTTAGAACGCATCATTTTCTTTAAGCCTGTATAGTTTTCATTTGTATTTAACTTAATTTTCAACCATTCGGGCTTGCGCTTATATTCTGTTTGTTTTGTCATGTTATCAACTCCGCACAATATGAAATAGTTTACCGTGTTCGCTTCTTTCAATGTAACATATCTATTTTAACGTATGAAAGCGATTTGCTCAAATGAAGATTGTAAGATTTTTTACCAATGATTTACTATAATGAAATATTCCGTATATCTAACACTAAGGAGAGTGATGTTGTGAAAGGAGTTTATTTCATGCTTCGAAAAATTTCTCTCTTACTTTCGATTTTCTTTCTTCTTCAGCAAGGCATTGCTTATGGTGAAGAGAAACAAAGCATATATGATAAACGGATGGAACTCTACAAAGAGACTGAGAAATCTTTGGATGTTCCTTGGTACTATCTAGCTGCCATCGATCAATATGAACGTAATATACGAAGTGTTAGGCGTGATATTCCGAAAAAACCTGATGCGATTATTTCCATTTATTTCAAACCAGAAATATGGTCGGGGCCTGCTAATCCTGATCCTCATGATACTCTACCTTATACTATTTCTTTATTTGCTGGAATCGGTTTAGATGGCAATCAAGATGGACGAGCAGATGCAAATAATGACCGTGATTTGTTGCACACAATGGCAACAATTATAAAAAAACAAGGAACTTCCGAAGACCGTATAAAAATTATGCTTTGGGAATATTATAGACGTGCCAAGACCGTGGAGTTAATTACCGAATATGCTCGAATTTATAAACATTATGGACGCATAAATTTAGAAGGAAATGCCTTCCCACTTCCAATTCACAGCGATCATAGCTACCGCAGTACTTTTGGTGCGGGACGAAGTTTTGGCGGAAGACGGATTCATGAAGGAACTGATATTTTTGCAAGACATGGTGTCCCAGTGCGGTCTACTTGTTACGGCATCATTGAAACAAAAGGATGGAATCGCCTTGGTGGATGGCGCATTGGAATACGAGACCTGTATAATAACTATCATTATTACGCCCATTTAGGTGGATTTTCAAAAGAAATACAGCTTGGTCAAATTGTAGAACCTGGCACAGTTCTTGGCTTCGTTGGAAATACAGGATATGGGCCACCCGGTACAACTGGTAAATTTCCTCCTCATTTACACTTTGGTCTATATAAAGATAATGGTTACACGGAATGGGCTTTTGATCCATACATGCACTTAAGCTTATGGGAACGAAAAGAACGCGCTAGCTTAAAGAAATAACCGTGGCGGATTGCCACGGTTATTTCTATCCCACAGATGATTGAATCAAAATGATATTCATCCATTAATCGTCCGTTTTCTTTTTATCAGGTATTACAATCCCGCCATTTCCATAATACGCTGGTACTTCTCCTTGAACAATTCGCGTTGCAATAGGAATATCTTGCTTCACTGTAATATCTTTCGTTCGAAATGGGATAATAACTTGTAACGTTACCTCTACCTCCATCATAATTTTAATAGCTGTATTATTAATTCCTTGCGGTTCAATTTTTTGCTTAATATCTGTGCTAACATGCCCAATCGTTGTAAAGTCAATTGGAATATCTGGTCCTATATTTCCAAGAAGTGCATTATCTGTTATGCGTCCGAGCGGAACGGACATCGACACCCCGCTTTCTTCTGGAAGGCCGAGCGCTTTCATATTCCCATTTTCCACCTGATGTAAATACTTTTCTATGTATGTCGTTGTGGATGTTAAAATCTCGTTTACTTGTTTCGTATTTAAATCAATTGTGGATACTTTTCCATTCTTATCATTTTGCACCTTCATTAATGAATCCACATCAAAGCCTTCCTTTATACGATCTTTTACCGCCTTTGTCATTACTACTGTTGCCATTTTATGCGTTTGTGTTTCTCCATATTTTATAAGTGTTGGCTGTATACTTTTATTCACAATCCACAATCCTTGTAATGTCAACAATAAAAAAATAATAAATGAGATGAGTAGGACATGGCGAAAGGGAAGCGGGCCACGTCTAAACCGCGAAGTCTTCGGACGAAATGTGCGCATAAGAAACCCTCCTTCTTATATCATTTCTATGCAAGAAAGAGGGACGATATATACTTATATCATTTTTAATAGTGCATCTTTTCCAATTGTTCCTGCTGTAATGCCTAATTTCTCTGCCTCAGTTGTTACCGATTCCAGTGGGGCTTCAAGCAGTTGTTCAATTGTTCTAACACCAACTGCACGACCAGCAACAACCCCGCGATCTTTTAATTTCTCATTTAATAAACCGACATCTAATGCTCCGCACATAATATATCCTTTATCACTCATAATAGCTAGCAAATTTGTCTTTGGAAGCTTTACACTAACTCCTATAAACGTATAGTGATCAATAATAATAGGCTCTATACTCACCATTATTCACCCACTCCTCTCTTTCTTATCTGTATGAGGAGAGAGAAATGAGTGTTACAGGTTAACTAGCCTATAGTTTGATTAAACGATGTAGAAGTTGTCAACATATTAGTTAACACATCTCTAAGCAATTCTGGCATGTAGTACTGTTTATGAGAAAGTGTGGATAGTTCTGGGTATAAGTAACCAAATGTGTACATATCAATTGTCCCTACTGTATAGATACGATCTAATTCGATTGATTCACCGTTAATTAGTATATCCTCAATCAAAATTTTATTCCCAGGAACCGTATCAAATATCACCTCTAGTCCATCATAAACCATCTTACCCATCACTTTACCGCGAAAACCAAATCCTTTTACTTCAAGCTGTTCCATATTCGGACGACGCGCTTTTAAAATAACTTCCTTTAATGTTTTCCCTGGCACTTGTAATGCACATGGATTAATCGGATGTGGACAAATTCGGTGAATATCTCCGCGTGTTACAATTCCTGCTTCTAGTCCTTCCAATAGTACTCCTGCATTTACCATTCCAATTTCTGCCCCGCACCATTTTCGTAACGCATTTGCTAACATATGAGAAAATGCTGTTTCTTTAAACCAGTCTATTGGCAGCGCTTCTTTTAATTGGACAACAGGCTCTTCCATAATATGTGTACATTCTGCCTGCAACAGCTCGATTGTGGATAACGGTTTACTATACGCGCTTAAACGCTCTGTTTTAATCGCTCTACCGTCTTTTTTCAATAATCGTTTTGTTTGCTTATCTACAATAAGTTCCACATGCCCAACATAATGTCCCCACTTCTCACAACAACAAAGCAATGTTCCATTTACGAGCATGCCACGCTCAAATAAGTGATGTGTATGCGCTCCTAAAATAACATCTATATCATAATTCTTTGCCATATATTCATCAGCATGTTTCCCAAGATGTGAAAGGACAACCGTAATATGTGCTTGATCTTTCACTTCATCTAAGATGGCCTCTAAATGTATCATCGGCTCTTCAATATACCATCCTAACCTGTTATAAAACTCTGGATAGGCTACCGTTAAACCGATAAAAGCAATAGTAATGCCATCTGTCGTCGTATGAAGTTTATACGGCTCTGCCCAATTAGGACGTACACCCTCTTTTTCAAATAAATTCGCTACAAGCACTTCAAATTCAGCATCATCGTATAAATCGTCTAAATGCTCCTTCGCTAGTGTAATTCCTTCATTATTTCCAATCGTGACATAATCATATAGCGCTTCATTTAATAACTGCGTATTCCCGCGCCCATTTGTCGCTTCTGTAATACTATGAAAACGATCCACATGATCGCCAATATCTAACGTAAAAACAGACTCTCCTGCTTCTTGTCTTCGCTTTTTCTCTTCTAATACAAACCGAGAAATTTGCGGCCAATTTTCAAAATGGCTATGTATATCGTTTGTATGATAAAGGTGGATACTTGTTTCTTTCTTTCTATTCAGAGAAAAAACCTCCTCTCAAATCCTTATTGCCTTTTACGCTATGCACGTACAATAATCCTGTAAATACTTTTCGCCCTTTCTTGCTATTTTACATTGTACTCTCATTAAAGGAAAAAGCAAAAAATTCCCCTTTTCATATAAAATTTATTTTCAAACCGAAATGATTATAAATGACTCCGCACCGAAAAATCAGAAAAAGCGTTGCGTTTTTAATAAAAAAAATTTACGGGACAGCCCTGGTTATTTTTTCGTTATTTTCCATATAGGCCCCTCAATCTGCAAATCGTTTTCGTACTCCTATTACAACGAAAAGAGCGTATGAAGAGTTAGAAAAAGCAGGCTTTATTTATTCAATTGTGGGGAAAGGAGCTTTTGTTACTGAACAAAATTTAGACGTAGTACGTGAGAAAAAATGAAAAGTGATTGAAGAACAATTATTAGCTGTTGTTGCGAATAGTAAAGAAATTGGTGTACCTTTAGCCGAGCTTCATGAATGATTAACTATTTTATATGAGGAGTAAAAAAGATGGAAAATATAGTAGAACTACGGGATGTTCATAAAACTTTTCAATCAAACAATTAAATTTACAAATCAAAAAGGGGGGTGTAACAGGTTTCATCGGTTCAAATGGTGCAGGAAAATCAACAGTCATTAAAATGATGATGAACTTATTAAAGCCAGATGCAGGTGAAGTGAAAGTATATGTTTTTAATAGTTTTATGTTCATTTTTAGCATTATCTTCCTTTGGTCCAAATGCTGTACAACTTCTTGCAATCAAGTTTAGCACCATTACCGATACAATTTTCAGCTTTCCTGCACCTGCTTTGTATAGCATATAGCTATAGCGATCAGCGCATTTGCTTATATTGTTTCATAGAGCGTATCGTTATTTATTTATCAACGTAAAGTGTTTTAATTCAAAATTTCCCGCATTATATAACGAAGTAAAAATTGAATATATGAGTAAATTTATAAAAAGGTTCTCTACATAGGGAGAACCTTTTTTCTTATCGCTTATTCGGTTTAATAAAACGCATAAAAATTTCCATATACAGGACTGCTAGACTGATTTGTAACCTTCATGACATAGATTCCACGCGAAATATTATAAAAATATAGCTTTCCTTGTTCTTTCGTATACGTACCCGTTAATGTTTTTGCATGAGATGTTCCGAGCGGACTAAGTGGAACTAATTCATATGTCACTTTAGCCTCACTTCCATCCACAGTATATTGCATTGCTCCAATAGTTACATCATTTACTGGATGGTCGAACAAAAATAAATCGTTCATCCCAGGCATCCATTGATACGATTTTCCCTGTTCAAGAGAAAAACTAAAATTCTCTGATGTTTCTTTTGCGAACGTCGTATTCCCTCCCATGAACATAAAAACAAATAGAAAACTCATAATAACTCCTAAAACTTTTTTCATAGCTACTCATTTCCCCTTTCTTCTTGTTTTATTGATAGTTACCTACAATACATTCTATCTTTCGCTCTAAATCGCCTTCTTCTTTTTACATTTGTTAACAATTTATACAAATAATAACTTTTTATAAAATGTAGTAAAAATTCAGATATTAACACTTTGAATAGAAATATCCTTATAAGAGACGAAAAAACTCGAAATCCCAACCCGAGTTTCCATGCTGAAATCGCCAATATTTTCTTACTGCACATAAAAAAGCACCCTGCCAAGCAGGGCGCTTCTATTTTTAAATTAACCGATAGAACCTTCCATTTCAAATTTGATAAGACGGTTCATTTCTACTGCGTATTCCATTGGAAGTTCGCGAGTGAATGGCTCGATGAAGCCCATTACAATCATTTCTGTTGCTTCTTGCTCAGAAATACCGCGGCTCATTAGATAGAATAATTGTTCTTCTGATACTTTTGATACTTTCGCTTCGTGCTCAAGTGAAACGTAATCGTTTTTGATTTCGTTATAAGGAATTGTATCAGATGTAGATTGGTTATCCATAATTAATGTATCACACTCGATGTTAGAGCGAGAGTTTTTCGCTTTTGGTCCGAAATGTACGATACCACGGTATGTTACTTTACCACCATGTTTTGCAATCGATTTAGATACGATTGTTGAAGATGTATTTGGTGCTAAGTGAATCATTTTCGCACCAGCATCTTGATGTTGGCCTTTACCAGCAATCGCGATAGATAATGTTAAACCGCGTGCACCTTCACCTTTTAAAATAACAGCTGGGTATTTCATCGTTAATTTAGAACCGATGTTACCGTCAATCCATTCCATCGTTGCGTTTTCTTCACAAACCGCACGTTTTGTAACGAGATTGTATACGTTATTTGCCCAGTTTTGGATTGTTGTATAACGGCAATATGCATCTTTCTTAATGATGATTTCTACTACCGCACTGTGAAGTGAGTTAGTAGTGTAAACAGGAGCTGTACATCCTTCAACGTAGTGTACGTGCGCACCTTCATCTACGATAATAAGCGTACGCTCGAATTGTCCCATATTTTCAGAGTTAATACGGAAATACGCTTGAAGTGGTGTATCTACTTTTACACCTTTTGGAACGTAGATAAATGATCCACCAGACCAAACTGCAGAGTTTAATGCTGCAAACTTGTTGTCAGTTGGCGGGATTACTTTTCCGAAATGCTCACGGAAAATATCTTCGTTTTCTTTTAATGCGCTATCTGTATCTTTGAAGACAATTCCTAGCGCTTCTAGGTCTTCTTTCATGTTGTGATATACAACTTCAGATTCATACTGCGCTGATACACCCGCTAAATATTTTTGCTCAGCTTCTGGAATACCTAATTTATCAAATGTTGCTTTAATTTCATCAGGTACTTCATCCCAAGACTTCTCAGATTTCTCAGATGGTTTTACGTAGTACGTAATTTCATCGAAATCTAAATCGTTTAAATCGCCGCCCCATTGTGGCATTGGCATTTCATAGAACTTATCCAGTGCTTTCAAGCGGAAGTCTAACATCCACTTTGGTTCTTCTTTCATATGTGAAATCTCTTCTACGATTTCTTTTGTTAAACCGCGACCTGCACGGAAAATCGAAACGTCTTTATCCTTGAAACCATATTTGTAATCGCCGATATCTGGCATTTGTTTCGCCATGTTGGTATGTCCCTCCTTAGATAACTCCGTCTTTAGGAACTTCTCACATTACTTTTCTTCGTTTAAGCCTTTTTCTAACGCTTTCCAAGCTAATGTTGCACATTTAATACGCGCTGGAAACTTGCATACACCTTGTAATGCTTCAATATCTCCTAAATCTACGCTGTCATCATACTCTTTTCCTAGCATCATGTCAGAGAAAATTTTCGAAAGCTTAAGTGCATCTTCAATTTTCTTTCCTTTTACCGCTTGCGTCATCATCGAAGCTGAAGACATTGAAATGGAACATCCTTCTCCCTCAAACTTCGCTTCTTTTACGATTCCCTCTTCTACTTTCATCGTAAGCTGAATACAATCGCCGCAAGTTGGGTTGTTTAAGTTAACTGTAACACTATCTTCTAACACGCCATGGTTACGTGGATTCTTATAATGATCCATAATAACTTGACGATATAACGTATCTAAATTATTAAAAGACATTTGTGAAATACTCCTTTGTTTTCGTTAGCGCTTCAACAAATGTATCAATTTCTTCTTTTGTATTATATAAATAGAAGCTTGCACGTGCTGTAGAAGAAGCTTTTAGCCACTTCATAAGCGGTTGTGCACAGTGATGTCCTGCGCGAACCGCAATGCCTTCTACATCTAGTACTGTCGCAACATCGTGTGGATGTACTTCATCAATATTAAATGTAACAAGACCAGCGCGATGCTTTGGACCATAAATTGTAACGCCATCTACTTCCGATAGTCTTTCTAAAGCGTACTGCGCTAATTCATGTTCATGCTTTTCAATATTATCAAGACCGATTTCTTCTAGGAAATCAATTGCTGCTCCAAGTCCGATTGCATTACCGATAATCGGTGTACCGGCTTCAAACTTCCACGGAAGCTCTTTCCATGTAGAATCTTGTAAATCTACAAAATCAATCATTTCACCGCCAAATTCAATTGGCTCCATATTTTCTAGCAATTCCTTCTTACCGTATAATACACCGATACCTGTAGGCCCGCACATTTTATGAGCGGATAACGCATAGAAATCGCAGTTTAAATCTTGTACATCTACTTTCATATGAGGTGTACTTTGTGCACCGTCAACGACCATAATGGCACCGTTTTGATGAGCGATTTCTGCAATTTCTTTTACAGGGTTAATCGTTCCAAGTACGTTTGATACATACATGATAGAAACAATTTTCGTATTTGGTGTAATGGTTTGACGGGCATCTTCAATAGAGATTGTTCCATCTGGCTGAAGCGGAAGATATTTTAACGTTGCCCCTGTTTTCTTTGCAACTTGTTGCCACGGAATAATGTTACTATGGTGCTCCATGTAAGAGATAACAATTTCATCGCCTTCTTTTACATTTTCACGGCCATAACTTGCTGCTACTGTATTTAATGCAGTTGTCGTTCCGCGTGTGAAAATAATTTCTTCCATTGATTTCGCATTAATAAACTTGCGAACTTTCTCACGTGCACCTTCATACGCATCGGTAGCTTTTGTACCGAGCGTATGAACACCGCGATGCACGTTAGAATTATATTCTTTATAATAACGTTCTAACGTTTCAATCACTTGAATTGGTTTTTGAGAAGTTGCTGCACTATCGAAATAAACAAGTTGTTTGCCGTTCACTTTTTGATCAAGAATTGGAAACTGTTTGCGTATTTCATGAATATTCATTAGCGAACTTTCCTTTCAATTACCTCAACAAGCTGTGTTTTTACTCCTTCAATTGGAAGCTCATTTACTACAGGTGCTAAGAATCCATGGATGACTAAGCGTTCCGCTTCTTTCTTCGGAATACCACGACTCATTAAGTAGTATAGTTGTACTGGATCTACGCGGCCAACAGAAGCTGCGTGACCTGCCATTACATCATCTTCATCAATTAGAAGAATTGGATTTGCATCACCGCGTGCTTTTTCACTTAACATAAGAACGCGAGAAGATTGTTGTGCATTTGATTTAGATGCACCGTGTTCAATCTTACCAATTCCGTTAAAGATAGAAGTTGCGCTATCTTTTTGTACACCGTGTTTTAAAATATAACCTTCAGAGTGTTTACCAAAATGAACAACTTTTGTTGTAAAGTTTTGTGTTTGATTGCCGCGACCGATTGTTACTGTTTTTGTATCAGCAAATGATCCGTCACCCATTAAGTTCGTTACGTTCTCTGAAATTGTATCACCGTCGTTCATAAGACCTAATGCCCATTCAATACGAGCATCACGTCCTACAACACCGCGACGATTTACATACGTTGTTACACCTTTCGCTAATAGATCCACTGCACCAAATTTCACCTGTGCACCTTGTTCTACGATTACTTCTGCTACGATATTTGCAATACCAGTAACATTTTCATCTGCTACATAGTTTTCCACGTAAGTTGCAGAACTGTTTTCATCAGCTACGAATAATACATGGTTATATAAGTTTGCTTCTTCGCCATCTACTAAGAATACCGCTTGAAGTGGTGTTTCAAGTACAACGTTTTTTGGAACATATACAAATGCCCCGCCATTGATTAATGCTGCGTGAAGTGCTGTTAAACGATGCTCATCCACTTTCACGCCATCTTTCATTAAGTACTTTTGTACTAATTCAGCATGCTCAGTTGCAGCCGTTACAATATCTGTGAAAATAACACCTTTTTCTTTTGCTTCGTCCGCTAAAGAAACAAATGCTTTTGTGCCAGTGCGTCCGACTAGTACGTTATTATTTTCATCAATTAAGTTTTTCACTGCTTCTGGAAGTTCCGCTAAAGAACTTACAGACTCTTGCTTAAGAGTAGTGCCTTTTCCGATAAAGTCCCATTTATCGATTTTTGTTTTATCAGGCGTTGGCATTGGAAGTTCAGTTGCTTGTGCAAGAGCTTGTAAGCGGAACTCAGTCAACCAAGCAGCTTCGTTTACTTCGCTTGCGCGCTGACGGATTGTTTCTTGATCGAAAGGTAATGTACCGATTGTCATATTTATGCTCCTCTCTTACGCTTCTTGCTCTGCTGTTTCGTCTTCAATACCTAATTCTTTTTTGATCCAGTCATAACCTTCAGCTTCTAGACGTTGAGCAAGCTCAGGACCACCAGATTTTACAATACGACCGTTCATCATAACGTGAACGAAATCTGGAGTAATGTAGTTTAATAAACGTTGGTAATGCGTAATCATTAAGCAACCAAACTCTTCACCGCGCATTGCGTTAATACCTTTAGATACAACTTTTAATGCATCGATATCAAGACCAGAGTCGATTTCATCTAAGATTGCAATTTTTGGCTCAATCATCATTAATTGAAGAATTTCGTTACGTTTTTTCTCACCGCCAGAGAAACCTTCATTTAAGTAACGTTGTGCCATTTCTGGATCCATTTCTAGAAATTCCATGTTTTTATCTAGTTTGCGGATAAATTTCATAAGAGAAATTTCATCGCCTTCCTCGCGGCGTGCATTAATTGCTGAACGTAAGAAGTCAGCGTTTGTTACTCCGCTAATTTCGCTTGGATATTGCATTGCTAGGAATAGACCTGCTTGTGCACGCTCATCTACTTCCATTTCTAGTACATCTTCACCGTCGATGATGATGCTTCCTTCTGTTACTTCATATTTTGGGTGACCCATAATTGCAGAAGATAAAGTTGATTTACCCGTTCCGTTAGGTCCCATAATTGCGTGGATTTCTCCACCTTTTACTTCCAGGTTTACACCTTTTAAAATTTCTTTGCCATCGATTGATACATGTAAGTCTTTAACCGTTAATGTAGAACCAGCCATCTCAATACCTCCAATAATCCTCTATATACATTTTAAAAATTCCTAAAACATTCACATTCTCATTTTATTCTCATTCTAATTTTATATCAAATAAAATGATATCGCAAACGCTGAAAAAAAGTAATAATTTTTTCACAAATGTGTATAGATTTTCCCTCACATTCTATTATGATACACCTTTCTTCTTATATATATAAAGAAAAAAGACTGAGAATTTCTCAGCCTTTTTTCCTGCCATTATTCTTTTACAGGAACAACCGCCCCTTTATATTCTTTCTTGATGAAATCTTCAATTTCTTTCGAATGCAATACTTCTACAAGCGCTTTAATCTCTTTTTTATCTTTATCCCCTTTACGAACTGCCACTACGTTTGTATATGGAGAATCATTACTTTCAATCGCAATTGCATCTTTTCCTGGATCTAATTTTGCATCAATTGCATAGTTTGAGTTAATTAAAACCGCATCGCCTTCCTTGTTGTTATACACTTGTGGCAATAGACCTGGTTCGATATCTGTTTTAAACTTCAAGTTCTTTGGATTTTCCGCAATATCTTTTGTTGTTGCTTTCACAGGATCTACACCATCTTTAATTTTTAAAATGCCCTCTTTTTGTAAGATTGCTAATCCGCGGCCATGATCAGCCACAGAGTTACTCATAATTACTGTCGCTCCATCTGGAAGCTCTTTTAAGCTTTTATATTTTTGAGAGTATACTCCAATCGGTTCTAAATGAATTTTGCCTGCTATTTCAAACTTATACCCTTTATCCTTTATTTCTTTCTCTAAATACGGAATATGCTGGAAATAGTTTGCATCTAATTCTTTATCTGCTAATGATTTATTCGGTAATACATAGTCCTGAAATTTTTCAATTTTTAACACAACGCCCTTTTTCTCAAGCAATGGTTTTGCCTTCTCTAAAATCTCAGCGTGCGGTACATTAGAAGCACCGACAACAAGCTTATCTTCACTTTTCCCACCGCAAGCTGTTAATCCAAAAATTGATGTCGTAATAAGTGCTGAAAGTAATAATTTTTTCATGTTGTTAACATCCTTCCTAATTTTTAATCGATTTATCGTTTATCAATCCGAGTTGTCGCAAAATCTCCAATAAATTGAATGAAAAACACAACCAGCAATACACAAATTGTCGCAACAATTGTCACATCGTTGTTTCCCCGCTGGAACCCTTCTAAATATGCTAGTGTACCGAGTCCGCCAGCGCCAACAACGCCTGCCATTGCTGTATAACCAACAAGTGCAATTGTCGTTACGGTAATACCAGATACAAGTGCTGGCAAAGATTCTGGAATTAATACTTTCCAAATAATTGTGCTTGTTTTCGCTCCCATTGCCTTTGAAGCTTCAATCACACCTTTATCAATTTCACGAAGCGCGATTTCAACCATTCTCGCATAAAATGGGGCCGCTCCAATAATCAAAGCAGGCAATGCTGCACTTGCTCCAAGAATTGTTCCAAGAAGAATCTTTGTAAACGGAATAAGTAGAATGATTAAAATGATGAACGGGATTGATCTAAAAATATTTACGAATGCCCCGATTCCTGTATGAATCACTTTGTTTTCCCACAAATTATCCTTCGCTGTCATAAAGAGCAGTAATCCTAACATAAGTCCTAAAATAAATGTGGCAATTGCTGCGATTGCCGTCATGTATAATGTTTCTCCTGTTGCTTCTAGCATTTGATTCCAATCGACATTTGTGAGCAATTTATCCATGTGCAACCACCTCCAGCTCTACTTTCTCTTGATGGATTCCTGCTATTGCCTGCTGAATGGCTGCTTCTTCACCATTTAAATGAACAATTAAGCTTCCGTATGCTCCATTATTTGTCTGCGCGATATTTCCTTGAAGCACGCTAACTTCTACATCCTCTCTCCTCATTAACCCTTGTAACACTGGGCGCTCTACAGAATCTCCAATAAATTGCAAACGAATGACTTTACCATCTGGGTATTTCTCTAATAAGTTTTCAATCGTTTCATTCGTATCTTCAGAATCTGTTAATTGCTGAACAAATCGCTTTGTAATCTCTTGCTGCGGATTACGAAATACCTCTAGTACAGAACCTGTCTCTACAATTTTCCCTTTTTCCATCACTGCAACACGATTACAAATCTTTTGAATCACATGCATTTCATGAGTAATAAGCACAATGGTTAAGTTAAGGCGTTTATTAATATCTAGTAGTAAATCTAAAATTTGATCTGTTGTTTCCGGATCAAGCGCCGATGTTGCTTCATCACATAAAAGTACTTTCGGATTGTTAGCCAACGCTCTTGCAATCCCGACGCGTTGTTTTTGTCCACCGCTCAGTTGAGATGGATAAGCATCTCCTCTCCCTTCTAATCCGACAAGACGAATAAGCTCATCTACACGTTTCTTTCGCTCCTTTTTATCCACACCAGCAATCTCGAGAGGAAAAGCAATATTCTCACGAACAGTTCTTGACCAAAGTAAATTGAAATGTTGAAAGATCATCCCAATTTCTTGTCTTGCCTTTCGAAGTTCATTACCGGTAATGGCTGAAATCAAACGATTAGCAACTGTAATTTGACCAGAAGTTGGTTTCTCCAACTGATTAAACAAGCGAATTAACGAACTCTTACCTGCACCGCTATATCCGATAACCCCAAAAATTTCGCCTTCCTCTATTTTTAAATTGGCCCGATCTACAGCAATCACATCACCGTTTTTTGACTGATATATCTTTTTCACATTTTCTAATAGAATCATGATGTTCACCCCTTTAATTAAAAAGCGTAAGTAGCTCGTTCAGAATGTAAGGGGGATGGAGCTTCTGACGTAGAGGCGCCTTTTTGCCTCGTAGAAAGAAGCGAAGCCACCGAACATTCTAGCTACTGAAGCTGGATTTCATAAAAAGCGTAAGTAGCTCGTTCAGAATGACTCTCACATTTTTTATTTTTGGTGTAAGAATACTGAACTGTCGCCATCTGCTCAATTTCTTATCGATTTTTCCTGTTGTTTAAATGTCCTCCTCATTCAAACAACAAAAAAACCTTTCTGCTTTACAATGAGCAGAAAGGTTTTTATGCGTATATCAACATAATCCTTTCTCTCATCTCTCAAAGCATTTGCTTTGCAGGAATTGGCACCATTTCAACAAAATCGTTGACGGTTGCCGGGCTTCATAGGGCACAGTCCCTCCACCTCTCTTGATAAGAGAAATCAGATCTAATTTTCTTCTGATTCAAAATTTATGAAATTATCTATATTTTATGACTTGAATTTTATCAATATACATTCACTCTGTCAACAAAAAATTTCTTAAAAAGAAAATTTTAAGAATATTAAGCGCCCACTGGCATTGGTTTACAAATATGAAACATGGACTCCAATAATAGCATCGTGCGATATGTCCCCGCATAATGTACACGACCTTCATGAATTAGCTTTTGCAAACGAACATTCCCTGTAACTAATTGTTGTAAATCTTCTTCTTTAAAACAGTGGATTTGTTCGGTTCCCCTATCTCCTTTTACAAGCTGTATATAATCCCTTGAAATTTGGAGGGAATGGCACTCATCTCCAAAATGAATACTAATGACTTTTCCTGCTTGACGCAAAAGAGGTTCTAAATGATATTGTTTATTAGCATGTGTTACAAATGATTGAAGCATTGAATATAATTTCATTCTCATCACATCCTTCATATCACTTTCTACTAATACCTTTCCATTCCCTAAGCATCAATCCTCTTCCTTTTGCTCGACAAATACTGTATTACCTCTGCCATTTCAACATATTTCCCAAGAAATGTGTCGAGGCGGCAAATTTTTTGCCGCCTACTGTAGTTCCTTATATAAATATTCAACTGAATGAAATGCATATATTTTCTTCTTCAACGTTCCATTTTCAAATATGAGTAAACAAGGAACACTTTCTATCTCATATTCACGTGCTAAATGCGGAGCATAATTTAAATCTAACATGCCAACTTCTAAGTCAACAATCGTTGCTTCTACAACAGTTAACATTTTTTTCGCCAATTGGCATGTACCACACATTGGAGTATATACATATAACACTGTTTTTTCTTGATTCACTATTAGATTTGTGGCTTCAGCACCTGTCCAGTCAATCACTTCTATCATCATTCCTTACCGTAAATATTCTGTATAAACATCAATGTCAGCTCCCCATAATACATTTGCTAAATGTGAAGACGGTGCAGTTGCTACTTCACGATATGAACGATCAATATAAATATGTTCAGCCTGCGGAAATTCCTTACGAAATTGCTTGCGAAGCTTTTCTCCTGCATCATCAGCATCCACTAGCACATATACTTCTTTATCAAAAAACTGATCAATGAGCTCATCCATTTTCGACAAACCAATTGTACCATTTGTACAAACAATTTCCACCGGTTCTCGAATAATAGATTCAATCTTTCTTCTATCTGATTTACCTTCTACAATAATGACCTTTTCTACATAAACCATGTGTCATCACCCGATCACCATATACTATAAAACAACCTTACTTTCGTATATAGTATATTCGATATTCCCATCTTGTTTCCTGTTTATTTTTACAAAGAAAAGCACAAGCGGCTCGTTCAGAATGTAAGGGGGATATGGTTTCTCATTCCTTTTGATAACAATGTACTATAAAAATTAAAAAAGACAGCACATAGGCTGCCTCTTTTATCTAGAATCAAATTAGTCTTGGTTTGTCATTTCTGCGTATTTTTCTGCAGTTAATAGTTTTTCAACTTCACTTGCATCAGAAAGTTCAACTTTCACCATCCATGCACCTTCGTATGGAGACTCGTTAACAAGTTCTGGTTGATCACTTAATTCTTCGTTTACTGCTACAACTTTACCACTTACAGGTGCATATAATTCAGAAACTGTTTTAACAGATTCTACGCTTCCGAATGGCTCATTAGCTTCAAGTGTTGCACCTACTTCAGGAAGTTCAACGAATACGATATCGCCTAGCTCACTTTGTGCGAAATGAGTAATACCGATAACAACTTGATTCCCTTCAGTTTTTACCCATTCGTGTTCTTCAGAGTAACGTAAATGATTTGGAATGCTCATGACTGTACCTCCAGTGAATGTATTAATTATGTAAAAATACCTTATTGGTACTTTTTCCACATACTTTCAAACTGCTCTTCATTAAAGCCAAGTGTTACATTTGTTCCATCTGTTACAATCGGACGTTTAATTAACATACCATCGGACGCTAAAAGTTCAAACATTTCGTCTTCACTTGCAACCTTTAACTTATCTTTTAAACCAAGCTCACGATAACGCATACCGCTTGTATTAAAAAATTTCTTTAACGGCAATTCACTTTTCATATGCAAATTGCGTAATTCTTCTTGTGACGGTGGATTTTCAACAATATGAATCATCTCATATGCTACATCGTTTGCCTCAAACCATTTCTTTGCTTTTTGACATGTGCCACATTTTGGGTATGAATAAAATGTTACTGTCATAAATTCACCTACTTTTTTACTAACCTTTACCTTTATCATATAGAAAACGTTTTATTATTTCAAACCATTATTTCTTCAAACTTTAATTTATTTCGTGATAATTTTTAATAATCCTGCAAATTTCTTTATTTGTTCCACTATCAAAAGAAAACAATATAACAAAAAATACATATTTTTATCATATTTAGGGCGAACATATATATTAAACAAACGTTTATTTAAACAATAAGAAGCCTTATTTAAAGGCTCCTCTCATTGTCTATTTAAATAATCCGCAATCGCCTGAAACACAATAATATACATATTATGAACACTTTCCTCTGCAGCGCCACCGTTTGTTAAACCGATCCCCCACTGCTGTCCTTCACCGCTTCCGATATTTACAAACCCTTGCGTATACATTGCATTTTCATCCTTCGGTGCATGGTTATAATCTAGCTTCTTCTTTATAAAAAGCGAATAAGATTTATCTTGTAAGCCAATAAAAAATACTGGTTTCTTTATTGATAAAAACAATTCTTTATACCGTTCGTTTGATGCTTCTTGAAACTTCTCCTTCATCACAAGAAAGCCATCTACTTCCGCTAATTTTTGTTCCATTTCGTTTAATGCTATATTTTCAAACTTCACATTTCTGAATGTATCTTTTGGTTTCTCACCAATAACACCAATGACAAGCGCTCTGCCATTATACTCTAATGCTCCTCCCGCTTCTCCCTTTGTACATCCAGTTCCTACTAAACATAAAAGTATAAAAAAGAACAAGAAAGACAAACGTTTCATCCCGCACCCCTCCATTTTTTAGGTCAAATGACAAAAATGTAAGTAAAATCAATGGCTCATTTGAAGTTTCTATATTATAATCAACAAGGTTTACTTACATTACAAAATAATAGGAGATCATCATGAGAAAATATAAACTTTCATCGTTTCTTCCATTAACTTATATACTTCTACTTGTACTCGTAAGTCCCCTTTACGATGTACTGAATAAATCGAGTGCCCATGCTGTCGATGTTACAACTATCGTTGATGATTGGATTCCATTTGTAAAAGTATTTATTATCCCCTATTTAATTTGGTTTCCATATTTATATGGCGCACTGATCTACTATTGCTTTGCCGACAGAAAACAATATTATGTAACATTAAGTGGCATTATTCTTGGAAAGTTAACTTGTTTTTCCATTTATTACTTTTGGCAAACAACTGTACCGCGTCCGGCAGTCGTTGGCACTGATCTATTTTCTAACTTAGTTCGCTACATTTATAGCATTGATCAGCCTGTCAACTGTTTTCCTAGCATTCATGTTCTCACAACATTTGTGATTATGTTAGCTGCCTTTAAGCGAAGAGAGCAACATAAATGGGAATATTACTTGCTTACTTTCTTTGGCATGCTCATCATTTTATCAACACTATTTACAAAACAACATGCCTTTATCGACGCTGTATCTGGCATAACACTAGCAAGCATACTCTATTTCAGTATCCAACTCTTATTAGTAAACAGATATAGCGGAATAACGATTTCAGTCAAGCAATCTTATAAAGTAAATCAATAGAGGTTTTCTCCTACCTACCTCACTCCCACCTATTTGGCATCTTGAGGTAAGAGTTTTACTGCCTATAACATATAAATGAAAAGCAGACTGTGGCTTCTTCAGTCTGCTTTTCTCTCTATATAAAGGAGATTTTTAATCTTCATTTAAGATTGTGGCACAGTCATATCTCCAGAATGAATACGACCTGCTTTTCGTAATGCGATATAAATGATATATGAAACAGCTACTGGAATTACGATATAAGTGATTACCATCGCTGGTACAACACCTAATCCTTGGTTAGAAATTAAATTAATAGGTGCGATGAAAGAACTTAATCCAAGACCAGCAATTTCTTTTCCTGCTTCCAGTTGGAAAATGAGTGCAGAAACAGGACCGACAATTGCGCTCGCAACGACAGTTGGGAGAAGAATGATTGGATTTTTAGTGATATTGGGAAGTTGTACTTTCGGAGTACAAAGTGCTTGTGCTAAAATGCCACCTAAATTATTTTCCTTTGCTGAGATCACGGAAAATCCAATAAATTGAGCAACACACCCTGCCAGCGCTGCACCGCCTGCTACTCCATCTAAGCTAAGCGCAATTGCTAAAGCTGCCGATGAAGCTGGAGAAATAAGTAATAATCCCCAAGCAACTGCTAGTACGACAGAAGCAAGAAATGGGCTACCAGCTGAACTTTCTTTAATAAATGCACCAACTGCATTTAAGACTGGGCTAATATTTTGAGATAACCAAATCCCAACAATACCAGAACCTAATATTGCAGCAGAAGGAACAAGCATCATATCTAAAGCCGTTTTTCCACTTAATCGTTTTCCGATATAAACCGCTAAAGTTGCTGTTAATAGCGCACCAATCGGTTCACCAGTTTTAATCATTAGACCAGCTGCAGTGATGGAAATCGCCCCAGCTCCAATGGCTCCAGCAATCATCGCCGAGAAAATAACAAGCCCATTCGCCCCTAACATGAAGGCAATTCCGGCTCCAATCGCTGGTGCCATAAGTGATTTTGCAACAACTCCAATTGTAATTAACATCGGTATATCAAAGATTCGTCCAATATTTTCAATCAGCAAACCAATTCCGAGAGATACAAAAATACCTTGTGCAATTCCGGCAGAACCTTTAAAAACACGAGACATAATATATTCCTTCATCTGTTTCACCTTCTCCTAGTTTAGTAACCAATTGTTTTCATATAATCACGTAAAATATCATTTGACTTTGCAAATCGACTTTCTTCAGTTTCTGTTAAGTTTAGTTCAACAACTTCTTTCACACCATCTCTTGTAATAATTGCTGGTACCCCTGTACAAATATCATACTCACCATATTCACCATCTAAAATAGCTGAAACGGCGATTACACGATAATCATCATTAAAGATAGATTTTGCAATATATGCGAGTGAGTTGCCAATACCATAATAAGTAGTTCCTTTTCGTTTATAAATTTCCCAACCAGCTTTTAGAGTTTTTTCCACAATTGCATCTAAGTCAATTTCACCAAAACGATCTTTCCCTTCCTCTAAAATTTGTAAAATAGGTTTCCCTCCCACTGTTACATGAGACCAAGCAACCATTTGAGAATCACCATGTTCCCCTAATGAATAACCGTGAATACTACGAGGGTCCACTTCTAACATTTCAGATAAAATCGTTCTTAATCGAGAGGAATCTAACGATGTTCCAGTACCAATCACACGATTTCTTGGTAAACCAGATAATTTCCAAACTTGATACGTAATAATATCAACTGGGTTTGAAGCAATTAAGAAAATGCCATCAAATCCACTTTTCATTACACAAGCTACAACACTTTCCATAATTTTTGCACTTGCCCCTAAAGTATCTAATCGACTTTGCCCAGGCTTTGGCGCTGGACCTGCTGTAATAATAACAATGTCCATGTCTTTGCAGTTTTCATACGTACCTGCATATACTTTTGTTCTTGTATTTGTAAAGTTAATACAGTGTGATAAATCCATCGCTTCACCAACTGCACGTTCATGGTCTATATCAATTAATGCTAATTCTTCACAGATGCCTTGATTCACAATTGAATACGCACAGCTTGACCCAACTAATCCAGTTCCAATAATTGCGATTTTTCTTGTGTTTCTATTCATAATAATCTCTCCTAATTGAATCGGTAATCTAATTTCACTTATTATTATAAAGATTTCAAATATAGAAAACATGGATACATTGTGAAATTTTGAGCATTCTTTATGTATATTTCGTGAAACATCTACCTTTGTTTTGTCATATTTGTTACATATAAAAAAATATTTTCTACGTATTTATTGACTTATCCAAATGCAAAAAAAAACCGGGTAAATGTTACCCGATTTTTTTCGCTCTATTGTGCACTTAATTCATTTTTCAATTGCTGAACAATCATTGGATTTGCAGGGGCTGCTGGTTTATAGTAATTTTTTTGCTTTGCATATTCAAATACCTTGCGTTGTCTTAATTCATCTTGATTTCGAATATGAATTAACGTTTGGCGTAACTGTTCATTATTGGACTCCGCTATGTAATGAGCATAACTCGCTAAGCTTGCATTTAATCCTGCTAAATAATCATTTACCATATCTTTTTCATTCATCTTTCATTTCCTCCTATCCTAAAAAAGACATTAATTGTTGCTTTGTATTTCTTGCCGCTTGCGCATCTTGTTGCAGTATTTGCTTTAATTGAGGATCTGTGCATTGTTGCGCGTACTGATCTAACTTGTTTGCAATTGTTGTGTGTCCTCCAATAATATGGCGTAAATTTTCTAACTCAAGCTCTGTTAAATTTGGCATAACTAAGACCTTCCTTTCATTGCTCATTCTTCATTTAGTATTTATTTATTTTTAGATTGTATACATATAAAGTTACGACATGAGATAATGATTCACGAAAAAAAGATGAATCGTTACATTCATCTTTTTTCAAAATTGACATATTGATTTTTAAACGCATTTCCTAAATCCCGAGCACGATTGATAAAACTATACTCCTTCTCTAAAACCCTATTTGAACTACTCCCACTTGCTCATTGGACTACACCCTACACATTCTTTGAAGTGGAAGTATTCTGTCGGAAACTGATAAAGAAATTCTTCTTTTATTAGAGTAATAATAGCTACATTTACAATCTTATTTTTCTTTCAAGATGCAAATCCAAATATATCCGTATTGAACTACCCCCACTTAACACTCTTACGAGCTGTTTGAAGTGGGAGATTCCTAAGAACACCAACCTAACGGTTAGTTATTGATTAGGCTATCCCCGTAGTCCCTACGGTT
>NZ_JAKUDY010000014.1:0-81518 GCF_022662635.1 Bacillus cereus group sp. BfR-BA-01522 | reverse complement strand
AGTGTGTCGGATCGTTAACGTGGCATAAGCCACGCCCTATCCGAAGGCGATTCATCACCCACCTACTCATTGGGCTATGCCCTGCACGTTCCTTGAGGTGGGTGTCTTCTCTCCTAAAAAGATAAAGTCTTACTCCCTTAAAATAATAGGATAAATGGTTCAACACATAGAGTAGCAATTTTCTCTACATTTCTAGCTTATGAAGCTAAACCAAACAATTTATGAATAAACTGTTTTTGATTTTGAACAGACTTGTCCAGTAAAACAAGTTGTCCTTTTTTCATCATATGCATGGCTTCCACACCACTCAATATAGAATTTGCTGTTTTAAATGACTTGAATCCTAACATAGAGCGAACTCGCCTTTTCATAAACCGGTGATCTTGTTCCACTATATTATCAAGATACTTTACTTGTTTAATTTGGATTCCTTCTGGCATCTTTTTTTCTTCTTTTAACTCCTCAATTGCTACTGGATAAGCTGGATTCTTATCCACCGTAATGACACGAGAAATGGACACATGCGAAAAAGCCAAGACCTTTTTGAAAAAACGCTTGGCTGATTGGGTATTTCTATTTTTACTTAAGTAAAAATCAATCGTGTTTCCTTCTGAATCGACTGCACGGTATAAATACATCCATTTCCCTTTTACCTTAATATAGGTTTCATCGACTCTCCATGAATTATTTGTTGCTTTAAGATGATGTCGTACTTTCTCCTCTAATTGAGGTTCATATTGATGAACCCAGTGCATAATCGTTTTGTGAGCAATGGATAAACCTCTTTCTTCCATCATTTTCACTAGGTTCCAAGAGCTCAAATTGTACCGTAGATACTACCTTACTGTTAATAAGACGAGTTCAGACTGATAATGCTTCCATTTGAACAAATTTTCCTTTTCCATACTGGTCACGCACCTTTTCTAGAGTAGTACTATTAGTATGTCCTAATTCAAGAGATTTTTTGAACCAGAACCAGATACATTGTCCTCTATCACAAACTAGTTATATATTCATGTTATTTTTCAAGCACCTGTGTCACGGTTATGGAAAATGAGTGTATATCTTTCATTTGTATATATATGAAAAGAAAAGGCCAAAACTGCCCCTTTCTTTTACGCACTATTTTTAATTGTTTCCAGCGTCGTTTTATCTGTCGCTTTAACAAGCTTCATCAATAATTCTTTTGCCGCCGCATAATCATCAACATGTAAAATTGAAGCGTGTGTATGAATATAACGAGCACAAACACCGATTACTGCTGATGGAATACCGGAGTTGCTTGTATGTACACGTCCTGCATCTGTACCACCTTGTGAAATAAAATATTGATACGGAATATTATGTGTTTCTGCTGTATCTAAAATAAATTCACGCATCCCGCGATGTGTTACCATTGTGCGGTCATAAATACGAAGAAGCGCCCCTTTTCCTAATTGTCCGAACTGCTCTTTATCACCAGATGCATCATTCGCTGGACTTGCATCAAGCGCATAGAAAATATCCGGCTGAATCATATTCGCAGCTGTTTGTGCACCACGAAGTCCTACTTCTTCTTGAACAGTTGCACCAGAATATAATATATTTGGCAAAGTTTCATCCTTTAATTCTTTTAATAATTCAATTGCCAAACCACAACCATAACGGTTGTCCCAAGCTTTCGCCATAATTTTCTTCTCATTTGCCATCGGTGTAAACGGACAAATTGGAACAATTTGTTGCCCTGGTTTCACACCGATTTCAAGTGCTTCTTCATAGCTGTCAGCACCAATATCAATTAACATATTCTTAATATCCATTGGTTTTGCACGCTGCGCGTCACTTAATAAATGCGGTGGAATAGAACCAATTACCCCAACAATAGGACCATTTTTTGTCATAATCTGTACACGCTGAGCTAGTAATACTTGACTCCACCAACCACCTAATGTTTGAAAACGAATCATCCCGTTTTCCGTAATTTGTGTTACCATGAAGCCAACTTCATCCATATGACCTGCTACCAGTACACGAGGACCACTCTCGTCTCCTTTTTTCAGACCAAATATACTGCCTAAACCATCCTGCACAATCTCATCTGCATATTTGCTTAATTCTTGCTTCATAAAGCGACGTACATCATGCTCAAATCCTGATGCTCCTTGTAGTTCTGTTAATGTACGAAATAGCTCTAATGTCTCTTTATTCATGAAGTTCCCTTCTTTCAACCCTTAGTAGAATACCTTATTCATTGTAACGAAATTTTCAAAATGTTTCTAGTTTCTTCTTTTTTCATTAGAATTGAATTATAATTATCATTGATACACTATTTTATAGAATTGAGGTGAGTATATGAACTGGAAAGGTTTAATAGCTGGTCTTGGCGTTGGTTTTGCAGCTGGTTATCTTGTTGCAAATAAAGTTCAAGAACAGTCCCATATCTCTTCCGAAAAAGCATTGAAAATGGTGAAGCAAGCATTACGTCATAAAGGTGAAGTTACTGGCTCTTGGGTACATATGGTTCCGGAGACGTTTGAAAAATATGATGTCGCATACGAAGTGTATCGCGGTGGTCTCACAACCATTTTAAACGATATACAAGAACGATTTGAATTTTTAGTAGATGCGAAAACAGGTACAATTTTAGAAGTCACTGCTGCTTAAGTATGTGATGAAATTTTATCATTTTTTCATGATAAAAAAGAGAGGATCCGATGAAAAGACTTTGTCCCCCCTCTCTTTTCTACTCTATTTATGCTTCAATACTCTCCTTTCTTTCTAACTTTTGAACAATTTTTCCTTCTTCATCCCATTTCACAGCGCGATAATAGGCATCATGATAGAAAGTAAACCAAGCATTTCTCTCCGTTCCATACTTCATCCATTTTTGTTTCTGTTCAATCGACGTCATCGGATAATCATCATACGCCATGACCCAAAGGACATTTTGATGCGCGTGAGTTGGTAATAAATCCGCTAAATGAAGCATCATCTCTCCCATACTTTCTAAGACAATGACAGCATGACCATCACTATGTCCGCCAGTGTGAATCATTTGTATCTCACTTGTAATTTGGATTTTTTCTTTAAAAGTAACGACTTGCCTTGCGATGGGCTCCCAATTTTCCTTCCAATATGTATTTCTCGATCTTATATTTGGATTTCTCATTTCATTCCATTCTATATCTGAAACATAAATTTTAGCGTTTGGAAACATTGAAACAAGCTGTCCGTTTTCCCACTTTGTCAGCCCAGATGCATGGTCAAAATGAAGGTGCGTCATTAAAATATAATGAATATCTTCCGGATACAGCCCGGTACTTACTAACGATTCATGAACAGATGACTCTTCTGTTACCCCTTGATTTCGCTTCATTTTTTCACTCATTTTTTCGTTTCCAATTCCTGAATCAATCAGAACATTCCCTTCTTTCGTTTGCACAAGTAACGGATCTGTTCGTAAATAAATTTGATTTGCTTCATTATAATCATATTTGCGAGACCAAAGCACTTTCGGGACGACTCCAAACATTGCCCCGCCATCTAAATGAGTATTTCCGCCACGCAACCACGTTACTTTTATATTTCCAATTCGTAAAACTTCCATTGCACTGCCTCCTTTTCTAATATCATTTTAACACAAAATTCAGACTTTTTTATTCTAAAAAAACCTGTGCTTTACTGCACAGGCTCCGTACGATATTTTGCTTCTACTCGATAAATACGATGACCTTTACTAGAGAACTTTTCTTCATACTCTGTCATAATATTTCCTTCAAAGTCACTATTATGAAGGTCGAGACTTAAGAATGTAAATACCATCCCATATTCAGCCATACTCATAAGAGAGTATTCGAATAGAGCTTGGTTATCTGTTTTAAAGTGAATTTCTCCATCTTTTACTAACACTTCTTCATAATTACGTAAAAATGTTTTATATGTTAAACGGCGCTTTGCATGCCGTTTCTTCGGCCATGGATCGGAGAAATTTAAATATACTCGGTCAATTTCACCTTTTGTAAAGAAAACTGTTAAATCTTCTGCATCCTTATTAATTAACTTTAAATTTGGTAATTCTTTTTCAATTAACTTATCAAGAGCATCTACAATGACACTCGTAAACTTTTCAATTCCGATGTAGTTAATATCCGGGTTTGCTTTTGCCATTTCATAAACAAAACGTCCGCGTCCTGTCCCTACTTCAATATGAATAGGATGATCATTTCCAAAAAGTTCTTTCCAGTTGCCGCGATGTTCCTCAGGGTTTCCAATTACAAATTGTGAATATTCTTTAATGCGATCCATTGCATACGGTTTATGTCTTAAACGCATAGATGTTTCCCTCTCTTTATTAGACTATTTTTTCCTTCTTTCTTTTCTCAGTAGACTGTCAAATAAAAAACCAAGTACGTACGAGCACTCGGTCCGTTTCTTTCAAGTATAAGATGTGCCATTTTGACAAAAACTATATAGAGCATAAACGAAACAGTGCTTTCTTTAATTTGTTCAAATAAGAACAACAATCGAAAGGATGGTCCGATCATGCCGATTAATCAACAGCATCAGTTAGAAATTTTAAAAGATATTTTAATCAATCATCAAAATGATTGCTGCGGAACAGTTGCAGAGTGTGAACAGTTAGAACGTCTCATTCAATCATTGCTTGCAAATGACAACATCAGCGCAGATGCAAAAGCAATATTAAACGATGTATATTATTATAGTCAATCGGGTAAATATTCTTCTGATTTGGACAATCATATTTCCAATAATCAAGCACAACTTACTGAGTGGATTGCTGGAATGGACAATTTTTCTTAACTCTTTACTATTCAGCAAGTAGTTGCTGTAAATATTGATGCCAATATTCAGCTTCTGCTTGCTGCTTTTTTGCTATATGCCATTGAATAGATAAAATAGTTTGTGCTACTACATACCACTTCATACGTCGAAGTAACGAATCCGTCTTTTCAATGCCGTAGTAGGCTAACCATTCATCCCATTGTTCGCGCGGCACATACCAATATAATAGCATGCCAAGATCGAGAGCAGGATCTGCAATAACAGCCCCATCCCAATCAATTAAGAATAACTCATCTTCATCCGATAATAGCCAATTATTATGATTCACATCACAATGACATACGACAAACTCATCGTATTCAATATCATATAATGAGGCTTTCAAATATTGAAGCCCCGCTTTAATTGTTTGGCTTTCCTTTATATCTCCTCTTAAAACAAAATACAATTGCTGCAATAACTCCTGCGCATGAAGCGGCTGTTTCCCAAGCCGTTGGATCATCTGCACAAGCGCTTTGGAGGAATGTATTTTCTTTAAAAGTTTTGCAACACGTTCCAATTTCATATCCTCTGGCTCTAACTTTTTCCCTGATAGCCACTTTTGAGCTGAAATTACATCACCATTCGTTATCCTTCTTGTCCAAAGTAATTTTGGAACAATTCCCTCTGCTGATAATACCGCTAAAAAGGGCGATGTATTCCGCTTTAAAAACAGCTTTTGTTGTCCATTTTGTGCAATATACGCATCGCCTGTTACTCCACCAGCCGGTATAAGACTCCACTCTTTTCCTAATAATTGTTCCAACCATTCCATATCCATTACCCGTTAACAAATCCTTATCTTTTATAATTATGAAAAGAAAATCCGCAACATCTTAACATGTCGTGGATTCATATATTGTACTGTAGTTGAATGCAAGAAAAAGAAAACTTGGCATGAGCCAAGATACGGACAAACCGTTTATTCTTTTACTTTATTTTACAAAACCTATATAAGAATGACAACTTATTCAAATCGTCACCTTTGTCAATTCTACATTTATTACATTCTCATCGTCAAGTAGCGATTTGTCACATTTTCACCAATATATACGTGCTAATAGGTGCCATTTGCAGTTCCCTTCCTTCAAATGAAGAAATTGCTTGTGCTTTTGCTTCATTCTCGTTTGCAAATACGTGCCATGTTTCTTGTTTTGGGAGTATAACTGTTTCTATTTGTAGACCATTATGAAATAAAACGATAATTTCTTTCCATGGTCCAAATGATTCTACTTTTTGTAAATGATAAGCAATGACAGAAGAAGGTGTTGGAAAGAATTTCATATGCTTTTGAATTAAGTCGGCTGATTGAAAACGAAATGCACCATGTTCTTTCCTGATTGCGATTAATCCTTTTATATAATCAACAGTCACCAATTCTTTCTCTTTTTGAGTCCAATCCATTTGATTAATCTCATCCGGAGCATTATAACTGTTTTCATTCCCTTTTTTGGAACGATAAAATTCTTGCCCTGCGTGTAAAAACGGAATCCCTTGTGAGAAAAGAACCATCGCTGTCGCTAAACGATGACGACGCTTTAAAATCACTTCCGCTTCTTGATTACTGCGTACGAGTTTATCCCACATCGTCATATTATCATGACATTCCACATAGTTTACACTTTGAGTCGGTTCCAAAAAAAGACCTTGTTCTTTTACACTGGACAAACTCCCTTGTAGTACATATTGCAAGTCACTTTCTCCTACTTGTCCTCCAAATGCAAAACCTCTTTTCCTTACGTCAAAAGTGCTCCCTTTTATCCAATCACGAAATTGATCATTAAATTGTGCAATATGCGGAAGTTTACTAGCATTACGTAACATCGCTTTTTCTTCTGCTGCAAGCGGTGTTTCTAAATCCCAACCCTCTCCTAACAAGATTGCATCTTGTTTCTTTTTTCGCACTTCCTGTTCAATTTGATTCATCGTTTCTACATCTAAAATTCCCATTAAATCAAAACGAAACCCGTCAACATTATATTCAGTTAACCAATATAAAACAGAATCTACAATAAATTTCCTCATCATTTTCCGCTCAGATGCTAAGTCATTTCCAACTCCAGTTCCATTTGACGGCATTCCATTTTTATCGTGTCGAAAATAATAACCTGGTACAAGCTTTTCAAACGATGATGTTTCTCTTTTATATACATGATTGTATACAACATCAATAATTACGCGAATCCCATGCTTATGAAATGTTTCAATTAATTGTTTACACTCTAACATGCGATTATATGGATCAGACGGATTTGTTGCATACACTCCTGTCGGAACATTGTAATACAGAGGATTATATCCCCAATTATATGCAGCAAAGGGAGTCATCTCATCTACACCTGCAAAATGATGTAATGGCAATATTTCAACATGCGTAACACCTAAATCTTTCACATGAGCTAAAGCCGTTAGCGTTCCATGTTTCCCTTTTGTATTTTCTTCCATAAGCCCTTTATACATCCCTTTTCTCTTTACACCACTATTTGGATGCATAGTCATATCGCGAATATGCATTTCATACAGTATGGCATCTACAGAAGAAGGGAACTTAGGCAATGTATATTTTGTGACAGAGACTTTTTCCATATTGATAACAATTCCATATTGTCCATTTTCCGATACCGACTTTGCATATGGATCCACCGCTTCATTCCATACTAAGTTAATACAAACGAGAAATGTATACTGCGCTCCTTCCAAGTCTTCTTGGAGAATACAAGACCAAACTCCCTTATCTCCTCGTTTCATTTCATAATCTGTATACTCTTCATTCTCTCTATAAATTCGAACCTTAGCAAATCTCGCTGTTGGAGCCCATACTTTAAAAACCGTTTCTTCCTTTTTATAATTTGCTCCTAAATCTGTACCTTCGTAAAAATATGTTTCATCAAAAGCAGCTGTGCGAATCACAGCTCCAATTTGCAAATCCGTTTCTATATCCCGTTCATCCCGCACTGTATAATATTTCCCTACATCTAATACCTCCTCTGTATAACATTCATATTTCGTTGCATTAGGAAGTAAGGTCGTTTTAACAATGGAGAGTTCTCTCATTTCATTTTCTTCCTTTAAGGAAAAAGTCTGGCTTGTTCCATATGTGTAGGGGAGTAAAATTGTAATCTTATTCATTTCATCTAAATACGCTTCAAACGGACGTGCTACTCTCAACATAAAAAATCACCATCATTCTCCAAATTAAAGATTCATCTATTGAGTAATCCTGCATACACCAATTTATTCATTTCTATAAGTATATTCACCGGCAAAAAAAACGTTTTCATGCATTACATTTCTGCAACTTTATTTCTGTAACAGGGTGATATTTAGGCGTATCTTTCATATTCGATCTATATAGTGTCACAGTATCTACTGGAAATGATACTGGTTTTAATTCCTTTATATCCTCTATATGAAACATCGCCTCTCCGATCCATTTACGCGCAATAGTAATATGCGGGTGAAAGGGCCGCGTTTCAAGTGAAAAACCACTCCGTTCACAAATGCTATGCACTTTCTTTTGTAAATGAAGTAATGCTTTACTTTCTTCTAATCCAGCCCAAAATATGCGTGGACGTTCTGGGGGACCAAAGGTAGAAAACCCTTGTAATAAAAGTGAAAATTCCTGTTCATTTTTAAGAAGATGCAATCCCTCTTTTATCTCTTGTAACTGCTCTTGCGTTGCACTGCCTAAAAAGGCAAGTGTAATATGATAGTCTTCTTTATGTACCCATGAGCGAAATGGTAACGTATCGTTCATTTCTTCCTTATAATTTGCCAATCGTTCTTTTATATCATGCGGTAATGTAATTGCTATAAAATAATGTGGTACCATATCGTATCTTCCCCCTTTGTATTATTGTTTCTCTTCTTTCCTATCTCATTCAATCATGAAAAAGAAGCCCGCCCTTCAAATGAAGGGCGGTTACTTCGTAAGACTACAACTTGTTTTATTTTGCCAATTCATAAATAGCTTGTGCGTAAATGGCTGTTGCTTTTAATAAATCTTCAATTTCAATATACTCATCTTTTTGATGGGCTAGATCTTCTTTTCCAGGGAATAACGGCCCAAACGCTACACCAGCTTTCAATGCACGGGCAT
The DNA here is from genome assembly GCF_022662635.1 of Bacillus cereus group sp. BfR-BA-01522. Classification (NCBI taxonomy): domain Bacteria; kingdom Bacillati; phylum Bacillota; class Bacilli; order Caryophanales; family Bacillaceae; genus Bacillus; species Bacillus cereus group sp. BfR-BA-01522. The sequence continues at coordinate 72,598 of NZ_JAKUDY010000014.1, read as the reverse complement.
ATGTACCGCCACCAATCGCTAATAGTTCAGCTTTTTCTCCTGTTTGTTCTTCATATACGCGCTGTAATGTACGAATTAATACATGATTTTTATCAACATGATGCGGATGAGAATTCGAATAATCTGCTACTTTGAATCCTTTTGTACGTACATATTCTTTTAATCGATCAATTGTCTCTTCAAATTGGGTTGTGACAGGATAACGTATATTTACTCCTAACGTCCCGCCTTCTTCTGTAAACGAAAAACGACCGACGTTCACTGTTAAAGGTCCGCTAATTTCATCTTCATAGGCAATTCCTGCTTTTTCTCCCCGTGTATCATCGATAAATGTTTCTGCAATAAAAGCAATAAAAGCAGCTCCTTTTTCAGCAAGTTCTATCGTTTGTAAAAATTGAGCTAGTAACAACCCTGCATTCTCTCCTTTTTCAGGAGTAGAACCGTGAGCTGATACGCCCTCTATTTGTAATGTGACAATATTTCCTTCAATCGACTTTTTACCCAGTTTCTGAACCGATTGTAAATATTGTTCATACTCTTCTACAAGTATACTCCCTGTTTCAGTCTTAATTTTCGCTTCAGCAAAATCAGGTACCATATTTAAACGGCGACCAGCCAAGAATGAAATCAGCTCATACTCTCCTCCTTTTGCTTTCTCAACATTTTGTACAATTTGTATATCAGAAATTCCTTTTTCAGCATTAATAATTGGGAAATCCGCATCTGGCACAAAACTAATGGTTGGCATTTCTTCCTTCTTAAAATAATGTTCTACACATTGCCAATTGCTTTCTTCATCTGTTCCTAAAATCATACGAACACGCTTAGAAAGCGGTAATCCTAGCTCTTTCACAATTTTCATTGCATAGTAAGCTGCCATTGTTGGGCCCTTATCATCCATTGCCCCACGTGCAAAAATCTTACCATCACAAATATCAGCGCTATACGCAGGGATTGTCCATCCATCACCTTCCGGCACAACATCAACATGACATAAAATACCAACTAACTCTTCTCCTTGTCCCATTTCCAGATGACCTGCGTACCCTTCTATATTTTTCGAAGTAAATCCTTCTTCTTCCCCTTTATGTAACATGAAAGATAGTGCCTTCGCTATACCTTCACCAAACGGCGCGCCCTCTCTCGCACTTTCTTCATCTAGAACACTTTTGATTTGCAAGAATTGCTGCGTATCACGAATTAAGTCATTCTTGCGTTTCTCAACTTCTTTCATCCAATAAATTGCCGACATGACGTCTTCACCTTCTTCTCTATTCTTTCTTTCATCATAGCAAACACAAATCTCTTATATCAATAAAGAGAGAACAAATAACAAATAATTGTAATTTTTTAGATATTTCTTATTAGTTTTTCTTTTATTTTTCTAAAAAAATTTGCAGGAATTTGACGTTTTACGTAGAAAGTTACTCGTAGTTGACTACAGAGATATAGAATGTCAACTACCAATATTTTTCTATTTTATTATTTGTTAAACTTTTGTAAAATTTAAGTAAGTTAAAGCATGAATTTTGTCATTTGGAGTACAATGGTGGTAACGACCTTCTTTCCTGAATGGGGTCAAAAAAACTAGTAGAGGAGTGGTTTTCTCTTGAAACCTACAACTACTCGTATGCTAACACGCATTAAATCGATTTATATGTACATCAATGAAAATGGTACGGTAACGACGAAAGACCTTGTAGATGAGTTCGGGATTACACCGCGAACTATACAACGCGATCTGAACGTGTTGCAGTTTAATGAACTCGTGTATAGCCCTTGCCGCGGTAAGTGGACAACGACAGGAAAGAAAGTGAGAATGACCTCATAACGAAAACAATTATATGTAAAATAAATACCCCTTTCGAAATGAATAGAAAGGGGTTCTTTCTGCACCTTGAAATCGGTATCACTCTTAATTCTCGTGTTGCACTTGATACATTTTTAACATTTCAACCTCTTCATCTGTCAACTCACGGTATTGCCCAAGTTCTAATTCCTCATCTAACGTTAAAGGTCCCATCTCTACTCTCTTCAAGTAGACGACTTTTTTCCCAACAGCTTCAAACATACGCTTTACCTGATGGAATTTACCTTCTGTAATTACAAGCTCAATTTCAGATATATCATCACTGTTTAAAATGGTCAGTTCGCCAGGTTTTGTTTCATAGCCATCATCTAGAACAACACCTTTTGCAAAATCTTCCACATCTTTTTCTGTAACTACACCTTCTATATGTGCATAATATTTTTTTGGCACATGCTTTTTCGGTGATAGAAGCTGATGCGTCAACTTTCCGTCATTTGTTAATAGCAGCAAACCTTCTGTATCAATATCAAGTCTTCCAACAGGAAATGGATTAAAGATTGCATCTTCAAATTCCAGTAGATCAACAACTGTTTCATGATGATCGTCTTCTGTTGCAGAAATGACTCCTTGTGGTTTATGCATCATTAAATAAACAAACTCTTTATATTCAACAACTTCACCATAAATTGTTACTTCTTGCTTTTCTATATTCACATGAAACTTTGCATCTTTGACTGGTTTTCCATCAATCCTTACAACGCCGTCTTTCAATAATTTTTTTACTTCTTTTCTACTTCCATATCCCATATTTGCTAATAATTTATCTAATCTCATTCAATCACCTTCTTTATTGAAAAGGGACGCTACTTACGCCCCTTTTGATTTCATTTTTATTTTTAATTTACTGCCAAGTTTACGTTGAATCTTTTCTAATGCTTCTCCGCCAAATACTCTTTCAAGTACACCTGTACGAATTGCTAAATATCCATAAACAAGGCCGCCAATACATGCACAAATTATAGTAATAATAAGCGCACCCATACGACTTTCAGATGAGATAATCAAGGAGAGAATTCCTTGTGATAGTTTCACAACAACAACCATCACAAGAGTTAACACTGCAATTTGAAACGTTCTTTTATAGACAACGTCAAATGAGTAATGTGCATATCTTCGAATTTGTTTGTTCGTATACCAAATGGAAGCTAAGAATCCTACACCTGTTGCTAAAATAGCACCAACGGTTCCGAAGTAGCGAATAAAAATGACATTGCATAAAAACTTCAAGATAACCCCCATCACAAGAGCAATAATCGCATGTTTTTGCTGGTTAATCCCTTGTAAAATTGCTGCCGTTACTGTAAATAAGGCAAAAAGTAATGCAACTGGTGCGTACCACATTAACACTTGTCCACCAAGCGGATCTGCCTCATAAAATGCAGTGTAAATTGGATATGCCAATACCGAAATCCCCACAACTGCTGGTAATGTCAAAAACATGTTTGCTTGAAATGTTTGTGTAATCTGTAATTTTAAATAGCGGAATTGTTTTTCCGTAAATGATTTCGTGATCGCCGGCACAAGCGTTAAGCTAAAAGCTGTCGCAAATGAAACAGGAATCATAATTAATTTGTGCGTCCACATTGTAAAAATCCCAAGTGCTCGCTCTGCAATATCCCCTTGTCCAATTGCCTGCATAATCGCATTAAATGTCAATGTATCAATTTGTTGATATAAAGGAATTGTTAGTCCAATTACGACATATGGAATCGCATAAGCAAATAACTCTTTAAACAATTGAAGCGTACTTACAGTTGATTCCGTCACTGTTTGTTCGATTAAATATTGATCAAGATGTTTTTTACGTTTCAACCAGTACCATATTAATACACCAAGCGCTCCAACAGCAGAAACAAATGCTGCAAAAGTCGCTACACCAACCGCTGTCGCCACAGATCCACCTATTATTTTAATAACAATGAAACTACCCACTAATAAGAAAACGATGCGGATAATCTGTTCAATAATTTGCGAAATTGTCGTTGGGCCCATTGATTGATGCCCTTGAAAATAACCACGAATTAAACTTGCTGCTGGTACAACAATAAGTGCAAAACTTACAAGACGAATAATCGTTGTAACCTCTTCTACACTACTGTGTATACTTTGTTTACCAAGCATTGCTTCGGCAAATAAAGGTGCACTTATATAAAGAACCAAGAACGAAAGCAGACCTGTTACGATCATCATAACCATTCCCGAGCGGAACATTCGTCTACTTGTTTTATAATCGCCAAGCGCATTGTATTTGGAAACAAATTTTGAAACTGCAAGCGGCACCCCTGCCGTTGCGATACTTAAAAAGATTGTATATGGAATGTATCCATATGTATAAAGCGTTCCGCCTTCTGTGCCTACTAATGCATGAAATGGAAAGACATAAATCATGCCTAAGAACTTTACAAGAAATGTTCCTAACGTCACAATAAGCGTTCCGCGCAGAAATTTTGAATCGGACATAAATAAATCCTCCTACATATGATAACGCTGAACTCTAACCTTTGTATTGTACCACAATCTTCGTTGAAACATCATCTCACTGTATTTTTCTTTTCTATAAAAACATGCTATTCTTTTAGGCAGGAACTGTAGAAAATGAGGTCGATTATTATGCATTATGATGTTATTGTCATCGGAGGAGGCCCTTCCGGACTGATGGCAGCAATTGGTGCTGCTGAAGAAGGCGCACGCGTCTTACTTCTTGATAAAGGAAATAAATTAGGACGCAAACTTGCAATTTCTGGCGGTGGACGTTGCAATGTAACAAACCGTTTGCCACTTGATGAAATTGTTCAGCATATTCCAGGAAACGGACGCTTTTTATATAGCGCTTTTTCTATCTTTAACAATGAAGATATTATTACATTCTTCGAGAATCTTGGCGTCAAACTGAAAGAAGAAGATCACGGACGCATGTTCCCTGCCTCTAATAAGGCGCAGTCTGTTGTCGATGCTTTATTAACACGATTAAAAGAATTAGGTGTGAAAACTCGTACAAATACACCTGTTGAAACCGTTGAGTATGAAAATGGTCAAACGAAAGCTGTCGTTTTGAAAACAGGAGAAATTCTAGAAACAAACCATGTTGTTATTGCCGTGGGCGGGAAATCTGTTCCTCATACCGGCTCAACTGGAGATGGGTACGCTTGGGCCAATAAAGCAGGACATACTATTACGGAACTCTTTCCAACAGAAGTGCCTATTCTTTCAAATGAACCATTCATTCAGAATCGTACGCTGCAAGGTCTTGCACTTCGCGATGTCAACCTTAGCGTTTTAAATCCGAAAGGAAAGATAATTATCTCTCATAAAATGGATATGTTATTTACACATTTCGGCATTTCTGGACCGGCCGCTCTTCGCTGTAGCCAGTTTGTTGTAAAAGCAATGAAAAAATTTAAAACAAATAACATTCAAATGAGCATCGATGCATTACCTGATGAAAATAATGAACAACTCTTCCAGCGCATGATGAAACAAATTAAGGAAGAACCGAAAAAGAGCATCAAAAATGTGCTAAAAGGCTATGTACCAGAACGATACTTCTTATTTTTATTAGAGCGCAATGAAATTGATGGGAGTCAGCAAGCAGGACAAGTATCTCACGAAAAAATCCGAGCACTTGCAAAAGATTTTAAAGAGTTCACCTTTGCAGTAAATGGGACGCAGCCTATTGAAAAAGCATTTGTGACAGGCGGTGGTGTTTCCGTTAAAGAAATTTATCCAAAAGAAATGGCTTCAAAATTAATGAACGGTCTCTATTTTTGCGGAGAAATTCTTGATATTCACGGCTATACAGGTGGCTACAATATTACATCTGCCCTCGTTACCGGTCGAATTGCTGGAATGACAGCAGGACAACGCGCCATTCTAGAAAGAAACGCTCATTAAGGACGCCGCCTTTTGCCATAAAGTATCGGTACACGGATATCCTTTGCCAAAAATCACAATCACCTAGCTCTCTTCAACAAAAAAGAAACAGACTTCCTGTTTCTTTTTTGTTGCTTTCTATAGCTTAGTACCTTTATATTTTATAATGTTGAATAATTGAAACAGAGGGGAAAACATATGAGAAAAAAAGTCATGATATCTTTAATGTTAATGACGTTTCTTTCCGCTGTGGAAGGAACGATTGTCAGTACAGCGATCCCTCGCATAACAAGCGACTTATCCGGCGTCGAACTTGTTAGCTGGGTATATGCCATTTATATGTTAGCAACAGCAGTTTCCACGCCAATTTACGGAAAGCTAGCAGATTTATTTGGTAGAAAAAAAGTACTTCTTATTGGTGCAACAATTTTCTTAATCGGTTCTGCGCTTTGCGGAGTTGTTACATCAATGGAACAATTAATTATTTTTCGTGCACTTCAAGGTATCGGAGCTGGCGCTGTTATGCCAATTACGATGACAATTATTGGAGACTTATATAGTGAGGCAAAGGAGCGTGCAAAAGCACAAGGTTGGATGAGTGCTGTTTGGGGTGTTTCTGGTGTTGTTGGGCCATTAGTGGGCGGCTTTTTAGTGGATTCCCTTTCGTGGCGCTATATTTTCTTCTTAAATGTGCCATTTGGAATTCTTGCCTGCTTCATGATTGTAATTTCCTACAAAGAATCTGTTCAATCAGCAAAACATCATATCGATTACACTGGGGCAACGATTTTTTCACTAGGTACAATCGCTTTACTATACGCACTTTTAACAGGAAGCAGTAAGCAAAACTGGGGAGATATCACGATTATTGGCCTACTAATCGGTGCCGCTATTGCATTTATTCTTTTCTTATTTATTGAAAAGAAATCTCCTGAACCATTAATTCCTTTAACACTTTTTTCGAACCGCACATTATCAACGGTGAACCTATTAACACTTATTGCAGGTGCAATGATTATTAGTATTACGATGTACCTTCCGATTTGGAGCCAAGGTGTATTAGGCAAAAATGCAACAGAAGCTGGACTTATTTTAATGCCAATTCCTGTTTTATGGACGTTTGGTTCCATTTTCTCTGGCAATTTAGTTGGTAAGTTACAAACGAAACAAATTATTTTAATTGGAGCTAGCATCTTATCCGTTGCTACATTCCTATTATTTACGTTATCAACTCATTCACCATCATTTCTTATTTATATAGCGGTAGGACTGTTCGGTTTAGGAATGGGACTTATTACACCGATTTATATGGTCACAATCCAAGCAGCCGTTCCTGCTCATACACGAGGTACAGCAGTTGGTTTAAATACATTTATCAATACATTCAGCCAAACATTAGGAGCTGCGATCTTTGGAACTATTTTTAATACTATGATCCATAAACAAGGAATCCAAAATGTTAATCTCGTCTCAGGCGGACACGGCGGAGCAACAAATATAGTAACAAAGTCACAGGAAGCACTAGCTTCTAGTGTACACGTTATTTATATGAGCACTTTCATATTAGCGGTGTTTACATTCATTATTGGTTGGCTTCTATTAAAGCCAGCTCCGCAAACAAGTAAATAATAAAGCGAGGATGACCTTCTGCGGTCATCCTCTTTTTACTGAAAGTACCCTATTACTCTTCATTTTCAACTATATATTTCAGCATGGACAATTTGTTATTCCAAAATTGTTCATAATACGAGGGCCATTCGCGTATTTCAGCTAACGGTTCCGGATGCAAACAATATATTTTTTCTCGTCCGCTCTTTCTCCCGCTTACTAAATTTGCCTCTGAAAGAATATGAAGCTGCTTTACCACAGCTGTTCGGCTTATCGAAAAGTGAGCAGTTATTTTCGAAATTGACAATTCTTCCTCAGTTAGTAAACGAAGGACTTCTCGGCGTGTTGGGTCAACAATCGCTTGAAATACATCATATTTTGCCGCTGCGGAAGACATTTATCCCTCAACAACTTTTTTCAGTTTTTCATTTACAATCGCTACCCAGCCACCAGCCATTCTATCACGAATAACAGATACTTTTTCATTTGCTTTCGCAATTGTCTCCTCAGGTTGTTTCCATCCACTATGAATAAGAGTAAATTCTGTTTTATCTCCTAAGTCTTTCAATATAAATGAAACGATCCAACCATCTGTATCCCATGAAAAAACGACACGATTCGGTTCATCAATTTCTAATACTTTACACGGTGATGGCCCAAAAGGCGACTGTACATAAAACTCATGTCCCACCTTTGGTTCAAAGTTATTTGGCATAAACCAAGAGGCAATCCCTTCAGCAGTGGATACTTTATCCCATACTTTTTGAATTGGTGCATGAAAAATAGCGGTCTGTACAATATCTTGTACCATATCTTTTTGTTTCATTTTCTCTCTCCTTTATTTCACTTCAAAACGTAACACTTTTTCGTTTCATTTTTGTACAATATAACACCTTTTAGGGGCACGGCAACGATTCCTTCTTTTTGGGGCCACTCATACCCAAAATTAGAATTCAAAGGGTATATGCCTCTGTTCAAATCGTTTTAATTATATTAACTTAAAAAACAAATAAAAAGACATCTTTTGTGCCTTTAATTTAGTTACCCAATGAAAATTCCTAATTAGATCTAGATTCCATTAGAAATTCTAAGAGTAATTTTTTTAATTCATATTATATTTATAACAAATTTATAAATTTTTAACTAAAAAGACAACAATATTATGTAAAATATGTATACTCCATACAATCCAAAATGCTGAAATTTTAGTATGTCCATTTTCTTTTTTCTTTGTATAAGTCCAATAAGAGTATGCAAATACCCATCCCATAATTCCAGCATATAACATATAAGTATAACCAAAACTATGGCTCAATCCAAATATACAAGCTGAAATAAAGATAATTGATTTGTTATATTTTTCAATACCAGGGATTAATTTCAAAATCCAAAATATAAACATTTGATATAGAACTGTTTCTAATAAAGGTGCAATGATTATACCATCCACTATTTGAATCGATAAACCTTCATCTTCAATAGAATTTTGTTGTATGCCACCTGGTATAAAGCTGGTTGGCATTGGTAACAAGAAAGATGCAAGAGTCATGATTAGAATAAACCATAGTGGTTTTAAATGGTATAAATAATGTTGTATCTTCTGGATCATTGATATACTCTCCTATTGTACATTTATAAATATACTATCTATTAATTTTTATAAGACAGTTTGTAAATCTAAGTACGACAGTTCCTCTCGAAACGCTTCGTAGGCCGTTTTCCACTGTAAACATTTTCTGGGTCTATGATTTATAAGAAGTAGTGCTTGATTCAATTGTTCTTGTGAAACAAGGCTCAAATTTGTTTTTTTCGGATAAAACTCCCGTAATAGGCCGTTTGTGTTTTCGTTACTTCCTCGTTGCCAGTAAGAATAGGAATCGGTAAAGAACACTGCGATTTTCAAATCTTTTTCCACTCGTTGATAACGCGAAAATTCTTTTCCTCTATCAACTGTAGCTGTTTGTAAGGCAGTGGCTGGATACATGGAAGCCATTTGTTTGATGGCGCATTCCATAGATTCCGCTGTTCGATCTGGAATCACAATCGCTTGATAATACCGTGTTTTCCGTTCTACAAAGGTCGCAAAACATCCTTTCCTTTTACCACGACTTGAAACGATCGTGTCCATTTCCCAATGACCAAATGTTTCTCGTTTCTTTACTTCAGAAGGCCGTTTTTGAATAGATTTCCCTATATTGAAACGTCCGCGAGTTTCTCTCGGTTTTTGGCGTTTCCCCTTTTGTCTTAAGACAGAAAGATCCTTTGTAAATAACTTTCCTTGATACAGCCAATTATAGATAGTTTTAAAGGATAAGATACCTTTTAGACAACCGTACTGGATTTGTTCGGGCGACCAAGTTGCATTTCATTTATCTTGAATTTGTTTCACCAGTTCTAAAGACCATTTTCCGGTTGACTTACAGTTTTTACGACGCTTCACATATTTTTCTTGTGCTTTTTCACTGTAATATTCGCCGTCTTCATGAGTATTTCTTTTCAATTCTCGTGCAATAGAAGAGTGATGACGCTTCAGAATGGCACCAATTTCTCTAGTTGAATGACCTAATTTATGAAGTGCTTCTAGTTGTCCAAGCTCATACCCGTCCTCCGTGTAATTTGTGGTGTGGTAACTTCTATTTTACACGAAACGAGGTGAGCTTTTTGTTTTTTCTAAGTGTCGCACTTAATAATACAATCCGTCATAAAAATAAAATTAAATATTTGATTTCATTTTAATTACTTCTATAAATTCTTCAATATTCTGGTTCAATATTTGTCCAAACATTATATATTCATCTTTGTAGTAAATTATTATTTTCTTATCAAAGATTTTTCTCTTTTTTTCTATGGATAAGATTTTCTCATATTTGAATTCTTCAATTAATTCATTTTTAAAATGCATGGATGCTTGTCCATAAAATATAATTCTTTTATTAGTTGCAAGCAATATTCCTGGACGTGGAGTATTATTCGTAACTATGTAACCAGTTACTGAACATGTTAAAGTAGCTAAAATATTTTCCTGATCATCTAATAATCTTTTCGCTTCTTTTAGAATTTTGTTCATATTACATTATCCTTTTTAATTTTTGTTAAAAATAGCTCTATATTTTCTTTCAATATGTTTAAATGATGGCTTAGTTCATTATTTATGTTTTTATCTTCAATTGCGGAAAATAAACGAAAAGCTTTTTGATAATTACCGATTTGGAGATATGTCATCCCTAATATTCGATATACATGATCCCCCTTAGTATTAATCGTGGAATATGGAAAGTCTATAGACTTTATATGATTCAAACAATCTTCTACAAAATAATATCTTTGTGATAAGTTGCTACTCATTTCATTTAATAACTTATAATACCAACCATCTAGACAATATGGGTATAAAGAGATTAATTTCTTTATAACAGTGTCTAGTTTATCCAACTTGTTATTTTCACTATAAATTTGGGCAAGTAAAAGTAAGGAGTATAAATGATATTGCTCTGGATTGTTATCATAATTATGATACTTCATTCCATTATTAATTATATCAATAACTTCTTTATCTCCGTAACCACCAAAATTTTTTTCACGTGCTAAAAAATAATACCCTCTAATATTATCAGGTTCGATTTGTATCATTTTTTCTTGTAATTTTATATTTCTATTTAATTTATCTTTTGTTTCTATAACCTCGGATGTGTATCCATCATGATGAATTACAAAATCTGTCATTATATGAAATAAATCCTGTCCTCTTTTGTTTATATCGTATCTCAATTCTTCATGGATGAGCCCAAAAAATTGTAGCTGATCTTTCTTTTTTAGTATTCTCTTTGTAAACTCTAATTCTGTATTATCATGATTTATTATTTTGGGACTTATTACTAATGGAGATATAGGAAAATCATAAAAAACTTGTAAGAATTCTTTCAAATCCACTTGATTTCCTAATAAAAATTCATCTGCGTCGATTTGGATTATCCAATCACCAGATGAATAGTCAACTAATGTATTTCTGCAAAAAGAAAAATCCTCTTTCCATTGTACAGTATGCAATGTTACTTCTGGAAATGACTTGATTATGATATCTCTTGTCTTATCTGTGGAACCACTATCTAAAACTATAATTTCATCTGCTAAATATTTTATACTTTCAATACATCTTGCGATACATCTTTCTTCATTTTTAGTAGAATCTTTAAATGGAATTTCAACTGTAAAATCTTATAACGCTGAAAAAGAAGTTTTTTTTCAAACAGAAAGGCGATTTGTAAATTTATTGAAGCATGTATTTAAAAGAGGATTATTATCCAATCTACAAGGTTCTATTAAAATGGGAATTGAATTAATTGGGGGTACGGTAATACTTTGGATTGGAGCCATGCAAGTATTACAAGGAAACATGACGATTGGCGAATTAATTACATACAATGCACTTCTAGCTTATTTTCTAAATCCTATTGAAAACTTAATTGGGATTCAACCTGTTATGCACTCTGCATTAGTTGCTGGAGAAAGGCTAAATGAAATATTTGACTTAGATATAGAAAAAAATGAACGGGAACAACATAAAGCATCTCCTAACCAGATATCTGGAAAAATAGAATTTTCAAATGTCACATTTCGTTATGGAGTACGTAAAAATGTGTTAAACAAATTAAATTTTTCTATTAAACCAGGCAATCAAGTAGCATTTGTAGGGGGAAAGTGGTTCAGGGAAAACAACAATCTCAAAATTATTAATGCATTATTATGAGCCTCAACAAGGTGATATATATTATGACAATTTTCATATTAAGGAGATAAATCGAACTGCTTTACGAGATCGGATTGCCTATGTTTCACAAGAATCGTTTTTCTTTAGTGGCTCTATTTATGATAATTTGAGATTTGGACTAGATCGACCGGTTACACTAGAAGAAGTCATACAAGTATCTAAACAAGCTTGTACCCATGAATTTATTAGTGAATTGCCGTTACGTTATGAGACTCGTTTAGAGGAGAATGCTTCAAATTTATCAGGAGGACAAAGACAGCGATTGGCTATTACAAGAGCATTGTTGAAAAAACCAGATATTTTAATTTTAGATGAAGCAACAAGTAATTTAGACTCTACAACAGAAAAACATATTACAGATATGTTAAAAAGACTAGGCTCTCAAGGGATAACTGTAATTATGATTGCACATCGATTAAGTACAATTCAACATGCAAATCAAATCTGTGTAATGGAAAAAGGGAGTATTATAGAACATGGTTCTCACGAAGAATTATTGTTCCAGAAGGGTGAATATTATCGTCTATGGAAAAATCAAACAGTTCATGTAGAACATATTGAAGCTGAATATTCTGCAATGAGGGGTGTTCAATATGAGTAAGATTTATAATCTTGATCAATTAACGGATAGTGTAGAGTTATTAGAAAAGACCCCCCCTCGTTTTATTACTTGGTTACTAGGAGTTCTTTTTTTGACTCTTTTAGGGTTTATAATTTGGGCTTATGTGGGTAAAGTTGATATTGTTAGTAAAGGAACAGCCATTGTACAAGGGAAATCTGATATGAGCACAATTAGAACACAAATTGTCGGTGTTATAGAAAATATTTCTGTTCATTCGGGTGATGAAGTGAAAAAAGGTGACATTTTGATTCAATTAAAAAACCAGGAATTATTAGATAAACAAAATCAATTTAAACAAATTGTTAAACAATTAGAAAAACAAAAAGAAATGTTAGAACAGTTAAGAAATAGTATTCAATCTCACAGGTTATCTTTTAATGATAGCGTTGATGAAAAAATACGTGAAGAATACAAAGCATATGAGCAAAACTATCAATCTTTACAAAATGAAAAAGAGAATGAGATACAAGAGATAGTTAATAACAAAATATCAGATGAACAAGATGAATTTTTACAAGGATTGATTGTGGAAAAAGAAAATATTCAACGAGAAATCAAATCTGTGAAAAAACAAAAAGATAAAGAACATATGTTAGATGAACAAAAACAAGCTTTAGATGATAAAATTGAATCCTTAGAATCTCAACAAACTAGTATAGATAAAAGAATAAATCAAAGAAAAATAACATTAGAAAGTGAAAGAAAAAAACTTGAAACAATAAAAGAAGGAAAACAAGAGAAAAAAAAAGATTCATTAAATCAATATATACAAAACACCATTGTCTCTGTAAATCATCGCATCCAGTCTGTAGAACAAGAGATTTTTGTTAAAAAACAAGAGTTAGATGGATTGCGTAATCAAAGTCAAATGACGGTTGTGAAGGCTCAAAAAGAGGGAATTGTACAATTCTCTTCAATTCTACAGCCTGGTGATTTGATTAATGCAGGACAAGAATTAGTTTCAATAATTCCAAAAGAAAATGAAAAAAAATAAAAATATTGTTACCAGCCCAAGAAATGAAAGGTATTAAAATAGGAGACAAAGTACAGTATTCATTTAAATTAAAGAAAACTGATAAGCAAATAGGAAAGGTAACTTATATATCAGCAAATCCTATCTTTGATAAAGATACAAAAACGTATATGTATGAATTAGAAGCAACAATTAATACGAAAGAATTAATTGAACTATATACAGGGATGGTAGGTTCTTCATCTGTAGTAATTGATGAAGAACCTATTTGGAGGGTTCTACTGAGAAAGCTAGACCTTATTTCAGATTAAATTTAATCAAGCTCTCATAAAGACCTCTCCATTAAGTTAAGAAACAGTCAACTAGTCAACTATTTCAAATTAGAAGTAGTTGACTGTTTTTTTATCAGAGTGTTTTTTGCAATACCAAAGTGGTTCTTACGGACTTTTGGTGAATTGCTCTTTTGTGTACTACATTGATATAATAAAAGAAAAGGAGTGAACCATGATGTACCCTATCTGTTGGTTAAGTCCAGATCCTTTTCTCGAATTGATAGATGTATCTACAAAAGACCGTCATCTTCGTTTCATTGTAAAAAGTAATCGTATTTCCGCAAACTGTCCATCTTGTCATTCTATTTCTTCTCGTCGTCATAGTCGTTATACCCGCCTTATACAAGATCTTCCTATTACAGATCAAACCGTCATTCTTCTTATTTTACACAAGTGGTTTTGTAATAATTCTTGTTGTTCTATTAAGGTTTTTACAGAACAATATGAATGGGTAGCCCCCAACGGACGTCGCACACTTCGTGCAGAAAAAGTTTTACGAAAAATTGCATTTTCTACAAGTTGCTTAACTGGAGAGAAAGTTGCTCGTGCCATATATCTTCCAATCAGTCATGATATTGTTCGTAAAACTCACATAGGTACAAAGGTGTCTCCCTTTCATTGGTGTAGATAATTTTGCTTTCCGTAAAGGACGGACATACGTATGGGACACTTATTTGTGATCTACGTCATCATAGACCATTAGCGCTATGACCGAATCGTTCTCCTGAAACACTAACGGAATGGCTGAAACACCATCCTCACATTCAAGTCGTGAGTCGCGATGGTTTTACAAGTTTTCGGCAAAGAATTTCTAACGCGAATTCTTCTATTCTTCAAGTATATGATCGCTGGCATTTTATTAAAAATGCTAGGAAACATTTAGATACGTTCCTCTTGTCAGCCGTTCCTTCTACTATTACTTGGAATGAACCTTCATCTATTTCCATTGAAACAGCGTTAACAAAAGCAGAAAAAATAAAACTCATACGCAATGGGACTTGATTCAAGAAATAAAGGAAGCCCATCGCTCCGGGAAATCTATCAATTCCCTAACGAAAGAATATCATTTAAATTGGAGAACAATTAAAAAATACATAAAAATGATGACTCCACCTACTACCAATCGTTGTCGCATCAGTCCAGCTCAAGGGTATCTTGAATCTATTATTCGTCTTGAAAAAGAGGGAAAAACACTTAAAACGATTGATCCACTTATCCGTAAGAAGGGGTATAACGGCACCTTTTCGGCTGTGCGCACACTTGTTGAAGGGATAAGGCGCAAACAGAAACATGCTAATTACCCATCTCCTACCTATCAAATAGCTAGAAAACGTCTTGCCAGATGGTTTTGGATTCATCCCAATCATCTGAATACCTCAGAAAGAAGGGATTTAGAGCGGTGTTTCGAAAAATATCCTAATCTCCAAACTGTTTATGAAGTCATACAAGAGTATCGTGCAATGATAAAACAATCTGATTATGAAGGATTTTTGCAATGGCTAAGAAAACAACTTTCCCATAAAGAACAACCCTTTTATTCATATGCCCGTCATTTACGCAACGATTTACAAGCCGTGAAGCATGCCTTTCTTCTTCCCTATAGTAATGGCTTGTTAGAAGGACAGGTAAATCGCTTGAAATCAATCAAACGAATGTTGTATGGGCAAGCTGGTTTAGCTATATTGCAAAAACGCATGTTATATAAATTCTGATTTATTATTTTGAAAGAATAAAATTTTATACGGTAACAACGTTATATGAGATTTCACCAAATCTGCGTAAGAACCACTTATTAAACTTACGCACTTTTGGTGAAGGAATACAAGAAATGGCATAGTAAGATAAAAAGGAGAATTCCATTTTATGCATATTGTTATTCCTTCATTTGAAGGTATTGAACTTATGTCTTCGTTTCAAGCGGCCCACACTCATGTTTATATCCTAAAATCCATCTATAAATCATGCCCCTGCCCTTCTTGTGGAAAGATTTCATCACGAGTACATAGTCTTTATACACGTTTTGTTCAAGACCTAGCTATTCAACAAACATCTATTCACCTACAATTACAAGTAAAGAAATTCTTTTGTGATAGCCCAGCATGCTCGACACGGATATTTACCGAGCGATTCGCATGGCTTCAATCATATCAACGAAAAATTATAAAATACAATCATCTAATTGCAAATTGTGTCATTTTTTATAACGTCTTTCAACTCACTCATATCCTGCATGAATACATCCAAGAAGGAAATGAATTAGACGAAGAAGTGCTATCTGATTTGAGCCCATACCTTGCCTTCCATATAAATCGATTCAGGAAATATGGATTGGACGATAATCGTCAACCACCCGATATCAAATTTGATATGGCCATTTCACCTAATGGGTTAAAAGCTGCAAATTAAACAAAAATAGCCACAATCTATTTATAAATAGACTGTGGCTATTTTAAGTGGACCCAAAAGAAGGAATCGTTGCCGTGCCCCTTTTAGTTTCATGTCAACAATATGCATTCTAGAC
Organism: Bacillus cereus group sp. BfR-BA-01522; assembly: GCF_022662635.1. NCBI lineage: Bacteria > Bacillati > Bacillota > Bacilli > Caryophanales > Bacillaceae > Bacillus > Bacillus cereus group sp. BfR-BA-01522. The sequence goes on along the minus strand of NZ_JAKUDY010000014.1, from coordinate 56,034 downwards.
TGTTGAGAAATTCACAACATTTTTTCAACAGGACAAACACACTCTCAACATTTCCTCATAATATGCTCACAAAGGTAAATAAAAAAGAAAACCTTCACGCATCATTTACGATGCGTGAAGGTTTTATCTACCTTACTTGCTTTTAGTCTCTCCTCCTTCCCTTGAGATTAATAAGCAAACAAATATAAATTGTGAGGTATGTCCACAACTTATATTGCTCTATGAACAGGTAGTACTTCCTCAGCATTTTAAACATGACAATGTGGCGAGAATCTCCCTCTACTACTTGTTCCCTTTTTTCAATCAGCTATAAAAAATTACTGTAAAATAAAGGAGAGGAAAGTTATGTACTACTGCATTAGTTGTTCTGAAATCCATCTAAAAAAAAGTAACAATGATAAAATATTTAAAAATGGTTTTTACATCGATCCTTTTTTAGGTGAACGTTATCACCTAGGTATGTGTAAAAACATACATGATGCCAAAGCTGAGGAAGTTGTTCTACCAGAAGCGAATACTAAAGCAGCTCCATCTATTATGAATACTTTGCCAACACATGTTCTCCCTACTTAAAAACATAAAAAAGAGCTGGAAAACTCCGGCTCTTTTTTATGTTTTATAGACGATCATTGCAGAAAAACAATAAATTTGATTTTCATCATCATTAATTGAAACCCCAACTTGATATTTAATATCTATCAGTTGTTCATCATTCAATTTCTTTAAAAAAACATTCACAGCATCTTCTAAATCTTTTTCATGACTTTCGTCAAATACTTTAACGCGAATCATTTGAACACCATCCTAGATCGCAGCTCTCCGCCACTAATTGATTGCCACGGTGCGTATCTATGATGCGATAAAATTTTCCACCTTCATGTACATATCCGTCTTCTAACACATACTGTTTTTCTTCATTATTGACATAAAATTTACCTATCATAAATTTACTTGTATATAACTCCAAGTAATCTGCTTTAAATTTCGCTACTACATGATTTGTAATATCGATTTTAATTGTGCGTCCCACCTTTTCTCCCTCCTTTAACAAAGAACGGATTTAAGTATATTGTATTAACGATTTTACATTTTATGCTTCCTTTTAAGCGGATATGCCCTGTATTTTCACCATGATATCCTCACTCTGTCTCTTCTCATCCCCCTCAAAAAAACAACGCCTTCCTATTGACCAACAACTAACCGATATGGTATTATATAAAATTTGACTTTTTAAACCTCCAGATGTTATACTAAAACTAGTTACAACATCTGGAGGTGGATGATTTGTTTCAAATTGGTGATAAAATTGTTTACCCTATGCATGGAGCTGGAATCATTGAGGCCATTGAAGATAAAGAAGTGTTAGGCAAGACACGTCAATATTGCGTTATACACATGGTGATTAGCGATATGCAAGTAATGATTCCTATGGATAAAGTTCAAGATTCTGGCATACGTTATGTCGTAGATCAAACAACATTAAATCACGCTTTAGTTGACGTTCATAACGGAGCCCCAGACAAATCACTGTCATGGAAACAAAGATATACATTAAATATGGAAAAGATGAAAAGCGGTGATTTTGTAGACGGAGCTGAAGTCGTACGTGATTTACTCCACCGCAATAAAGAAAGAACATTAAATGCGAGTGAAAAACAAATGTTAGACAATGCACGCAGAATCTTAATTAGTGAAGTAGCACTTGTTCAAAATGTTTCTGAAAATCAAGCAACAGATTTCTTACAAAACACGATTAATCATTAATAAATACACATCTACAACGCAAACATAGTCAAACGCTTTTTTTTTGCGTAAAAATTATTGCTAATTATAAATATCCTAAAGTTTCAGCTTAGAAAAAAGAAGAGACGCCTAGATGGGCGTCTCTTCTTTTTTTATAAGTTTATACATAATCTACATTTCATAAAACGTTACATTTTCAATCTAATCATTGATGAAAAATATTGAGCAGTTTCAGTATACCATCACGATCAATTATAGCTCTATGCAATGTTGCATATAAAGAAAACTTGAATCAGTGTAGCTTTCTTTATTCCCACGTAAGACTTCATCTATCTTCCTCGCTTCTCTCTCAATCTTGAGATGGGAGTCTTACTACTCTAAAATAGCGGAATAAACTGATAAATATTGTATATAGATGCTTCCAACGATTAATACAAAATGTTATTTCACTTTATAATATTGTATTCTTACCCTTTTGCAATTCCTAGCATAATTCCAGCTCCAATAATGAAAAGAATCCCAATGATAATAGCAATAAATTGACGCTTTGTCTTCTTTTCACCTAATATAAAAATTCCACCTAAAGTTGAAATCACAATTCCCATTTGTGAAAGAGAAAAACTAGTTGCTACTCCTACGCGTGGTTGTGAAATAAATAAAAACATATTTCCAGCTGCCCAAATTAGACCTGGAATGATATTTCGAATCGCATATTTATTAAATGGTTTATGCCGAAATGTTAATAAAATACCCCCTATTACCATTCCAATTGCTTGCGGCAATAAAGCCGACCATCCATTTACATGGAATAGGCGTATAACTACGACATATACCAAATACCCAAAAGTTGAAACAAGTAAAATCATAATTCCTTTTTTAAAAGTTCCTGCTTGCGCTTCATTCTTTTCTTCTTTACTCTGAAGTGATGTCAACACAATCCCAACAATGATACAAATGATTGCTAGAATACCTAATACAATAGATACAGTTGTTGACCATTCACGAAAAATTAAAACGCCAAATAAAGTCGTCGCGACTAATTGCATCCCTGTTGAAATCGGCATTGTTTTCGAAACGCCCATTAAATCAATACTTTTTAATTGATTTGCTTGCCCAAGCGCCCAAAATAAGCCCGATACAATTCCTACACCAATCACTACCGGCGTTATTACTGGTTGTACAAAGATATAAATACCTATTGAAAAAATAAGTGCACCTAATGTTGTTCCAAACGTTTGGCTGTAGGGGCCTCCACCAAGTTTCACATTAAAAAGTACAATGCTTCCCCAAAATAAAGCAGGTAAAATCGCTAAAAAGATATCCATTTTCCCAAACCTTTCTATGCTAAAATCTATAACATTTTATCGCCTTTATATTCCCCTCAATCTTTTCAAACAATACAAAAAACAGCAGGCTTCTAGTTTTCCAACTGAAACCATGCTGCTCTCTTTTTCAAACAATGGAATTATTTATTATTTAGCATAAGTAATAGCTTTTCTTGACTATACATCCAAACTGTAATAATGAGACAAGCAAGTGCCACTTCTGAAAGTGCCATAAATCCAATTGCATAATGACCTGTTAATTGGAACAGTACTGTTAAAATAAGCGGAGGGAAAAATCCACCTAATCCACCTAATGCTGCAACAAGCCCATTTACAACCCCTGCTTGCTTAGAAAAATACATCGGTACAAGTTTAAAGACTGTCCCATTTCCAATTCCTGCACAAAACGCAACGAGTAAACAACCAAATGTATAGACATTCATGCTTGGCATAAATGATAAAATAATACCCGATAACGTCAATCCAATAAATACAAAGATTAAAATTTTAAATGGATTAAACTTATCACCAAGCCATCCACCTATCGGGCGCATAATTGTTGCTAATACAATAAATCCAGCTGTTCTCATACCTGCATCGACTTTTGCTAATCCAAAGTGAGACACTAAAAAGTTTGGTAAGTACACCGTAAAAGCAACAAATGATCCAAACGTTAAGAAATAGAAAATGCATAAAAACCAAAGTTTCTCATTTTTATACACACCTTTTAATTGTTCTAATAATGGTGTGTTCACTTTTCTTTCATTGCGATCACCTAATAAGAAATTTAATAACGCAAACAATGCTAATAAAATTAAAAATGACTGTACAGTTGCTCTCCAACCAAATGAACTTGCAATGACTGGTGCTAAAAAAGAAGTAATTGCTGTTCCTGCATTTCCCGCCCCATAAATACCATTTACAAAACCGTGACGTTCTTTTGGATAATATTTCGGTAATGACGTCACACCTACAGAAAATACAGCGCCACCAATTCCTACGAATAGACCACCAATAATTAAATCCATCATAGAGTTTGCAATACTAATATAAAAAACAGGGAACAGTAAAATAATAAAACTGATAAAGAATAATTTTCTTGCTCCATATCGGTTTGTCCAATACCCAATTGGTATTCGAAGCACCGATCCTAAAATAACAGGTACTGCTGTTACAAGGGAGATTTGCCCTGCCGTTAACGTAATATCTGTTTTAATAAATGGCATTAACGAAGATAAAATCACCCATACCATAAAACCAATAATAAGATTAGAAGTTTGTAAACCTAACTGAAAATTCGGACTTCTCATCTCTTTCCGCCTCCTAATTTGTTCAATGTTTCACAATTTTATATTCATTCCCTCCAGTCTAATCACGTGATCTCGTGATTAGACTGGAAAAAATCAACCTCCACTTACAGGTGGAATAAGTGCAACAACATCGCCTGCTTGAATGGTATCCGTATCATTTGCATATTCTTCATTAATTGCAACCATAATTTGCTGGTCAACTGATACATGATACTCTTTTGTAAGAAACTGTTTTAACTCTGTAACTGTTATGTTGTCACAGTCTATTTTCAATTCACTTGTTCCAGCTTCTTCTTGCAAATGTGCGAACAATAATACTTGAATCATAATTCCAGCTCCTTTCCCGGTTCTCCATCTGGATACGATACTCTTTCTAATTGATCACCAATCCACGAATTGCCATCTTCCCAAAATTCTTTTTTCCAAATGGGCACAATTTGTTTGATGCGTTCCATAATATACTCATTCGCCTCATAAGCAGCTTTTCGATGCGGTGTTGATACCGCAACAACAACTGCGATATCAGAAATTTGAAGTGTACCAGTGCGATGCGTAATCGCAACATGTGTCCCTGGCCATTTTTCTTTCACTTCCGCACCAATTTTTGCAAGCATTTTTTCAGCCATTGTTTTATAAGCGACATACTCTAAATATAATGTACGACGCCCTTTCGTAAATTCCCTAACAGTCCCAATAAAGGTTGTTACTGCGCCGCATTCTCGGCTAATCACTTTATTTGTTACTTCTTCAATTGAAATCGGTGTATCAATTACTTCATAATACGTATATGTCATTTTGCACCCCTTACCATTTCTACAAGCCATTTCATATAAGAATCGGCATCTGTTATATGAAAAATTTTATATGTTTTTTGTAACTGTAAAATCGCTTCATCCCAGACAATAACAGCTTTTATGTTATCCACCTGTTCCAATAAAGACATATCATCTAGCGAACGAAGTAAGACAATTTTCGGATATGATTCTGTTTTATATCCTTCTATTAAAATGAGATCTACTGCAAAGAATTCATATAACTGAATTACATCCTTTAACATCCAATGATTACGAAGTGCTGAAAGAGATAACAATCCAGCTCCTTCTACAGCACTTACAACTGCACCTGCTTGTCTATGCCGTTCACTATCTTTTTGCGAAAGTTCAGGAAACCCACCATGTCCATGATGCTTAATTGTGGCAACTTTCCTTCCTTCACTTGAAAAAGCATGAACTAACTTCTCCATTAATGTTGTTTTCCCACTATTTTGATATCCTACTATTTGTAAGATTGGAGTGGCTCTGCCCATGGCCATTCACTTCCTTGACTCGAATCAAGCAATAGAACCGAGACGGTCATACCTGTTTCGAACCCTCGCGTTCCTCCTGGTAATACAATGAATGCATTTGCCTCTGCAAGACATGATACAGCGCTCGACTTATCCAATCCTACCGGAGTTACATGTAACATACCATTTACAATGCTTACTTTTCCCCTTACAAAACGTGTGAATGGATTTGCTTTTGGGAAATCTTTTTGCAAAACGGCATCTGCGCGATATACATGTGGTTCCTTTGCATAAAGATGCGTTTGTATAACTGGGTGAACAAATAATTCGAACCCAACATAACAAGCTGATGGATTACCCGATAATCCGAATAATAGCTTTCTCCCCACTTCCGCTACTGTTGTCACACTACCTGGTCTCATGGCAACCTTATTAAATAGTACATTCGCCTGTAATCGTTCATAAATAGCAGGTAAATAATCATAATCCCCTACTGAAACACCGCCGGTTGTAATTAAAATATCAACTTCATCCAGTGCCGCTTTCACAGCTTCATAGCAGGCATCCAATTGATCTGCAAGTTGCCCATAATATCGCACTTTTCCGCCTGCTTTCATAATTTGAGCTGCAATCATATAGGAATTACTATTTCGAATTTTTCCCAGTTCAAGTGGTTCATACACTTCTAACAGTTCACTTCCAGTTGTGATAATTCCAACAACTGGTTGTTTTACAACATGAACGGAACTGTATCCAAACGTTGCTAATAACGCTGCCACACCTGGATTTATTCTCGTTCCTTTTTTCACGAGCACATGATTTTTCTTTATATCTTCACCTTTAAATGAAACATTATCTCCTGCTCGAAAAGAACGTTTCAACTTCATATATGTTTTTCCATCTCTTGTACAAACTTCTGTCAACTCTAACATAACAACAGCATTACATCCTTCTGGAATCGCTGCTCCTGTCATAATTCGAACAGCTTCAAATGCTTTCACTTCTCCTTGAAAAACAGACCCTGCTCCGATCTCTCCCACTACTTGAAATTCAATTGGATTACTTTGACTTGCCTCTTTCGTATCTTCTGCCCGAATTGCGAATCCATCATAAGGAGAACGATTGAAATAAGGTACATCGTGATCAGCTACAACATCCTCTCCAAGCACTCTTCCATAACTCTCCATAAGAATCGTCTCTTCTATTTCACCGCGCTGAGCATATTTCATCACTCTCTTTACTGCTTCAGCAACTGGAATTGGTACTCGTTTTTCTAGCATTTTTTCACCCCTGTTTGCAAAATATCACATCTTGATTACACTTTATATTGTACAATGCTAACCATACTAGCAATTACTTCAAGGAGGAATTCCATGTCTTCATTTACTCATTTTAATGACCAAGGCCGTGCTAAGATGGTCGATATTAGTGATAAAAAAGTAACAGTGCGCACTGCAATTGCTTGTTCTAGCATCCTTGTTACAAAAGAAATTTATGATAAAATCTCCCATCATGAAATTGGGAAAGGAGATGTACTAGGCGTCGCTCAAATCGCTGGTATTATGGCGGCAAAACGTACTTCTGATGTTATTCCAATGTGTCATCCCTTACTTTTAAAAGGAGTCGATGTTTCCTTTGATTGGAAACAAGAAAAAAAACAATATCGTTTACTTATTGAAGTAAAGGTAAAAACAGAAGGAAGTACAGGCGTTGAAATGGAAGCTTTAACAGCCGCTTCTATGACTGCTCTTACCGTGTATGATATGTGTAAAGCTGTCGATAAAGGAATGATTATCGGTGAAACATATCTTCTCGAAAAAACAGGAGGAAAAAGCGGCGACTATCTTCGAAATTCATAAATATAACGCATCCGCTAAACCTAAAGGTCGCCTTTAGGTTTAGCCTATATACCTTGTATATAATCGCTTCGCTTCTGCCTTATCATTTGTCCCATGAACAAACGCTCTACCATCCTTAAAGAGAACAAAACGATACTCCTCGATGAAAAAGGATAATAAATACGGTGTTACTTGAATATCCATGTTTTTTTGTAAGCGCTTTTTAATTTCTTCTAGATTAAGAGATTTCGAAACGCCAGGACGGATTTGAACCGTATTTCGCCCACATAATACTTCGGTTTTCATTTGTGATTCAAATGCCAAACTTGGGTACGTACGTAACTTGCCACAAGATGGGCAGCTCTCTTTTTTCTGCCTATTCACTTTAAATGCCATATGTTGATTATTCCAAACATCAAATGACAACATTGTCTCCCGAAGTGCTCCAAAATCTTCTACTAATATTTTTAAAGCTTCGGTTACTTGATGTGCAACGACCATTTGTACCGCCGGCTGTATTACCCCTGCCGTATCACATGTGGCACCGCTTGTCGGATGCTCCATCAAACAGCGAAAGCACGGTGTTTTTCCTGGAAGAATTGTATACGTTACGCCATAACTACCAACACATCCTCCATATATCCAAGGTACATTATATTTTTGTGAAATATCATTAATAAGAAGACGCGTATCAAAATTATCTGTTGCATCTATTATTAAATCTATACCTTGAATGAAATCTTCCATCTCTTGTATCGCCACATCTGTCACAACTGGAATAATCTCAACTTCAGAATTAATCTTCTGTAAATGTTCTGCAGCTGCAATCGCCTTTGGCTTATATTGCTTGGCATCTTCTTCTGTATATAATTGCTGCCGCTGCAAATTGCTCCACTCGACATAATCTCGATCCGCAATTGTCAATTTTCCGATTCCTGCTCTAGCAAGAGCTTCAGCATTGGCGGCACCAAGAGCTCCAGCACCAATAAGCAATACATGCTTTTCTCTTATTTTCCTCTGTCCATCTTCACCAATACTTGAAAATAACATTTGCCTTGAATATCGGTCCTGCAATGTTTTCCCTCCCTTCTTATCCTCCAATATAAGACATTTCAATTTTCGCACGATTTTTCGCGCTTTCTTCCGTCCGCTCATCAGAATATCGGTCTTTTCGATATCTCCATACATCTTGTATGACTTGTAATAACTCATTATCAGAACAATTGGTTCTAAGCAACGCTCTTAAATCCGTACCTTCTGTCGCAAACAAACACGTATAAAACTTTCCATCAGCTGAAATTCGCGCTCTTGTACATGAAGAACAAAATGATTCAGAAACAGAAGTGATAAATCCAACTTCCACATCACTTCCTATGTAACAATAGCGCTTTGCGACCTCTCCGAAATAGTGTGGTTCAGCGGGTTCAATCGGATATACATTGCCAATCATCTCAATTAATTCTTGTTTTGTAACTACCTGTTCGAAATTCCATCCGTTCGTACTCCCAACATCCATAAATTCAATAAAACGAAGTGGTATTCCCTGTTCTTTAAAACAAGTAGCCATTGGAAGAACTTGACTATCATTCATTCCTTTTTTCACAACCATATTTACCTTTACTTCAAGACCGACCTCTTTAGCAGCTATAATCCCTTTTAACACAGGTTTCGTACTAACATTCCGTCCATTTATTTTCTGAAATACATTATCTTCTATCGCATCCAGACTAACGTTTACTCGCTGCAAGCCTGCTTCCTTTAATGCTTTTGCTTGTTTTGTCAAATGTATACCATTTGTTGTTAGTCCAATATCCGTTATACCATCCAGACTTGCTAGACGCTTAATCAGCTTCGGTAAATCTTTTCGAAGTAATGGTTCTCCACCTGTAAGTCTAATTTTCTTTACACCTATGCCAGCAAATAATTTTGCTAATCTTTCAATCTCATCAAATGTAAGTAAAAATTCTTCTTGTAAAAAAGCATAATCTGGTCCAAATACTTCAGCCGGCATACAGTACGTGCATCTAAAATTACAGCGATCTATAACTGAAATCCGTAAATCTTGAAGCGGGCGCCCGAAAGAATCCCTCACCTTCTCGTGCATCGTCACCCCTCCTTTTTGCTTCATTCATATCTTTCTTCATTCTATTATAATATATTTTTGAACTGTGATGTTTTAGCTCATGTTCTTTGTTTGCTTTCCATATTTTATTTGCCTTCATCATAATCAAGTAATCTAATATTTGTTGTGATATTTCTCACATCATATGCGCCATTCAAAAATTCTTCACAAATCCGTTCGTAATTTGTTCACATTGAAAGAAAAATTCCCCATAAAAAAACCTTGAAACAAACTGTCTCAAGGTGAATACTGTCTATTTATTGAATCAAATCATGATTATAGTGGTTCTCCTTATCAGTCATCCACTACTAAAAGTTTTCGTTACTTTTTTAAATAAGCATACTAAAAAAACGAGTATCAAAAAAATAGATTAAATAATAAAGGACTTCCTATATTATTATACTTAAACAGGTGTTTGCATGAAACATCTACTTTTTTATATTATACAGGAAATATTACTTGCATTTTCATCATACTTATACTCACAATAAAGGATAGACTGCTCGAAAAAGAAAGGTGATTGCTGTGACAAATCGTACGGCATTATCAAATGATTTAAAAGAACTACTTGCATCTGTTGAATATAAAATGAACGTCAGCAAAGGAAGCTATATTTTTCAAGAAGGTATAGAAGCAAAAGAACTCTATATCATTCGATCTGGAAAAGTACAAATTAGTAAAATTAGCGCTGATGGACAAGAATTAACACTTCGCATTTGTTCAAAGGATGATATTATCGGAGAATTAACACTATTTGCAGATCATGCAAAGTATTTATTAAATGCAAAATGTCTCGAAGAAGTTGAGATTGGTGTAATAAAACGAGATGCCTTAGAAAAAGCATTGCTTCAAAAGCCAGCTCTTGCATTTGAATTTATGAAATGGATTAGTGAACATCTAAGAAGAATGCAAACAAAATTTCGTGATTTAGTATTGCATGGAAAAAAAGGTGCTTTATATTCCACGCTCATTCGCATGACAAATAGTTACGGTATTTTAAAAGAAAATGGGATCTTGATTGATTTGCCTTTAACAAACCAAGAGCTTGCTAACTTCTGTGCTACTTCACGCGAAAGTGTCAACCGTATGTTAAATGAATTAAAAAAACAAGGAATCCTTTCTATTCAGAAAGGAAAAATTACAATTCATAATTTACAATTTTTAAAATGTGAAATTTCTTGTGAAGATTGTCCCTCTTCTATTTGTAGTATTGAGTAGTCTCTCTATGTGAGAGGCTACTTTTTCTTTTCTCCTTCACTCTACACGAAAAACACATGATGAAATGTGAAAAACACCACACTCTTACGAAATGATTTTTGACAATCTGTTGAACTGTGATAGATATCACATCCCTATTTATTCCCTCCTCTTATAGTGAAGATAAGAAAATGAGAGGTAATAAAGGAGTGAGCAGTATGAAAAAGAAATCTTCAGCATTCATGAAACGGTTAAAATATTTTTCGCCAATAGATCGATATAACGAGAACCATACACAAGAAACATACGAAGATCGCGAATGGGAAAACGTCTATCGCAAAAGATGGCAACATGATAAAGTCATCCGCTCTACACATGGAGTAAACTGTACTGGCTCTTGTAGTTGGAACATTTATGTAAAAGATGGAATTGTAACTTGGGAAGGACAAGAATTAAATTATCCAACTACTGGCCCTGATATGCCGGATTTTGAGCCTCGGGGTTGTCCACGCGGCGCAAGTTTTTCTTGGTACATTTATAGTCCACTTCGCGTGAAATATCCATATGTACGCGGCGTCCTTTGGAATATGTGGAAGGAAGAACTTCAAAATCATACATCACCATTAGATGCTTGGAAAAGCATTGTAGAAAATCCTGAAAAAGCTCGCACCTATAAAAGTGCACGTGGTAAAGGTGGATTCATTCGTGCGAACTGGGATGAAGTATTGCAACTTGTTGCAACCTCCTTACTATATACAGTAATGAAATATGGTCCCGATCGAAACGTTGGTTTCTCACCAATTCCAGCCATGTCTATGTTAAGTCATGCTGCTGGTAGCCGCTTTATGCAGCTGATGGGTGGACCTATGCTCAGCTTCTATGATTGGTACGCTGACCTCCCACCTGCTTCCCCACAAATTTGGGGTGATCAAACAGATGTACCAGAAAGTAGTGATTGGTATAACTCTGGTTACATTATGACATGGGGTTCAAACGTTCCAATGACCAGAACGCCAGATGCGCACTTCTTAGCTGAAGTACGCTACAAAGGAACAAAAGTTGTTTCCGTAAGTCCTGACTTTGCTGAATCCACAAAATTTGCTGATGACTGGATGAGCGTAAAACAAGGGACAGATGGCGCACTTGCGATGGCGATGGGGCACGTCATTTTACAAGAGTTTTATGTGGACAAACAAGTAGAATACTTCACAAATTATGCAAAACAATATACTGATTTCCCGTTCTTCGTCACATTAAAACAGCAAGGAGACCAATTCATAGCAGATCGGTTCTTACATGCAAATGATATTGGCCGTGAAACAAAGCTTGGCGAATGGAAGCCTGTTCTTTGGAATGATAACACGAATGATTTTGCTATTCCTCACGGTACAATGGGCTCTCGCTGGGATAATGAGAAGAAATGGAACTTGCGCTTAGAAGATGAGCAAACGGGAGAAAAAATTAATCCGCGGCTTTCTTTACTTGGCATGGAAGATGCCATTGGTACTGTACAGATTCCATACTTCTCTGATGAAGGGAATCAAATACTAGAACGAACAATTCCAGTGAAGAAAATGAAAACACGAGATGGTGATGTTTTCGTTACAACTGTGTACGACTTAACATTAGCTAACTACGGCGTAAACCGTGGACTTGGCGGCCAAGAACCAAAAGACTTTCATGATTCGATTCCATTTACACCAGCATGGCAAGAAAACATCACAGGTGTAAAACGAGACTTAGTCATTCAAATCGCTCGTGAGTTTGCTCAAAACGCCATCGATACAAATGGTCGTTCCATGATTATTGTCGGTGCTGGTATTAACCATTGGTTTAACTCTGATACGATTTATCGCGCTGTTTTAAACCTCGTTCTTCTCGTTGGGGCACAAGGCGTAAATGGCGGTGGTTGGGCACATTATGTCGGGCAAGAAAAATTACGTCCAGCCGAAGGATGGCAAACCATTGCGATGGCAAGAGACTGGCAAGGTCCTCCAAAGCTACAAAACGGGACATCATTCTTCTATTTTGTAACAGATCAGTGGCGTTATGAAGATACACCAGTCGGTCACTTAGCATCACCAGTTGTTGGCAACTCACGCTATCAACATCATGGTGATTACAATGTATTAGCAGCTCGTCTTGGCTGGCTTCCTTCTTATCCGACTTTCGAAAAGAATGGAATTGAAATTTATAAAGAAGCTGTCGCTAATGGGGCAACCACAAAAGAAGAAATTGGAATATATGTGGCACAGAAATTAAAAGAAAAAGAACTGAAATTTGCCATTGAAGATCCAGATAACAAAAATAACTTCCCACGTAACTTATTTGTATGGCGTGCAAACTTAATTTCAAGTTCAGGTAAAGGTCACGAATATTTCTTAAAACATTTACTCGGTACAACAAATGGATTAATGAACGATGATAGCGATTCATTGCGACCAGAAGAAATAAAATGGCATGAAACGGCCCCTGAAGGCAAACTAGATTTACTTGTTAACCTAGATTTCCGTATGGCCGGGACAGCACTTTATTCCGATATTGTTCTACCCGCTTCAACATGGTATGAAAAACACGATTTAAGTAGTACAGATATGCATCCATTTGTACATCCATTTAATCCAGCTATTGGTTCACCATGGGAAGCTCGTTCCGACTGGGACATTTTCTGCTCCCTTGCAAAAGCAGTCTCTAAATTAGCAACAGAACTTGATCTTGATCCAATAAAAGAAGTTGTTGCAACTCCGCTTCTTCACGATACACCGCAAGAATTAGCACAGCCACTTGGCAAGATTAAAGACTGGAGCAAAGGGGAATGTGAACCAATTCCAGGTAAAACGATGCCACAAATTCATGTTGTCGAGCGTGATTATAAAACAATTTATGACAAAATGACTGCGCTTGGACCAAATGCTGGTAAACAACCAATTGGGACAAAAGGTATTTCTTGGTCCGCAGAAAAAGAGTACGAACAATTAAAGAGTCGCTTAGGAGTCATCCGCACCGATTCTATCGCAAAAGGATGCCCTAATATAACAGAAGCAGTCCATGCAGCAGAAGCAGTCCTTACTCTTTCTTCAACAACTAATGGTCATATGGCTGTAAAAGCGTGGGAAGCTCTTGAAAAACAAACAGATTTAAAATTACGCGATTTAGCAGCAGAACGCGAAGAAGAGTGTTTCACATTCGAGCAAATTACAGCACAACCTAAAACAGTAATTACTTCTCCTGCCTTTACTGGCTCAGAAAAAGGGGGACGCCGCTACTCACCATTTACAACAAATGTAGAACGTCTTATTCCTTGGAGAACGATTACAGGACGACAATCATTCTACTTAGATCACGAGATGATGAAAGAGTTTGGTGAAACAATGGCAACATTTAAACCAATCTTGCAGCATAAACCGTTTCAAAAATCACGTCCGGAAGTAGAAGGAAAAGAAATTACGCTAAACTATTTAACGCCGCATAATAAATGGTCTATTCATAGTATGTACTTCGATTCCTTACCAATGTTAACACTATTCCGTGGTGGTCCAACTGTTTGGATGAATAAAGATGACGCCGCTGAAGCTGGTGTAGATGATAACGACTGGATTGAATGTTTCAACCGAAACGGCGTTGTTGTAGCACGTGCAGTTGTTACACATCGCATACCAAGAGGAATGGCCTTTATGCATCATGCACAAGACCGTCATATTAACGTGCCTGGTACAAATTTAACAAGTAACCGTGGTGGAACGCATAATAGTCCAACGCGCATCCATGTAAAACCAACGCATATGATTGGCGGATATGGTCAATTAAGCTATGGGTTTAACTACTATGGTCCAACGGGTAATCAGCGTGATTTAAACGTCGTCATCCGCAAACTGAAGGAGGTAGATTGGCTTGAAGATTAAAGCACAAGTCGGAATGGTAATGAACTTAGATAAATGTATCGGCTACCATACTTGTAGTGTAACGTGCAAAAATACCTGGACAAATCGTCCAGGTGCTGAATATATGTATTTTAACAATGTGGAAACAAAGCCTGGTATTGGCTATCCAAAACAATGGGAAAATCAAGAAATATATAAAGGCGGCTGGGAAGTAAAGAACGGTGAACTTCAGCTCAAATCCGGTTCTAAAGTGAAACGTCTACTAAATATTTTTCATAATCCAGATTTACCGACAATCGATGATTACTTCGAGCCATGGAACTACGATTATGAAACGTTAACAAACAGCCCGCAGCGCAAACATCAACCAGTAGCTCGTCCAAAATCGGCAATTACAGGCGAATTTATCGATAAAATTGAATGGGGGCCAAACTGGGAAGATGACTTAGCTGGTGGACATATCACTGCCTTACAAGACCCGAATGTAAAGAAAATGGAAGAAGATATTAAGACAGACTTTGAAAACGTCTTTATGATGTATTTACCTCGCATTTGCGAACATTGTATGAATCCGTCTTGCGTTTCTTCTTGTCCATCTGGCGCGATGTATAAACGTGAAGAAGATGGAATTGTTCTTGTCGATCAAAATGCATGCCGTGCTTGGAGATTTTGTGTATCTTCTTGCCCATATAAAAAAGTGTATTTCAACTGGCAAACGAATAAAGCGGAAAAATGTACAATGTGCTTCCCGCGTATTGAGGCGGGTATGCCTACCATCTGTTCTGAAACATGTGTAGGGCGTATACGCTACATTGGTGTTATGTTATATGACGCTGACAAGGTAAAAGAAGCCGCTTCCATCGAAAATGAAAAAGACTTATATGAATCGCAGCTTACTGTTTTCTTAGATCCAAATGATCCAGAAGTAGTTGCCGAGGCAAAAAAACAAGGAATACCTGAAGAATGGATAAAAGCAGCGCAACATTCACCAATTTACAAAATGATTATCGATTGGAAAATCGCTCTTCCGCTTCACCCTGAATATAGAACAATGCCAATGGTTTGGTATATTCCACCGCTCAGTCCAATTATGAATATAGTCGAAGGAAAAGGAAGCAACTGGAAAGAAGAGGATATTTTCCCTGCAATTGATAATATGCGAATTCCAATTCAATATTTAGCGAATTTACTTACCGCTGGGGACGAATCCCACATTCGACTTACATTGAAAAAAATGGCTGTCATGCGCACACATATGAGAGCACTACAAGTTCATAAAGAGCCAGATGAAATGGTATTAAAAGAACTTGGATTAACAAAAGAAGATGTAGAAGATATGTACCGCCTACTAGCAATCGCAAAATATAAAGATCGCTTTGTTATTCCAACAACTCACCGCGAGCAAGTTGCTGATTTATATAGTGAACAAGGAAGCTGTGGCCTTTCCTTTGCCGGTGGTCCAGGCTCTTGCATGACGCTTTCTTAACTAAGGGAGGTAACAACGATGAAACAAAGTTTACAAACCGCTTTTTCTTGTACTTCCTTCCTTCTCTCCTATCCTGAAGCAGGATGGAGAGAAGCTTTACCCGAACTACAAGAAACAATCCGTACGATTACAAATGAAGAAATTCGCACATTGCTTACAAGATTCATAAAACAAGTACAGAACAAAACAGATGCGCAACTAATCGACTCGTATGTGTATACATTCGACTTCGGAAAAAAGACAAATTTATACTTAACTTATATGAATACAGGTGAACAAAGAGAACGCGGAATTGAATTACTAGAATTAAAACAACATTATCAAAAAGCTGGCTTTATGGTAACAGATAAGGAGCTTCCTGATTACTTACCACTTCTTCTTGAATTTCTAGCAAACGCACCGGAAGAAGATTGTGATCCACTTATAAGTAAGTACATGAAAAATATACAAGCTTTGCATGAGCAATTAAAAAAAGCAAATTGTCTACATGAACCAATCATCGCTTCCGTTCTGCTTGCTATTGATGCATGGGGTGTACAAACAAATGAGAAAGGAGTTCTCTAAACATGCTGGATCAATTTTTCTGGGTGCTATTTCCTTATATCATTTTCGCAATCTTTATCGGCGGACACATTTTTCGCTATAACTATGACCAATTTGGTTGGACATCAAAATCTAGTGAACTGCTCGAAAAGAAAATACTTCGAATTGGAAGTCTTCTCTTTCACTTTGGAATTATGTTTGTAATCGGCGGTCATATTATGGGAATTTTAATTCCGGAATCTGTCTATCGCTCACTCGGTATTTCAGAGTATACTTATCATATCATTGCTATTAGTTTCGGACTTCCTGCTGGAATTGCTTCTATTGTTGGATTAGTAATCTTAATGTATCGTCGTTTTACAGTAAAACGTATGATTGCAACAAGTACAAAAGGAGACTATATAGCTCTCATTCTACTGTTCATTGTTATGTTAGCCGGTCTTTCTTCTACCTTTTTCAATATTGATGCAAAAGGCTTTGATTACCGTACAACAATTGGCCCATGGTTCCGTAGTCTGTTCATTTTCAGTCCGAAAGCAGAATATATGGCAGACGTACCGATTTGGTTTAAAATTCATATTATTGCAGCACTAGGCCTTTTTGCAACTTGGCCATTCACAAGACTCGTACATGTATTTAGTGTTCCCGTAAAATATTTACGTCGCAGCTACGTAATTTATCGAAAACGCATGCCCATGCACCTTAAGAAATAATCCCCTACAATCAGGGGATTATTTCTTATAAACCAGGCGCGGAATTAAAAGCATCTGTATTTGGCACTGCTTGCAAAATTCCAACGGGATTCTCCCCTTATAATCCTGTATTTTGACTTTCAGATGTTTGTGTTCCTCTTGTATACGTTGTTGTCACTGTGTCACCTGGTTGTAAGCAAAGATTTGATGTTGTACCAACTACTGTTACAACATCGATGCACGTCGGTCCCAATGCCCCGCTATATGTTTTAGAAGCAACAAATGAAGTATCACTTAAGTGATCACCTGTAAATATATTTCCATACTGATTTACAATGACAAATTTTTGAATATGAGCAGGCATATTTATTCCTCCTTTCCTTTATGATCCTAATGTTAATTCACTCGTTTCTAATGGCGGGAAAAACTCTGGAACTCTTGGCGTTTCAGGTTGCATACGTTTGCCATTAAAAAAATTAGCGATGCTTGACCCGCCAGCACCAGCATATACTTTTTGAACCCCTGAAGGTGAAAGGCTATAATAATCGCCTACATTCACGTTGCCTTTATTATTGATAATTTTCATATTACGAATTCGCGCACCCAAATTATTCCCTCCTTTGTACACTGTATGCATAAGAAAAAAAACTTGAAACAGACACGTTTCAAGTTTTTATAAATTCATTATTTAATTTCTCCTTTATATTGCAGCATACCGCCAACCATATTGACGGTTTTAAATCCTTGCTCATTTAAATAGTGACATACATTTTCACTGCGCATTCCTGATCTACAAATAAAAATATATTCATTTTCCTTATCAAAGAATTCCAATTTATTTGGAATGTCACCCATTTTTATATGTACAGCTTCTGGAATTTTCCCTTGCGCCACTTCTTCATCTTCACGTACATCTACTAGAAATAATGTCTCTCCATTTTCGAGACGCTTTTGTACTTCTTCTGTTGTAATTGTTTTTACTTCTGTCATCGATTGTTCCTCCTTATATACAATAAAACTTTGAAACAGTATTTTTCCTCTTTACTCACCAATTTTAGCATGCTGATGGCTGAACGCAAAGAAATGAAACTGTACCTTTTCTTATCTCTTTCTCAACTTTTTATCAATATTTATACTTTACAAAGCTAACTTTCACATTGTATTCTCATAATACTTGTTTTACGAAAGGAGCGAAGTGACATGACACTTTCATTTTTCTTTATGGGCCTTATTTTTCTTATTCTTTCTATCATTGTATTTAATATGAAGAAAAACTATAATAAGCTATCGTTTCAAGAAATCTCATTCCTACTTTTATTACTTAGCATCGCTTTTTTCGGCGCATGCATTGCCACGTATATTTTTCGTTTAAAGTTTGTATAAAGAAAGGTGCTACTTGCTAAATATGCACCTTTCTTTATACAAAACTAGATATTTTACGATTCAAAAACTCATACAATTTCTTCTCAAATAGATGGATATCCATCACTCCAGCCATATGTCCATTCGTGCTTTCAATCTCATATACTTCTGCAAATTTCCCTTGTTTTTTCAGGCTATCAACCATTTTATAATTATAATGTGCTGGTTGTAATACGTCTTGCTTACATGGAATCATCAGCACATTTGCCTCAATTTGTGAAAGTGCCTCATCCATAGAGGAGAAGCCATACGCAATATCATGTAATAACGTTGCCTTTGCAGTATACATCCATGAATTTGCGTCTACAAATTGAATATTTTGAAGCGTTAAGCAATCAATCTCTTTCTCAAATGATGTCGGTGAACCAAAGTTTTCATACGGTTTTGTTTCGGTACTATTACGCGGAAATTCCTTTTCATAATACTTCGCATCAAATGCATTGATAAACATCATTTTACTTGCTACATGTAATCCCTTAATTGGTTGCTCTTCCCCATAAGTCCCATCCTGCCATTTCGGATCCAACTGAATGGCATCAATTGCATTCCGCAAAACATTCACAGATGTTACAACTGGATTTTGCGGATTCGTAATTACACCTATCATTCGTTCGACCATATGTGGATAATGAACCGCCCATTGCTGCGCAATCATCCCACCTGCCGATGGCCCAATTACAGCGTGTAACCTGTTAATCCCTATTTCTTTTATTAATTCATATTGGATGCGAGCAACATCTAAAAAAGTGAATACTGGAAAATCCATCCCATATTCCAAACCGGTTTCTGGATTCATTGACTTTGGCCCTGTCGTTATAACATACGGATTTTTCACTTGAACATTACAAAGATTATCCGTACATATAACAAAGTATTGGTCCGTATCAATTGCTTTTCCTGGTCCAATCAACCCATCCCACCATCCAGGCAGTAAATCATTCTCCGTATACTTTCCTGCCGCATGACTCGTTGCACTAAAATAATGACAAACTAAAATCGCATTGGATTTTTCCTTATTTAACTTCCCATATGTTTCATATCCCATCTGAATAGGAATTTTCTTTTTATTTGCAAATGTAAATTGTTTCAAAGAAAAACACTCTTTTTTCACATACACGTTCCATTTCTCCTTTCAAACATCTTATTCTTCCAACCTCTCTACTAACCCGCTCAATTTTTCCGTCTATAATGGCAACTGCTTTTACATATTTGATTATTTTTCATACTCCATCTCAAGTCCCATCATTTTCATAACAAATCAATTTTGCTTATAAAAAGATTACACGTTTCTAAAAGAAAACCTTCTTTTTATATAACAGTTTTCTTTCCAGACATATGTATAAGAAACAAAATACACCATAAACTAACATCATCTTACATAAGTTAAAGAGGGAGAAAGCAATGATTTGGAACTGGTTACGAAAGAAAAAAACAGCAAAGATCCAAAAGGAAACTGCTAAGCAGGACGAGCAGCAACGCCTTGTGCAAACTTCTCAGCAAAGAGAGCAAAAGCAATCCGAACAACAGCACCTTAATCAAGCTTCTCAGCGAGGAGAACAGATCCTCAATAAGCAACAACCTGTTCAAGAAGCAACCCATACACATACTAGTGACAATAGCATTTATGATTTCAGTCAACCGAAGAAAGAAAAGGTTCACACTCTTCAAGATTTGTTAGAGAAATTGAAAGCATCTAGCGATTTTGTCAATTATCACACATCCGATGATGAAACAATGCCATACTGGATTTCTTACTATCGGCCATCACTTGACGGTGAAAAGTTACAAAAATATTTAATGCCAACATTATTAGAACGCACATGCTCTACATTAGAAGAATTGAAAGAACACATTCCAATGAGTGGAATTATAATTACAAATGATTTACAAAAAATAGAAGATATGGTCTTAAAGGGGCACGCAATTGTTCAATTACATGAAAAAGATCAAAAATGTCTACTTGCAAATATCGCAATTGATAATTATCGAGCACCAACTGCACCATTAAATGAATCAACAGTAGTTGGCCCACAAGAGGGTTTCGTCGAAGATATTGATACAAATATAAATTTAGTCCGAAAACGCCTCCCAGTATTAGCATTACAAACGAAAGAAATTATCATTGGAGCTTTTTCAAAGACAAAGGTTGTGATGATGTACTTAGACAACCTTGCTGAAAAAGAAAATGTTGCTTTCTTAGAAGAGTCTCTTCGAACAATTAAATATGATCAAATTAATGACAGTTCTTATATTCAAGAATTAATGGGTGAAAAGTCAATTTTCCCTCTCTATATTAATACAGAGCGCACTGATAGAGTAACAAAAGCTTTAATCGATGGAAAAATTGCTATTTTTGTCGACGGCTCACCTAGCGTTTTACTTACGCCTGTCTCTTATTTTGATTTCTTTGTTTCACCTGAAGATTACAACGTCTCTTGGATGTATGCTACATTTTCGAGAATGTTACGTTTAATTGCTGTTCTTTTTTCGATTTGTGCAACTCCATTATATGTCGCTGTCTTAAGCTATCATTATGAATTGATTCCAAGCGACTTATTAGAAACATTGATTTTATCCAGAGCCCAAGTTCCATTCCCTCCTTTAATAGAAGCGCTATTTTTAGAACTTGCAATTGATTTATTAAGAGAAGCAGGCGCCAGACTCCCAATGAAAGTAGGGCAAACGCTCGGTATTGTAGGGGGGATTGTAATTGGTCAAGCCTCTGTTGAAGCTGGTTTAACAAGTAATATTCTCTTAATTATTGTTGCTTTATCTGCACTTGCTTCCTTTATTACACCTATTTATAAAATGGGAAACACTGTGCGATTATTACGATTCCCATTTCTGATTAGTGCAGAATTAGGCGGACTTTTAGGCATTGTACTTGGATTTCTTTTTTTATTTACCCATTTATTCCGCCTATCATCTTTACGCAAACCATATGCCCTCTTTTATCCAGCAAGGAAACAATCCTTTAAGGACTCTTGGGTGCGGTTTCCTCTATCTGTAATTGATACAAGAGATGTACAAGCAAGAGCACAGCACGTAAAAAAGACTGCAAAAGGTATTCCAATAAAACATAGATCTGATTTTGATGAATAAAGCGAGGTGCATCTTATGAGTAAAGTTAAAACAAAATATCAAATATCACCTATCTTTGTTTTCTTCTTAATTCATGGTGCACAATTTGGAGCGGGGGTTTTAGGCTTTGCACGCATCATCGCAAAGTCCGCAGGATACGATGGTTGGATAGGAGTTCTCATTGTAGGAATTACCATCCACATTCTCATCTGGATGATGCATTTCTTGTTAAAAGAAAATGAGGGGAATTTAATTGATTTACATCAAGAGCTGTTCGGAAAGTGGGTTGGAACAGGAATGAACCTACTCTTTGTGACTTACTTTTTCATTATAAGTATTTCCGTTATCCGAACCTATGTCGAAATTGTTCAAGTATGGATGTTTCCTACCGCTTCTACATGGACATTGACCTTTTTCTTCTGCTTACTTAGCTATTACATTATCTCATCAGGATTTCGCGTTATGACCGGCATATGCGTAATTTCTATCGCCGGAATTTTCGGTTATCTTTTCCTTAGTTTATTTGTTCTAAAATATGCACAGTGGGAAAATTTACTTCCTATATTTTCTCATTCTGTTCAGGATATATTAAAAGCAGCACAATCCTCTATTTACACGATGACTGGATTTGAAGTATACCTTATGATTTATCCATTTGTAAAAGGGGCACAAAAGTCTCATAAATTCGCACAATATGGCGCACTATTTTCTAACATTTTATACGTATTCAGTACTATGCTAGCCTTTGCTTTTTTTAGTGAAAATCAGTTATTACAAACAATATGGCCGCAGCTTTCTATGACACAGGTTATTCAACTTCCCTTTATTGAGCGCTTAGAGTACATTGCAATCTCTGCTTACGCTCTTGTCATTATGCCAAGTTTCTTACTTCCATTATGGGCTGCAACAAGAGGTACATATGAAGTCTTTCGTGTGAAACAAAAAAAGATTTTAATCGCTCTTTTGTTCATTACAATCATTATTTCACAACTATTAACAAATCGACACGATATTAATGATTTTATTAACATGATATCTCATACTAGCTTTTTTGTTATTTATATGTACATCCCGATTTTATTTCTTATTATGTGGGTGAAAAGAAAATGGAAAAAATCAAAACAAAAGTAATTCTCCTTTCCTGTTTCTGTATGTTTAGTATGACTGGTTGCTTACAAAAAACGATTATTGATGATATTCAGCTCATTCAAGGAACGGTTTTTGATACAGCGAAAGATGATAAAGTAAAAGTAACATTTGTTTGTCCCGTACAGGAAAAAGGAAATAAAGTTGAAGTTTTTGAAGGGGTAGGGAATGCTGTAAAACAAGTAAAAGCCGATACTGCTTTAACATCTTCCCAACCGTTTGCAAACGGCCAAATGCGCGTTGCTCTGTTCACAATGAACATCGCTAAAAAAGGATTGTCCACTTCATTTGACACGCTCATTCGTGATGTAAATGTCGGAAATGCCTTATATGTTGCCTTATTAGATGGAAATGGGCGTGAATTATTTGAAGAAAAGTATACAACCTCATCAAATGTTGCAATTTATATAAAAAAGTTATTGGAGCATAATATGCAAACTGGTCCTTTGCCAACCGATAATGTACATTTGGGTGCATTCCGTTATTATCGCGTAGGCCAAGACTACTATATTCCTATCTTAAAAAAAAGCAAAGACAAAGTAAAAATTACTGGTATTGCTCTTTTCAAGAAAGATAAATATGTCGGGAAAATCAAGCAACGAGATCTGTTTGTATTTAAAGGATTAGTTGAAAAACATCGATTAGATTCACAGGAATTCAAAACAAACCCTGGATACACAATCATTAATAATATTCGCTCTACCCCTACTTACCAAGTACATGTAAAAAACGGCAGACCTTCTTTTCTCATTACAGTGAAACTTGATGCACGTATTCAAGAATTATCAAGAAAATTTAGTTTGGAAAATAAGAAGAATACACAAAAAATTGCTAGATCTATCGAAAAACAACTCAATACAAGAGCAGCAAAACTCATTAAACACTTTCAATCTTTGGATGTCGATCCCATTGGCCTTGGGGCAAGATTTAGGCAGCACTATCGACCATTCAACTTAGAGAAATGGAAAGCAATGTATAAAGATGTACCTATTAAAGTTCAATATAAAGTAAATATTACAAATTCAGGGGTTATTGAATAATAGAATCTAACATAAAGATTGAACTCCTCCCTCTAGCATGGTACAACGGAGAAGGGGGAGTTTTTTTATGCCTTACATAGAGAAAAAGGAGTTACGGGAGAGCTTATGTTAAAAAAATTGATAAAACCTATTTTAAATGGGGTTCTATTTCTCTTAGTATTTTTATTTGCACATACATATTTAAAAAATGTTTCTTTCACTCGTTATTTACTCATTGTTATTCCATCACTTCTTGTCGGAATATTCGGAATCGATATCGCTGTATCATTTTTCATAAAGAAAGAAGAATAACAAAGATCTTATGTTACAATGGAATTCGGCACATAGTAAGAAAGGATGAAACAACATGTCTAACGAAAAAGGTCTAGATAAAGGATATGAACTTGTCGCAAAAATGCATGAAGTATTCGGACACCCAGTTACAGATGTACCAACAAAATTAACGGAAGAACGTGCAAAGATTCGCGCAAGCTTTATGCAAGAAGAATTAGAAGAGTTTTTAGAAGCAACAACTCTAGAAGATCAATATGATGCATTAATCGATCTTATTTATTTTGCCTTTGGAACATTTGCAGAAATGGGAGTGCGTCCAGATAAAGGATTTGAAATTGTGAATAATGCCAATATGGCAAAGTTATTTCCTGATGGAAAACCGCGCTTTCGCGAAGGAGACGGCAAAATTTTAAAACCAGAAGGTTGGCAAGCACCCGAGCCACAACTTCGCGCAGAAATCGAGCGTCAACGCCAAGAAGCATTAGCAAAATCATTAAAATGAAAATTATGTAAAAAGGAGCTATCCAAACAAGATAGCTCCTTTCCACTATTTCTTCTTTTTCTCTGTCGGTTGACTTTGCTTAGCAAAGTTAGATGAATCATCAAAATTCGGCTGTTTTTTACCAGCATTATTACTTCTACCTTTTCCCATATGTAACACCTCCTCACCTTACTATGCCCAATAAAAAAATCCCCTTGCGCACAAGAGAATTTTTTATATGTGCTAGATTCCAATCATCAACATCCATTATATCCTGTATGACCATCTGTCCCTTCGGAATCCCTTGTCGCTCCGCCGTACCAAGTTTGATGATGTTGTCCTTGATGATGGTGCTGGTCTTGTTGATGTCCATGATGCCCATGGTGTCCGTGGTGCCCATGATGTCCGTGGTGTCCATACTGTCCATGATGTCCGTGATGTCCATGATGCCCGTGATGTCCATGATGCCCGTGATGTCCGTGATGCCCATGTTGTCCGTGATGTCCGTGGTGTCCATGATGTCCGTGATGTCCGTGGTGTCCATGATGTCCGTGGTGTCCATGATGTCCGTAAACACCATATGGATTCACTGCTCCTATACCTGCTGCAACACCAATTCCTGGTGCTGGAAATACAGTCGGTCCCCCTAGTTGGCTACCCATTACAGCCCCTGGAGAGAATCCTCCTGGAAACCCTGGTGCTACCCCTGGCATTCCTGTTTGCACACCAGCTACAGATGGCGGGAATCCTCCTGCTCCTCCACCAATTCCCATCGGAGCATAGTGATGGTCTCCACTAATCATAAATCCATATGGTGCTTTATTATCTATCCCTTTCATTTCTTTCACCTCTTCTTCTCAAGTTTAGTCTACCTTTTTTATCATATTGCACACAATTGAATAGGTGTTTGTCTGTATAGGAATTCATCTTTTTTCCACTATGAAAAAGAGCAGCCTTCTTATAAAGGACTGCTCTTTTTCATCAGTTTGCAACAATATTAACAAGTTTTCCAGGAACGACAATTACTTTGCGAACTGTTTTCCCTTCAATTTGTTCTTTCACTTCTTCAAGTGCAAGTTGTTCCATTTCTTCTTTTGATGCGTCTTTTTTCATTTTCAGTTTTGCACGAACTTTTCCCATTACTTGAACAACAATTTCTACTTCATCTTCTACAAGTTTAGACTCATCAAATGTTGGCCAGCTTGCATATGTGATTGTTTCATTATAACCAAGCTTGCTCCAAAGTTCCTCTGCAATGTGCGGTGCAACTGGTGCAAGTAACTTCACGAAACCTTCTACATATTCTTTCGGAAGCGTTTCCGCTTTATATGCATCATTAATAAACATCATCATTTGAGAAATTGCAGTATTAAAATGAAGCTCTTCATAGTCTTCTGTTACTTTCTTCACTGTTTGGTGATATGCTTTTTCAAGCTCTTTATTCGGCGCATCTGTAATTTTCTCGCTTAATTCACCGTTTTCTTGAACGAATAGGCGCCATACGCGATCTAAGAAACGACGCGCTCCATCAAGGCCGTTTTCAGACCAAGCGATTGAAGCATCTAATGGTCCCATGAACATTTCGTAAAGACGAAGTGTATCAGCACCATGGCTTGCTACGATGTCATCAGGGTTTACAACGTTACCTTTTGACTTACTCATTTTCTCGTTGTTTTCTCCTAAAATCATACCTTGGTTAAATAGTTGTTGGAATGGCTCTTTCGTTGGAACAACACCGATATCATATAATACTTTATGCCAGAAACGAGCATATAGTAAATGAAGTACAGCATGCTCTGCCCCGCCAATATAAATATCAACTGGAAGCCATTGTTTTGCTTTTTCAGGATCTACAAGTGCTTCGTTATTGTTTGGATCGATATAACGTAAATAGTACCAGCAGCTACCAGCCCATTGCGGCATTGTATTTGTTTCACGACGGCCTTTTTTACCAGTCTCTGGATCTACAACATTTACCCACTCATCGATGTTTGCAAGTGGTGATTCACCTGTTCCAGACGGACGAATATTATCTGTTTTTGGAAGAACTAACGGTAATTCTTCTTCTTTCACCGCTGTCATCGTACCATCTTCCCAATGGATAATTGGAATTGGCTCACCCCAATAACGTTGACGACTAAATAACCAGTCACGAAGGCGGTACGTTACTTTTTGATTTCCTGCGCCTGTTACTTCAAGCCATTCAATCATTTTTGCAATTGCCTCTTCCTTATTTAAACCATTAAGGAATGCAGAATCGATGTGTTCCCCATCAGCTGTGTATGCTTCTTTCGTAATGTCTCCGCCTTTTACCACTTCTTTCATTGGCAGATCAAAAGTTTTGGCAAACTCATAATCGCGTTCATCATGAGCTGGAACTGCCATTACAGCACCTGTTCCATAGCTAGCAAGCACATAATCAGCAATCC
The DNA here is from genome assembly GCF_022662635.1 of Bacillus cereus group sp. BfR-BA-01522. NCBI lineage: Bacteria > Bacillati > Bacillota > Bacilli > Caryophanales > Bacillaceae > Bacillus > Bacillus cereus group sp. BfR-BA-01522. The sequence continues at coordinate 28,740 of NZ_JAKUDY010000014.1, read as the reverse complement.
AAATTGGTAATTTCTCTCCGTTTACAGGATTGATTGCGTATGCACCCGTGAATACACCTGTTTTTTCTTTCGCAAGCTCTGTACGTTCTAAATCACTTTTCGATTTTACAACATCAATGTAAGCTTCTACAGCTCCTTTTTGATCTTCTGTTGTAATTTCTGCAACAAGTGCATGCTCTGGAGCAAGTACGCAGTAAGTTGCTCCAAATAATGTATCAGGGCGCGTTGTAAAGATTGTAAATTTCTTATCTGTACCGTCGATATTAAAATGTACTTCTGCACCTTCAGAACGTCCAATCCAGTTGCGTTGCATATCTTTTAAACTTTCTGGCCAATCAAGCTCATCTAAGTCTTCTAGTAAGCGATCTGCATATGCAGTAATTTTTAGCATCCATTGTTTCATCGGACGGCGCTCAACAGGGTGTCCACCGCGCTCACTCTTACCATCAATTACTTCTTCATTCGCAAGCACTGTACCAAGTGCTGGGCACCAGTTTACAGGAATTTCATCCACGTAAGCTAAACCTTTTTCAAATAGCTTTAAGAAAATCCATTGTGTCCATTTATAGTAATTCGGATCTGTTGTATTTACTTCGCGATCCCAATCGTATGAGAAGCCAAGTGACTTAATTTGATTACGGAATGTGTTAATATTTTTCTCTGTAAATTCCGCTGGGCTATTCCCCGTATCAAGTGCATATTGCTCTGCTGGAAGACCGAATGCATCCCATCCCATTGGATGAAGAACATTATACCCTTGCATACGTTTCATACGTGATAAAATATCTGTTGCTGTATATCCCTCTGGATGTCCTACGTGAAGACCTGCACCTGATGGATATGGGAACATATCTAATGCATAAAATTTTGGTTTGTCTGTCTCATCTGGCGTACGGAATGTTTTATTCTCTTCCCAATACGCTTGCCACTTCTTCTCAATTTCTTGATGATTAAAGCTCATGAGATTCCCTCCTTAAAATACAATTTATTTTCACCGCCTAAAATACAAAAAACCTCTCATCCCTAAAAAGGGACGAGAGGTTATAGATTCCCGCGGTACCACCCTAAATTAATGTAAATACTTACATTCACTTAAATCCGTAACGTGGATGAACGGCCATTGCTACTTAAGTTCACAATCGCAACTCAAAGGCGAGTTCATAATGAAACATGGATTGACTTGCACCAACCGTCAACTCTCTAGACCCGTTTCGCTTACTACTACTCCTTCTCGCTGTTATTAAAAATATGAGTGAAGTTAAATATATTCTAAAACATGTTATATGTTCCGTCAAACTAAACTGCAATTTTTTCGTTCACTGTTTCTTCCACTTTTACTTTCTTATCAAAAATGCTTGTGGCAAAAAATGCTATTACAAGCATTACCATAATTGCTATAAACAATACTTCCATATTGTATAAATCAACAATTGCTCCACCAACAACCGGTCCAAACATTTTCCCTACAGTTGCTGCGCTATTGACAACCCCTTGATAAAAACCAAGTTTATCATTTGGCGCTAGTATATTTGCAATTGTTGGAACAGCCGGCCATACAAATAATTCTCCAATTGTTAATGTCACCATCGCGACAAGAAACATTGTAAATTGCTCCGCCTGACTTAATACAAAAAATGATGCTACAAAAATACCAATTCCGATCATAATTTGCTGCTTTAAAGAACGCTTCATTGCACGAATCATCATACTTACAAGCGGCTGTGCACAAACAATCATCGCTCCATTGATTGTCCATAATAAACTGTAATGACGCAAACTAATATTTAACTCTTGCATATGCGTTGCAATTGCCCCTTGCCACTGTACATACGTAACCCAACATAACGCATATGCTACACAAACAATAAGAAGCGCTTTAAATCCCGGTGTGAGCGAATACCCTTTGTTCATTTTAACTTCTGTTTGTAGACGTTGCTCTTTTTGATCCTCCATACCGCGAAAACCGATAAAAGCAATTAAAAAGAAAATAAAGTACAAAATAAAGTTTGCTAAGAAAATATAATCAAAGCGATAAGAAGCAACTAGGCCACCGCATGCTGTGCCAACAGCAATTCCGACATTTTGTCCAACATACATCGCATTAAATGCACGCCTTCCACCTTCTGGCCAAACTGCACCAACCATTGCATACATCGATGGAAAGACCATTCCCGAACCGAAACCAATTAATGCAAGCCAAATGACATACAATGGCCAACCATGGAAAAATACAAGACCTAAAATAGCAACAAGTGTAATCACAATTCCAAGTAACGTCGATTTATATCCGCCCCACTTATCAAACAATGTACCACCAAGCAAATTTCCAATTACGCCCGTAAGTGAGTTAATCATTAATACCATTCCGGCCACTGACAAAGATTTACCTAAATGGTCGTGTAAATAAATTGTATTAAAAGGCCATAAAAAAGAAGCACCTGTGACATTAATAATCATTCCAGCTACTAATAGCCATACTTTTCTTGGCATCGTGTCCCCTCCTATTCTGTTTTTTTCGTTCTTATATAACAGTAAAATTGTAGTCGTTTTTAAATAGGAAGGCAACTGATTAATAGTTGATGAAATTCAGATAATAGTAGAAAAAATACCGAACATTCTCTGCTCGGTATTTTTCCCTTACTCTTCTTTCGGAAGAACAATTCCTTTATACAATTGAACTGTAATTAAGTAGTAAATAGCGTAAATGACTACGAAAATAACAATTGGAACCCAAATGCGGAAGTACGGATCAATTAAAATAAATCCGAAGATATTCATACCAACTAACACATGGACAATACCTATAATTGCCGGAAATAAGAATACGAAAAATAACTCTTTATAAATAGATTTCGTTAATAACTCACGACGCACTCCAATTTTACGAAGCATTTGATAACGTGTAATATCTTTAGAAGCGCCAGAGAGAATTTTAAACATTAAGCAACTTGCCATCATTGCTAAGAAAGCAATTCCAAGGAAGAACCCCATAAATACTGTCCCGCTAGCAATCGTGTAAAATCCTGTATACATTGTATATTTACTTTGGAAGCTTCCTTCTTTTGCATTTTTATATTTCGCTTCCTGCAATTCGTCAAGTTTTTTCCATTCTTTTGTGTATGTGACAAAATCATCTGTTTTTCCAAGAAATACAATACCTTCTGTACCTTGCATATCGTTATACATCTTTTTATCAACAATTTTTATGGTATGATTAGGATGGACATAGAAAGGTTCTATTTTAAAGAATACTTCATTCCACTCTTCTGGCAGTACCTTTGCGTTAGGATCTTTTTCATTTCCACCTGAAATTGCTCCAACTGGAAGTTCTTCAGACACTTTTTTAAACTTAGCAACATCTTTTAAACTTTCCGCATTTTCACGATTAGATGTATCCATTATAATCGGACGATTCTTTTCTAAATCTTCATTTAAGTAGTAAACAAATTTATCGTCTACTTTATAGCGATATTCGCTTTTCTCTTGAAATGAAATCCCGTCTAAAATTTTCTTTTGTTCAGCTGTTGGATTATGAATTACTGCATCATATACTTCAAAAAGATCCACTGTATTCATTACATTATTTTTAAACGCCATCCCGCCAGAAATGGCTCCTGCACCCAGTGCAATTAACATCGCCACTGTTGCAAGTACTCTTGTTAAACTATTAATCCGGAAATTTAATTGTGCAAATGTAAAGGCATTCAATCCTTTTTCATTCCGCTTTTTGTTACTCTTTAGCTTTTTAATAATAACCGGAAGAAGTGCTCCGAACAGCATGTAAGTTCCTGATGTTACTGTAATTAGCGCAATAATAATGCCCATTTGCTTTAACTTATCCATATAAATCATGGAGGCATATCCAATTCCTAATAAAATAACTGCAAGTACCGCAATAATACTAGTTAGTTGCCCTTTCACTCTAATGCGCTCTGCTTGCGCATCTGCATGAACAAGTTGTAAAACGGAAATACGTGATAACTTAATACTGTTCATAATTGCTGATAATACAAATAATACAAAAAAGAAAATACAAGTAACGGTCATCGATGGAATATAAAACGCTTGATAACCACTTCCAGTAAACTCTAATTGTTTCATCAATAATTGACCGATTCCTTGTGCAAGCCCTGTACCAACTATAATCCCAATTACGAGAGAGGCAACTCCAATAATGACTGTTTCCATAAACATAAGCAAAGTAATTTTATGTTTCTTTGCTCCTAACATCATATACATGCCAAATTCTTTTTGGCGAAGCGATAATAAGAAAGAATTCGCATATAAAATATAAAAGAACGTAATAATTGCTAGTAAAAACGAACCAGCTTGAAAGACGAAAGTAATCGATTGAATGACCGAGTTAGATTGAAGAAATGCTTTATTCAACGCTAACGTTTGGAACATATAAAAAATTGAAATAGACATGACAAGACCAATTAGTAAGACGATATAATCTTTCAGCTTACTTTTTAATCCTGACATAGACAGCTTAAATAACATCCTGTTACCTCCTTTCTTACGCTTTTTTTGTGCCTAAATCTGCAAGCACATCTAATATTTCTTTATAAAAGTCTTCACGTGTTCCACTTCGATGAATCTCTTTATATAACTCACCATCTTGAATGAATAAAATACGCTCACAGTAACTTGCACTGTATGGATCGTGCGTTACCATCATAATGGATACACCTTGTTCTTCATTTAAATTCTTCATGGCTTCTAAAAGGCTTGTTGCATTTTTGGAATCAAGCGCTCCGGTTGGCTCGTCCCCTAAAATAATAGCTGGCTCATGCACAAGGGCACGTGCTGCTGCTGAACGTTGCTTTTGTCCCCCAGATACTTCAGATGGATATTTTTGAAGTATCTCTGAAATCCCTAGCATTTCTGCTACCTTTTCTACTTTTGGTCCAATCTTGCGTGATGAAACACCTTGAAGTGATAGCGGAAGAGCAATGTTTTCATAAATCGTTAAGTTCTCCAGTAAGTTGAAGTCTTGAAAGATAAATCCTAATTTTTGAGAACGAAAATCAGATAGCTCCCCTTGCTTCATCTTTGTAATATCCGTTCCTGCAATTTCAACAACACCACCTGTTGCTTTATCTAACGTTGAAATCACATTTAGTAATGTTGTTTTCCCAGAACCAGATGGTCCCATAATCCCAACAAATTCTCCCTCTTGAATCGAAAACGATACACCTTTTAAAGCATAAGATTGATTTTCACCTTTTTTACCGTACACTTTTTGGACGTTTTTTACGTCTACAACTGATTTGCTCATATACATCCTCCTACATGTTTTCTGCTTCCTATTTTGCATCTTTTCCCGAATCTCTACCATTGGTTAATATTACATTTACCTTACATTTTTGTAATATATATAAAGCTGGGCTTACATAAGCTCAGCTTTATATATTAACCTTTTAACACAAACTCATTTCCTTCATTATCTTGAAAGATCGCGAAAGTTCCCCAAGGCATTTCGTTTGGTTCTTGTTTAAACCCCACACCGTTTTTCTTCATTGTCTCATACGTCTCTGTCATATTGTCTGTTACAAATACAATTGATGCTTTTAACTCATTTGCATTTGGCATCATTGTTTTTGGATAAATAACTAAGTGTGACCGGGCTCCTTTTGGTCCTACTTCAATCCAACTTGCATTTGCCCCCATTGGGTCATTACGATATACTTCAAATCCAGCCTTCTCTGTCCAAAATTCAAGTGCCTGTTGTTGATCATCTACGTAAAGTGCGACTGTGCCAATATGTGCAATCATTGTTGTTTCCTCCAAATCTTTTCTCGGTTATCAAGCATAATATATTTCTCTATAAAAAGCGACTTTCATCATGCTTTATAAGCTACGAGGCAAGCTGGCTTATTTTTTAAGCAGCTTGTCACATCGTTAATTTCTGTAAAATTGTAAGCGTCCAATACGTAAGATTACAAAATAAAGTCAGGTCATACTTCGACCTGACTCACTCTGATTGCTTCGATTTTTGAGGTTGTCCTTTTTTACGATTACGTTGTTTCGCTTGAACAACTGGGTCAAGTTCATTTGAAAACTCAGCGTTATGCCCATTTTGTGTTTTTTGCTCTGGATTATTTTGATCAGAACGTTTTGCCACTTTTATTCACTCCTTATTAGTGCGGCGTAACAATCATTTGATGTTGCAATTGTCTAATTGCCATACGCACACGATTTAGCTGCTCACGCTGTTCATCATTCGCATGTTGCTGCATCACTTGTAAATCATTATAAGCTTGTTCTAACTTTAACTGAGCATCTGAATACTCCATTGTATTGTAATGCTCTTGCCTACTTCCAATATCTAACTGCTCTTTTGCATATTCCATCGCCTGTTCAGCTTGCGTAATGTATACTTCAAGTGATTGACGCTCTGCCATAACAAATTCCTCCTTGCCGTTACTTCCCCTTTAGTGTGTCCCTTCCATATCAACCTTATGAGTATGTTATAATGGATTTTGTTTTTACTGTACGCTCTTAAATGTAGGAGGAATATAAGTATGAAGGTTCAAAACCCTTTCCCATATACAAATGATAACAAACGTTACCATACGTGGAACTATCATTTACGAAAAGAATTTGGTGAAAAAATTTTTAAAGTTTCATTAGATGCCGGCTTTGACTGCCCGAACCGTGATGGCACAGTCGCATACGGCGGTTGTACGTTTTGCAGCGCTGCTGGTTCTGGTGACTTTGCTGGTGATCGTCGCGACGATGTTGTAACGCAATATTATGAAATGAAGGAAAAAATGCACACAAAGTGGAAGGATGGAAAATGTATTGCCTATTTCCAAGCATATACAAATACCCACGCTCCAGTTGAAGTATTAAAAGAAAAGTTCGAACCTCTTTTAGCAGAAAAGGACGTAGTCGGTCTCTCCATCGCAACGCGCCCAGACTGCTTACCTGACGATGTTGTAGAATATTTAGCTGAATTAAATAAACGCACATATCTTTGGGTTGAACTTGGCTTACAAACTGTTCACGAACGCACTGCGAACCTGATTAACCGTGCTCATGATTATCCAACATATATAGAAGGCGTAAATAAACTTCGTAAACATGGCATTAATGTATGTTCTCACATTATTAACGGCCTTCCGCTTGAAGACTATGATATGATGATGGAAACTGCACGTGAAGTGGCAAAACTTGATGTGCAAGGGATTAAAATCCATCTGCTTCATTTACTAAAAGGGACACCTATGGTGAAGCAATATGAAAAAGGACAATTACAATTTCTTTCCTTAAAAGATTACGTAAATCTCGTTGTTGACCAACTTGAAATCATTCCCGCAGACATGATTGTGCATCGCATCACAGGTGATGGTCCTCCTGACTTAATGATTGGTCCAATGTGGAGCTTAAATAAATGGGAAGTATTAAATTCTATCGATGCAGAGTTTGTACGCCGTGGAAGTTGGCAAGGAAAATTTGCAAACGAGGTGAAACAAGTATGAAATTAGAACGTGTCCTACCATTTGCGCGCACACTTTTACAAACAGCTGTCAAAGAGGGCGATTATGCCGTTGATGCAACCCTTGGCAATGGTCATGATGCTTGTTTTTTAGCAGAGATTGTTGGAGAGAACGGGAAAGTATTTGGATTTGATATTCAAAAAGAAGCCATTGAAAATTCCACTGCTCGCCTAAAAGAAAAAGGATTAGAAGAACGAACAGTTTTCATTCATGATAGCCACGATACGCTACTATCCGTCTTGCCAGCAGAAGCAAAAGGAAAAGTAACGGGAGCTATTTTTAATTTAGGTTACCTGCCTGGTGGCGACAAACATATCGTTACAAAGCCGAACTCGACAATTGCTGCCATTGAACAATTGTTAGAAATTATGGCACCGGAAGGAATCATCGTTCTTGTCATTTATCACGGACATCCAGAAGGAAAAATAGAGCGTGATGCTGTTCTACAATTTGCTGAAAGTTTGGATCAAAAACAAGCACATGTCCTTCGCTATGGATTTATCAATCAACAAAATAACCCACCATTTATTGTGGCCATTGAGAAACGTTAAATATATCGGCGATTTTTTTGATATATCGAACATAACTCCAATTATATCGGCGCAAATTAAAATATATCGGCGTTTCGACATGACATATCGGCCGCTCGACAAAAATCAACAAAGGGACGTGTGGTATGTGCACGTCTTTTTTGTATTGTACCACCCAAACAAAAACCATATAATGGATATACATATAATATATAGAAAGGTGGAAGTATTTTGTTGCTAGAACTAAAAGAAATCCAAAAGAAATATGGCAAACAACTTATATTAGAAAACATCCATCTATCCATTCCACAAGGACAAGCTGTTGCTATAGTTGGCGGCAATGGTACTGGAAAAAGCACTTTGCTCAAAATCATCGCTGGATTTATTCATCCGACAGCAGGCACAATTTACAAAGAATCGAGTATAAAGATTGGATATGTACCCGAGCAGTTTCCAGAAGATATTCGTTTTACACTCGAAGATTATTTATATCACCTCGGCCGTATTCATCACCTCTCAAAAGAGCATTTACAAAGTAAAATCCCTTCATTATTAGGAATTTTTCATTTACAACATGCGAATCATTCCGTTATAAGAAACTTTTCAAAAGGAATGAAGCAAAGAACAAATATTATGCAAGCGCTCCTTAGCGATGTTGATATATTAATGTTAGATGAGCCACTTTCTGGACTCGACCTAAAATCTCAGCAAAAACTGGAACATATATTGCTTACATTAAAGGAACAAGGTCTCACGATTCTCTTCACCTGCCATGAAAAACAACTCTTAGTAAGCTTGGCCGACCGAATTGTAACAATTGCCAATCATACAATTGCAGAGGACAAACTATTGGTAACCGATATCACTCAAAAAGAACATATTTATATAGAAGCGATCGTCCCACATACATTTTCTATCTCAGAATTACAGAAACAACCTGGCTACATCCATGTTACATATGCCGTAAAGCAGCATCTTATTCAATTGCACATCAAAAAAACTTACACAAATGATATACTTCACTATTTATTACATAACAATGCATCCATTACATTATTACAACCTAAATCGTTAAAACAAAAGGAGGATTTTTATGATTGCACTCATTCGTTACAACTTTCTTGATTATACAAAGTCATATAAATACATACCACCAATTGCGATGTATATCGTAAGTTTACTTTTTGTTTATGCCTACAAACCAAACCCAATTGTTTCCACGTATTTAGAAACTGCTCTTATGCTCTATTTACTTGCAGCGTGGATTACCATTACACTATTTCATACAGAAGACCCTGTTCAAGAACAAATTACTCTTTCACATACTAAAAATATACGAACCTTATACCTTGGCAAATATGGAACAGCTCTTCTTATTTGCAGTATTCTTTCTCTTATTTCTGTTATATATCCTATTGCCTTTCAAATGTTTAAAGAAAAAATGACGCTTTCCTTATTTATCACAGGATTTCTGTCCCACTTTTCTTTATCTATACTCGGCGTTTCCATTGCAACACTATTTACACGAAACATCATAAAAAAAGCAAGCACAGCTTGGCTTTCCCTTTCATTTATATTACTGATTACGATTGCATCCATTCGTCTCAAAAAAGAATGGCCCGAACTACTATGGATTTTTCCACCTATTAACGATTTTATGATGCTGAGTTCTTATAAACATAACTTGGCTATCCATACACTATGGCTTACTGCATGGTCACTTGCATATTCCTTTATTTTAATGATTTTGTTTCTTTATCTTGCAAGAAGAAGGAACACGTAGACAAAAACGAGAATTGTTAAATTTAAATTATGAAATTAGGAGGATATACAGAAATGATTGGAATACTAGCAGGAATGGGGCCGAAATCAACAGGGCCATTTATTGACACCGTAGTAGAACAATGTCAACAAATATATGGGGCAAAAAATGATATAGATTTTCCACATATGATGATTTACTCTTGTCCGACACCATTTTATATAGATAAACCTATTGATCATGAAGCAATGAAACAAGCAATTGTCACTGGCGCTCAAAGACTTGAAAACATAGGTGTTGATTTTATTGCCATGCCATGTAATACGGCTCATTTATATTTTAACGAAATACAAAATGCAGTCGCTCTCCCTCTTTTAAATATAATTGATGAGACGCTGAAAGAACTACCAAATCATATTCATAAAGTGACCCTCTTAGCAACAAATGCCACTGTGCAATCTCGTATTTATCAAAACGAAATTACAAAGCTTGGTATAGAATATATACATAAAGAGAGTTGGCAAAAAGATACAATACAAATCATTTCAAGCATAAAAAAAGGTCATCTACATAAAGCAAATGAATTATGGAATACTCTTTCTATAGAGTTAGCAGAAACAGTAGATGCTGCTATCATTGCCTGTACCGATTTAAATGTTGTCACAAACAGCGAAACTGGCAGCCTTTACTTTGTAGATTCATCTGTATGTCTTGCAAAAGCGGTTGTGCATCAATATATAAGAAACAAATCACAACTTACATCTTAAATATCCAAAATAAAAACAACCGACTCTTTTAAAGGAGCCGGTTGTCCATTTATTCTTCAATTGATAAAAATATTTTAATACTTCCATCCTTAGAGTAAAATTCAAAATCCGTTTGATAGGCTCGTTTTATATCACTTTGCCAAATTTTTTCCCAAGCGTGAAATACACCTTGCGGATTGCTATTGTCTACTTCAACAACGTAATAATTTCCAGCTGGAATAATCATTTTATGTGCCGCGACAAGCTCCTTTTCTGTGCCGATATACAAATCATACTCACCTGTATAATCACTTTCATAGTTCGTATAAACACCATATACGTCACCTTTTAAATCAAGCTGAAGAAACTCTTCCCATAACTTAAATATACTGTGTATATTTTGGTTACTTGTTCTCACCTTTTTCCCATACACCTGTTTTTCAGTAACTGCTATATTCATGTATATCCCCCCAATATTTAATAAGTAAAGGGTAACATACAAAATATGACAACAGTCTGTCAGCTTTTATAAATATATTCAATTTCTTCTCTATATTTCTTTTTTAGCCATAACGGTTCTACAATTTTTACATTTCTGCCAAACATCAGCAAAAATGGTAATATATTTTTATTAATATCATATTGAAAAGTGACTTGTACATCTCCCTCTTCAAGTATTTCAATTTCTTCATCCGTAAAGAAATCATACAGTTTACCTAATGTACTTTTAGAAAATAACAGCATAATCTGTTCTAACTTTTCTTTGCGCTCCTTTATAAATTCAGGCTTTCTATCATAAACAATCTCAGTATTATCATCGATTATGTCCATTCTTCTAATTCTAGTCAATTTGAATACTCTTAAAGCCTTTCTTAATACACAAACTGCTTCTAAATACCAGCTACCATTCATAAAATTTAGTTTTAATGGCTGAATGATTCGCTTTGATAGATGTCCTGTTTGTGATACATATGAAATCTGCAGTTTCTGCTCCTTCTCAATCATCACAAGCACTTTTTTCACCTTTTGTTTTGTCTCTTCTTCTATCGTTTCTCGGTGTAACGTAGAGAACGAAACTGTCATATTTGACGTGTGATCTCTCTTTGTTTCTTTCAATACCTCTATTTTCTTTTGCAAAATGGATAATTGCTCGTCATCAAAAAGCTCGCTTTTTAAAGTTAAACCTTCTAGTAAAAAACGCTTTTCCTCTTCGCTAAATGTAAACTTGTCTAATCGATAATTATCAATTAGCGTAAAACCGCCATTCTTTCCTAAATAAGAAATAATCGGAATGCCAATCGCCGATAACGCATCAATATCTCGATAAATCGTTCGTTTGCTAACTTCAAATGTGTTGGCTAACTCTTCAGCAGAAATGATATCTTTTTGCAGCAAATAAATAAGTATCGAAAGCATTCTCTCTGTCTTCACTGACTCCCCTCCTTATGTGCTAATAGTAAAAAGCCACTCTTAAACAGAGTGGTCTTTTTACGTCACTGCGCCATTTTCTTTCGGTACATCTTACCGTTCCAATAGAAGAATCGTGAAGTGAAACCGCCATATTTCACAATGCGCCGTGCTATATGCTGCATATTCTTTTTCTCTAAAACTTTTTGATCCGACAAATAAATCCCCAATAATCCGCGGCTAATTAAACGATGAAATTTCGCATGCGGCAAGTCACTAATACTTTTTTCCGCCTCTTGCACAAAATGTTTCATTCTTGCTAATATGACCTGCTCATTTTCATAATAGCTACAAAAATTCAAATCACCGCCAATTCGGTCTTCTTCTTGATCAATGAAATAATCCAGTAAAATATGAAGACCTTGCACGTAAGGAAAATACCCTTGTTTAATCTTTATAATATCCTCATCAAGTAATTCGTCATGGAAAGCATACGCCACGAGACAAAAAATTCCAAGAGTTGATCCTGCGCATGCTGAAAATTCAAACCAGCTCATTGGTGGAACACTTTCTTTATGAGCTTCAAACCACGTTTGTAAACGCGGCTCTCGTTCTTCTAATTTCACGTGCTTATGAATTTGCAAATCACAATAATAACATGCAAGTTCATGAAGAATAGGTGCAATTTTATCGTAATGCTTCGTTTTCCTTAACACATCCTGACAAGTAGCTACAAGTTCATCTAAATATCCACCATCATCTTGGTCATCACGATATCGATAATAATTGCCACCACTTTCACTTTCAGGTGTTAACGCCATTAACATTGATTCATGAAGTGCAGCAAAATCTTTCGGATCAAGCGATGTACTGCGATCACATAAATTATCTAAGTAATCGCTAATCGTCTGATACGCTACAATAAATCGAATACATTCCTCCCTTTGCTCATTTGCAAGTAGAGCTAAAATACTACCACCCTCACAATGAAACGTTTTATGTTCAATACTTGCAAGCGCTTGATTATGGAGTTCGTCATTCGGAATATGATAAGCACGCTCTTTCCACATTGCCAGCTCATGGTGTACTACCGGAAACACATCACGGTATACTTTCGCCATGAGCGTTATGGGATTACTCGGTACGTTCACTTCGGCCTTCATCTCCTCTATTAAATGTACAAATTCATTATTTATTTGTTTCTATTCTGTTATTGACATGCATTTCAGTAAATGACTTGATATAATTAAAAACTTCATCTCGCTCATACTCATTTAATAACTCATGATAACAATTCGGCCATTCTTTATACGCCTTATCACTGATTTTTAAATTATCAAACCATTTACGGACACTTGTTTTATCTACTAGTTTATCCTCACACGCCTGCATTAGCAAGAGCGGAACGTCTGGGAACTCATCTATTTTTTCATGAGCAATTCGTGTAGATTTTATCAATTCACTATACCAGCGAACGGATACCTTGCGCAAGAACAATGAATCATTTTCCATTGCATCGCGAACTTCTTTATTTCTTGTTGACATTTCCACTGTAAGATTCGTCGGAAATTGTAATTTCGGCATAACAATATTTAATACCTTCGCCAGAGCTCGAAGTGGTGCCGCTGGAGTAGCTAACACCCCTAAGCATGGTGAACTTAATATAATACCATCTATATCTTCGCGCTTCGTTTCTTCCATCATTCGAATGATGATAAGTCCCCCCATACTATGTCCCAATAAAAAAATAGGTAGTCTATACTTTCTCGCTTCTTTTATCCATACTTTGACCTCTTCTATGTATTCATCAAACGAATTAATATGTCCTCTATTTCTTGACGTTGTTCCATGAGCAGGAAGATCTCCCATAACAACATGATACCCAATGTGATTCCACTCTTCTGCCAGCGCTTCATAACGTCCATGGTATTCCATGGCACCATGCACAATTACGATAACAGCCTTTGCCGATTCCGCTTCATAATTCCACATATAATTCTCCTCCATTTCACTCTGTTTCATAATTTGATACACTAAAAATAGTCTCTAGGAAAGGAAGGCTGAACATGATCTATTCTTACAAAGATAAAAATCCGAAAATTGCGAGTAGTGCTTTTATTGCTGACTACGTTACGATTACAGGTGACGTTACAATCGGTGAAGAATCCAGCATTTGGTTTAACACTGTCATTCGGGGGGATGTGTCTCCAACCATCATCGGAAATAGAGTGAATGTACAAGATCAATGTACCCTGCATCAAAGTCCGCAATATCCTCTCATTTTAGAAGATGATGTTACAATTGGACATCAAGTAATTTTACATAGCTGCATGATAAAAAAAGACGCTTTAATCGGGATGGGGTCTATCATTTTAGACGGTGCTGAAATTGGTGAAGGTGCTTTTATCGGCGCTGGAAGCTTAGTTTCACAAGGAAAGAAAATACCTCCTCATACACTTGCATTTGGACGTCCCGCAAAAGTCATTCGTGAATTAACAGATGCAGATCGAAAAGATATGGAACGTATTCGTAAGCAATATGTTGAAAAAGGACAATACTATAAATCATTACAAAAATAACTCTTCTTGCTGCCATAACAATGGCAGCTTATTTTATGAAAATACAAATAGTTTCTTTACAAAATTTTATCCCGCTATTTTAGGGCAGCCCGATTGGTGAGGGCTCATAATCAGTGGGGAATGAAGCCCCCCTGATTAAAGTTTCACTTTATTATCTCCTCAACAAAATCTTATTAAAATAGAAGATATCATCTCAATATATATGTAAATGAGAAGGAAGATGTTCCATGAAGATGAAATCTGTCAGCTCCTTATATAAAATAGCGTGTTACATTTTCAAAAGAATTAACCGTTATTTCGATCAAAAAACATTAAATGTCTTTTTCCGTATCATTACACACATCGGTGATGCAATCTTCTCTATCTCACTCGTCCTTTGTCTTCTTATTTTTTTCAAAAGGGATTCTACAAATTATGCAGCAGCTGTTTCCTTAACAATGAGCCATATTCCTGTACAAATGTTAAAAAGATGGTATCCACGTAAACGACCTTATTTAACAATCCAAAATGCAAAATATCCATCGCATTCTTTAAAAGGCTATTCTTTTCCATCTTGGACACACAACAGCCATTTTTTCTGTTATCATTCCATTTATTTCTTTTTACATGTAAGTAATTCTGCATATTCTTCTTTCGTATTCACATTTACAAACCATGTTTTTTCTATATTCCATTCATCTCCCGTCACATACTTTACATTACAATGTGATAAAAGTTGCTCCATGCTCCGTTTTTCTTCGTCTAATAACTTATAAATTTTCTCTTTCACATTCTTATGATACGCCCCTAATAACGGCTGCTTTCTCCCCTCAACAATCGGAATAATCGCTTCATACTCATCGTCAATTTGTCCTGTTATTTGTTTTATCCATTTGCTAGAAATATTCGGCGTGTCACAAGGTGAAATCATATACCATTCTGCTTCAAGATGCTCCATACCAGATACAATTCCTGCAAGCGGTCCTTCTCCTTTATAGAAAGAAATATCTTCTATAACAGGAACTTCTATTAAATGAGCTACACGTTCTTTTATGCTAGCATGACTAATGACAACTATATCTTGCATTACATCCTGCATCACTTGAACAATCCGTTCAATAAACGTATACCCTTGCCAACTTACTAAGGCTTTCGGTTCTCCAAAGCGTCTAGACATACCACCAGCTAATACAATTCCTGCTACGCTCTTCATTGGCGATTTAGCTCAAATATAATATGCCCGAGCTCTGGCAAAATCAATTTATTCATCGCAAGACGCACAGCTCCAGTCGAACCTGGCATAGCAAAGACAACCTTTCTGCCCATTGTTCCCCCAATTGCTCTACTTAACATTGCTGCACTCCCGATATCCTCTAAATAACTAATCGTGCGAAATAGCTCACCAAATCCAACAATCTCTTTATCTATTAATGCCGAAACTGCTTCAATCGTTACATCGCGCTTTGTAATACCAGTTCCTCCGTTTGTTAAAATAACGTCGACATCTTCTTGATGATATCCACTTAATACAGCTTGCCTAATACTTTCTTTATCATCTTTTACAATTTCATAGGCAGTTACGAAATGACCTGCTTCGCT
The DNA here is from genome assembly GCF_022662635.1 of Bacillus cereus group sp. BfR-BA-01522. Lineage (NCBI taxonomy): Bacteria > Bacillati > Bacillota > Bacilli > Caryophanales > Bacillaceae > Bacillus > Bacillus cereus group sp. BfR-BA-01522. The sequence continues at coordinate 12,633 of NZ_JAKUDY010000014.1, read as the reverse complement.
TAATAACTCATGTAATACCTTACCGCTTTTATCCGTTGTATCTGTACGTGTATCAGACACAGTAATTACTTTACAACGCACTTCTTTTGGCGCTTGTTTTTTATGTTCTACTACACTCATGCTCATTCTCCTCTTTTAACAAACTCTATTTTATTTTATCATACCCGATTCAATCCCTTGCTTATATGAAGCACATCACACTTTCATCATTATGTAGTGACGACACAAAATAATATGTTACAATATTAGTATATAAATCCATAAAGAGGAATCTTATTGTTTCTTCCACCACATATCATCTCTACGACTCACTCAATCACAATTACTATTTTTCACATTCTATAAATCGAACCGTATTTTCACAATGAGGAGGATATACATGGGACTCTATCAAAAACTTACAACAACATTTCTTCTTTTGTTTGCTGCTTCCATAAGTGCAGGATTTGCGTTAAAAGATGCTGTACCTCATGCAACGATTGGCGGAATTAGTTTTGCCACGTTTTTTTTACTATGCAGTGCATTTTGCGCTGGAAAAGCGCGTCAAAAGAGAAGATGATTGCAAATATTCCGCAGTAAGCCAATACTTTGTAAGTCTTGCAAAAAAGAAATCAAATCTTATGAAAAATCATGGATTCATATGCCTACCCCTAGTAGCGGGATGACAAATATAAAAAATATATTGAACTGAATGGACAAATATATTGTAATGCTTGCGCTGAGGTATGTACGAAACAAAATAATGAGATGAAATAGGAGGTATTTCCAAATTGTTTGAATCTAACCGAATTCGCTTACGAAAGTTATCAGAAGACGATATTCCGACTTATCATCTTTGGCGTAACGATCCTGAAGTTATGCAAACAACTAGCCCTATACTTGATACATATTCATTCGAAGAGACCGAAGCATTTTGCAAACAAATCATACACGCAGCTAATTCCAAAAGTTATATCATCGAATTGAAAAATGACAACCTCCCAATAGGAATTACCTCTCTCATTCAGATTGATTCCTATAACCAGAACGCAGAATGTATCATCGATATTGGGCAGAAAGATTACTGGGGACAAGGATATGGTAAAGAAGCATTAACTCTATTATTAAACTACGCTTTTCGAGAATTAAACTTACATCGCGTTTCTCTACGAGTATTTTCGTTTAACGATAAGGCAATACATCTTTATAAGAAACTTGGCTTTCAACATGAAGGGACTTGTAAAGAAGCGATATTTCGAAATGGGGCATGGCATGATATTGAACTTTTTGCACTATTACAGCCTAACTATAAATAAAAAAGGTTTTGCGCGAAAGCGCAAAACCTTTTTTATTATATTATAGACCAGCTTGCTCTTTTAAGTCAGCTGCTTTGTCTGTACGCTCCCAAGGAAGATCTACATCAGTACGTCCAAAGTGGCCGTAAGCTGCTGTTTGTTTGTAAATTGGGCGACGTAGGTCTAACATTTTAATAATGCCAGCTGGGCGAAGATCGAAGTTGTTACGAACTAATTCTACTAGTACCTCTTCAGATACTTTCCCAGTTCCAAATGTATCAACTGAAATTGATACTGGCTTCGCTACACCAATTGCATACGCAAGCTGTACTTCTGCTTTTTCAGCAAGACCAGCTGCTACAATATTTTTCGCAACATAACGTGCTGCATACGCTGCAGAACGGTCAACTTTTGTTGCATCCTTACCAGAGAATGCACCACCGCCGTGACGAGCATATCCACCATAAGTATCAACGATAATTTTACGTCCCGTTAATCCAGCATCCCCTTGTGGCCCACCAATTACGAAACGACCAGTTGGGTTAATAAAGAATTTTGTTTCTTCGTCCATTAATTCTGCTGGCACAACAGCTTTAATTACATGCTCTTTTAAGTCGCGATCGATTTGTTCCCATGTAATTTCCGGATGATGTTGAGTAGAAATTACAATTGTGTCGACACGTACTGGTTTACCATTTTCATCATACTCAACTGTAACTTGCGTTTTACCGTCTGGACGTAAATATTCTAATGTTTCATCTTTACGAACTTCCGTTAAACGACGAGCTAATTTGTGAGCAAGTGAGATTGGAAGTGGCATTAATTCTTTCGTTTCATTACATGCGAAACCAAACATTAAACCTTGGTCTCCTGCACCAATCGCTTCAATCTCAGCATCAGTCATTTGACCTTCACGTGCTTCTAACGCTCGGTCAACACCCATAGCGATGTCAGCAGATTGTTCATCGATAGATGTTAAAACTGCACAAGTTTCTGCATCGAATCCATATTTTGCACGAGTATACCCAATGCCTTGTATTGTTTCACGAACGATTTTTGGAATATCTACATACGTAGAAGTTGTAATTTCCCCCGCTACCAATACTAAACCAGTTGTTACTGTTGTTTCACAAGCTACACGTGCATTTGCGTCTTTTGATAAGATCGCATCTAAAATTGAATCAGAAATTTGGTCACAAATTTTATCTGGATGTCCTTCAGTTACAGACTCAGATGTGAACAGATGACGTTGTTTTGTCATGTGGTAAACCTCCCTACAGTAATTGTATATATTGTACGGAACTCATCCTTAACTTGCCACAAATTGCGACATTCATTTATTCTCCCACACAAGTATAAAGAAAAACCTTTCCCATTATATAGAGGAAAGGTTTGGTTTGCTACTTGCATACTGCTTTTTGCCCTTCGCTCTTATCGTTCGAGACCATTCGCCTCGCACAGGTTTTAGCACCTATTCACTTGTTTTTACCAGTACAAGTGAGGTTGCTGGGCTTCATCGGGCCTGTCCCTCCGCCAGCTCGGGATAAGAGAGTATCCGTCCCAACCTATACTAAAGAAATGCTATTCATTTGTCAATTAATATTCATTTATTCCTACAAGTTTTTCACGCTAAAATATAAATAAGAAAATTATACATTCACACAAACAAAAATAAATAAATAGTATACATTATTTATATAATTGTGTTATACTTTTGATGGGGATTACGAGAAATATTTCATAAAATGAAAAGGATGGTATATAAACTATGAGTACTGTGAATGTCCAAATTGGATTACATGAATTACTGAACGGAAGCAATGCACAGATTCAACTAAGCGTTCCGCAGTTAGTGGAAAAAGTACTGATGAGAAATGAAGGAAAACTAACTTCTACCGGTGCTGTTTCTGCTTCAACAGGAAAATATACAGGACGTTCTCCTAAAGATAAATTTATCGTGAAAGAACCATCGGTTGCAAATAAAATCGCTTGGGGACCTGTAAATCAACCGATTTCTGAAGAGCGTTTTAATAAATTATATACAAAAGTATTAGAGTACTTAAAGGAAAAAGAAGAACTATTTGTATTTAAAGGATTTGCTGGCGCTGATCGTAACTACCGTCTGCCAATTCAAGTTGTAAACGAATATGCATGGCATAATTTATTCGTTCATCAATTATTTATTCGTCCAACTGAAGAGGAATTAGCAAATCATAATGCACCATTCACAATTGTTTCTGCACCAAACTTTAAAGCAGATCCAGCAGTTGATGGCACAAACTCTGAAGCATTCATTATTGTTTCATTCGAAAAACGCATTGTGCTAATTGGTGGTACTGAATACGCTGGAGAAATGAAGAAATCTATTTTCTCTATTATGAACTTCTTACTTCCTGAACAAGATATTCTTTCTATGCACTGCTCTGCTAACGTAGGGGAAGAAGGCGACGTAGCATTATTCTTCGGCTTATCTGGAACAGGTAAAACAACTTTATCAGCTGACCCACATCGAAAATTAATCGGTGATGATGAACATGGATGGTCTGATAATGGCGTATTCAATATTGAAGGCGGTTGCTACGCAAAATGCATTAATCTTTCTCATGAAAAAGAACCACAAATCTTTGATGCTATTAAATTCGGATCCGTATTAGAAAATGTTATAGTTGATGATAAAACACGCATTGCAGACTATAGCGATACAGCGTTAACAGAAAATACACGTGCTGCATATCCAATAGATGCGATTGACAATATCGTTCTACCAAGTGTTGCAGGACACCCAAATACCATTATTTTCTTAACTGCTGATGCATCTGGTGTATTACCACCAATCAGTAAGTTATCAAAAGAACAAGCTATGTATCATTTCTTAAGCGGTTACACTAGTAAACTAGCAGGGACTGAACGTGGTGTTACATCTCCACAAGCTACATTCTCTACTTGCTTCGGTTCACCATTCTTACCGCTTGATGCATCAAGATATGCAGAAATGCTTGGTGAAAAAATTGAAAAGCACGATGCAAAAGTATTCTTAGTAAATACTGGTTGGACTGGCGGCGAATACGGCGTTGGGAAGCGCATGAATTTAGCTTATACTCGAGCAATGGTTCAAGCTGCATTAAACGGTGAACTGGATAAAGTAGAAACCGTAAAACATGATATCTTCGGTCTAGATGTTCCACTTCATGTGCCAGGTGTACCTGATGAAGTATTAATGCCTGAACAAACATGGGCTGATCAAGCTGCTTATAAGCAAAAAGCAATTGAACTTGCTAATCAATTTAAAGAAAACTTCAAGAAATTCGATAATGTCTCAAAAGATATTATCAACCTTGGCGGTCCAACTGCTTAAGAATGACTCTTACCCATATGAATAAGTATGTTGTAAATCAAAATAAAGCTACGCGTACTCACCGACAAAACCCAATGCGACTTTATCGGTTATACACATACTTACAATAAAAAAGAAGCTTACGATAAAAAACGTAAGCTTCTTTCTTTATATAAAATCCTACCTTCAAAAACCAAACAGAGTGTCTCACTTCTTTTGAAGAAGGAACGTTTTATACTTATAATCTATTTCTGCTCATCTTTCATGCTGTAATACCCTAAATTAATGACAATTAAGATGTAACCACCCATAATCCCAACAGCAAACGCCCACATTACCATATGATGTTCGATTTCATACATAATAATTGCACCCAGTATCGCTGCTGCAAATCGATTAAACATTCCAAGGGACGGTGCCTTTGTTTTTTTTACAATGCTATCCCCAAGCTTTTCAATGCGTCTGCCTAAAATCCAAACACAATACATACTAACTAGTAGACCGATTCCCACACCTAAAAAATGTGCAGAAAATGGAGTCATTGCCCATCCTAGTAGCATAATACCTAGCAAATAATACATTTGAATTTTAAACGCCCTTAATGACATACGAATCATACTATGCTCCTTTACTGTTATTCATTTCTATCTACATACCATCACATTTTATTTGTTATATTTACAAAAATCATATAAACACTGCGTTTATGTTATTAAAATACTTTTACAAAATAACATTATACAAGATTTTTACTGCCTATCCTAAAGATTTTTTGACGTTTTTGCAAACATTTTTCTGTCCATTTCCCAAAAAATTGATATCAATCTATAAACATATGGATATGATGTAGTAAGCACATAAATAAAGGGGGCGTCTGATGATTTATTTTTTATTGGCTCTTATTCATTTCATTGTTCCAGCACTTATTGGCCTTTCTTTATATTGGTACACAAAAAAGCACAGTATCTTCTATGCTGTTCTCGGTGTCCTTCTTCCCGGCATCATTCTCATCACATTATTTCGTATACCGTTTCTTAATTTAATCCCTCTTATTACTGCTATTCTTTTTCTCATATTTCTTCCCAAAATAAAAAAATAGGAAAACAGATCACGATTGATCTGTTTTCCTATTTTGATATATGTTCTGATATGATTGCCTGTGATGCTCGCTCTTCAAATTTCACAAACCATAATCCGAAAAAAATAATACATCCACCAATGATTTGCTGCATAGAAATATGCTCTTTTGCCCATAACGCTGCAAATAACACTGCTACAAGTGGAGTAATATACATATACACCATCGTATGGGATGCTCCGATTTTTTGAACCCCTATATACCACATTACCAAACCAAATACTGTTACAAAGAAAATAGAATATAAGAGCGCAAACCATGTCATTCCTTTTTCAATTTGAAATGGTAATAAAAAGACATGCCATCCACTCAGTAGACAAAGTGGAATCGCCCCAACAACCGCTGACCAAGCAGTGACACGTAGTGCTGTATATTTTTTTATAAGTGGTCCCGCTAATACTGGATAAAGCCCCCAACATATTGAAGTAATAACCCCAATCCCATTTCCATAGAACGAGCTGGCAAATGAATGGCCCGCTCGTAACACAAGTACTGTGCCTGCACAAGCGATAATAGAACCGATGAATTTTCGAATAGAAAAATTCTCTTGTTTCAGCGAAATTGTAAATAGTGTTGTAAAAATAGGTGAAATAGAAATGAGTAAAGAAGCATTTGTTGCAGATGTATATTTTACAGTTTCCATAAATAATGTTTGATATAGTATAATGCCAACAACACTGACAATAATGAGCCTCGGTATATCTCTTCTCTCTATATAGAGCGACTTTTCAATATAAAACGTAAGTAATAATAACAGCGGTGCTGCTGCCATCATCCGAAGTGCTGTAAATTCAATCGCTGTAAATTCTAATAGCCCGTATTTCGCAATCGTATAATTGATGCCCCATATAACCACAACGCTAAAAATTAATACTTCAATTCCCCATCTCCTCATTCTTATCTCCCCCATAAGAATAATTATACAGAAATTTCAATCCATTTTGCGTTTTTATTATCTAAAAAACTCCATAAAAAAGGAGCATATTTTTGCTCCTCCTTCATTCATTACACTCGAATATGAAGTTTCATATTTGGATTATAAAATTGACTCGGACTCTTTAATTGAAAATACTCACCCGATTCATGCAAATCGACAATCAATTTATCATCCATAAATACAAGCTTTGTACGATCTGCGATAAATTTTAATTTATTTGACGCAACGTCTACATCACGTTCCTCTTTTTCAGATACAGCTACTAAATCAATAATTCCACTCATTACACAGCCGCACCCTTCGTTATCATAAAATAACTTCATAAATTTCGTCTCGTTTGGAATCGTATCCATAATTTTTTTATAAGCTGTATCTGTTACAGTTACATACATATTTATCCGTCCCATCTTTATATATTTTTACATTCTTTTATCTGGCTATTGATCCCGCTTTTTTAGGGCAGTGAGATGATCTATAAAAACCTTGTCTTTTTATTCATTCTCTCTTTTACTAAAAAAGGCAAGGTTTTTATCTAACCCATTCTATACTCAAATACACTTAAAAAATCAATTATTACTGATTTACAGAAATTCCTATTTCATAAAAATCTCGCTCTTGCAAAATAGGGGATACATACACAATAGATTTTACAGTTATATTTAACGGTACAGTTGTAATAATAAAGTCTACATCCATTCCTTCAATATCTCCTTGTAACACCCTTTTATTTTTCCCTTCTATAAACTCTAGTTGATCACCATACCGTTTATTAATACAGCTTTTCATATACTGTTCCCAGCTTTTTCCTTCCCCTGTAAGAAGTAACACTTTTTTTCTATTTTTATTAGGGAGTTTTCCTATTGCTGCAATCCTCATAGTTACTTTTGCAACTTCTTCGTCCGGAATATCTGTTAGTTTCAATTGTTTTCCCCATTTTATATACGCCTTTTTTACTAAATCAAACGTTTCTTTATAGTTTTTCTTTATATATGCACACGTATCTTTTTCTGGAGCTTTTATTCTAGGAAGGAATTTTAATATATAAAATGTATTTCTACAATACTCAATCATTCCATATACAAAATCTTCATGACTAGCTAAATCCATTTGTAATTCTTGCTCCAACATATCAATGAAATTCTTTATATAAACATAAGCCTGTATTTTCCCTTCTGTATAAAGCGTTAATTCTTCTCTTTTGGAATTTGTTTCATTTTCACTTACATAACTCGATAATTTAATAATGATAATTAACAACACTTGTTCTTCAATATGTAAAGGTCTATTTCCATCTTTCTTTATAATGTGCTCCCCTTCAAATATTTTTTTGTAATATAAAGATTCAAGTGTATTTTTAATAACCCATTCACTAAATTGTACTTTATATCCTTGATTCATTCGCTTAAAAAGAATTGCCAGAATAAAGACTAATCTTCTTCGGTCGTTAGAATAAAATAGAATTCCTAGTTTCTCCTCAATATAGTCTACATAACTTAATAGCACTTCTTCTTTATATTCTGGAAAAGGCCATTCGTCTTCTATAAAAGCTTCTAAATAACGTTCAGAAAACATAAGTATAATTTGAAACTCATTCCCTATAATTTGTAACGGTTTCTTTTGTAAAGACAAACCAAATTTCTTTATATATCTGGCAAGCCTTCTTAACACTGTATTAGTAGAAGAAATAGGTAGATATAAATTTTCTGATAAAGATGTAACTGTGCTTGAACTTTCTTCTAATAATTGCTGAAGAACTAAAAACGTTCGAGACTGTTTTAAAAGTTTCGAAATCACCTCAGAAATTGATTGATCTTGAGGTAAAGATAACTTTACACCTTTTCCTTTTTTAGAATGTATCGTTGTGCCTGTTGGTAATAAATCATTAATCACTACTATATCTTTTCGTATCGTTTTACTAGAAGAATTCAACCGCTTTTCCAATTCTAAAAGCGTGAACCACTTCTTTTCTTGAACAAGAATATTTAATAAATTGATTTTGCGCTCAATTTCTTTTTCCATCGTTATCACCTTCATTTCTATTCTAAAGGAATTTTAGATTTTTTCCAAACTAGCTGCAAAAACTTGATTAAAATATATACTCTAGCGATTCATTAGACATCTTCGCTCTGTTTATTTTTATTTCTTGAAATGCTTTACAAACTTATCGGATTTTTTGTCTTTTAAAGAATCAATCATTTTCCTTTTGGTAAAGAAAAGAGGTTTTATATGCGAACGTGAAAAAAATGGCACTTTATACTCGCTTTTGCTGTCTCGTTCATTTTATGGATTGGTGGCAATCTACTTTATAATAGTTTTTAAGTTGCTTCAGGGGCATGGCTTGATACATATTCTACTAATAAGGACGTGAATATGTATTAGCAAGTTTTTTTAATGAGGATTGAAGCGAAATACTATCCACTTCTTTTAACCAAGTTCATTCTTTCTTTAGTTGTGTTAATTGAGAAGAACAAGTGTTTATAAGTGAATCCTTTGCCTGTTTCTTTGTATGCTTCATTTCATTGCGCTAAAAAGTGATTGAATACAAAACGAGAACATCCGGTTGTTTTAGCAATTAGTATCTCTTGTTCTTTATTTGGATAGAGGCGAAACTTATACGCTTTATTGACTAACGTGCCTTCCACCTCCTCATTGGGCTATGCCCTCCACATTCCTTGAGGTGGGTATCTTCTCGCCTAAAAAGATAAAATCAAGATGAAAAGACAATTCCTTCAAAAAGAAAACGGCCCCTCATGCAGAGAGATGCCGTTTTCTTTAATCGATTATTTTTCTTCGTCTATAACTCTTAACATACGATTTAAAAATGCTGCTGCTTCCGCACGGCTTGCCGTTCCTTTTGGTAAGAATTGATTTTGATCATTTCCTTTAACAATTCCTAATCCATATACACGTTGCAGCGCTTTTTTATCATAAGCTGCATCTTGATCTATAAACGGAACTTCTTTTAATGCTCCAGTAATTCCTTTGCTTTGCAAGGCACGATCTACCATAATGACTACTTCTTCACGCGTAATCGTATCATTTGGTGCAAATATACCATTGCCTCGTCCATGAATGATACCAGCTGCCGCTGCTCGGTTTATGCCATCTACTAATGATGGATGTGCCAATCCAAGATCTTTAAAGTTTGATGTTCCTTCCGATAATTGTAAAGCTCGCGCAATTAACGCCGCAAATTCTGCACGTGTTACAAGGCGCTCTGGCCAATACGAACCTTTCCCATCTCCCGCCATAATACCTTTTTTCGCGAGCTCACGAATTTCGTGTTCATACCATTTTCCAGAGATATCATCTTTTTTCTTATTTTTCGTGTTATCTATAACTTCGGGCTCGTCTTTCTTCTCTTTTTGCTTGTTGTCTATAACTTCAGATTCATCTTTCTTCTCTTTTTCTTTGTTATCTATAACTGCTAAATCTACATCTTGAGGATCTTGAAATCCTTTTGGTGTAATAATATATTGTTTAGTTGTTTGCTTATCTTGAGGCACCTTTTCATTGTTATGATATACATGCAATCTGCTAGGCTCACTATGGAACACTTCGACTATATCTCCATAGTTAAACTTTACATTTTGTATTTTACTAACGAAATCTTTCGCCCCCACTTGTCCGCTTGTCGATACGGAGAGCTTTTCTTGTCTTGTATCTTTATCATATACTTTGAAAGAATAGTATGTTTCTGGAAAACGGTAATGAATTGTCTTCGTTACATCCGTCGTAATAGCTTTCAGTTGACGATTAGCATGAGAAATACTGATAATTGCACTATTCCAATCACTCAACCCTTGAAAGACTATACTATCCCCATAAGTTACTTTCATAGGGACAATAACCGCATTCTTATTACCTTCTTTATCAGCAATTTCAACCGTTACAGATGCTGAGTCAAATTGCCTCATATCTATACTTCTATTCCCTGTCAAATAAACGTTAGGTGAAAGATTCGTTACAAGCTTTGTTACGTCAATATCATTAATGGCTCCTATATCAACTGTAGTTGGAACTGGTATTCCTCCCATTGGAACTTGGTACTTTGAGACTCTTTCTTCCACAACTGGTCTTAAATCTCTTCCCTTCCATATTTCTTTTTGAAGTTTAGGTAAATGTTTAATCCTATTTTTTGTTTTTTCTGACGGCATCAAACCCCATATTTCAAAGAAAGGAGTTAAATCCCGATTTGCCACCTTGGATGCCATTGTTATAAACAGTTGTTTTTTCTCTTCATCCGATCCATCCCCTAATTCTTCCAGTGAAGTTAAACGATACATCTGATGCAACTTCGGATAAAAATTATCTCCAAAAGCTAAATCTAGCTGCCAAAACATCCCTAATTTCACGAAAAGATTATCAATCTGATCATAATTTTTTTCTGATTGAGGCTTCATTAAATAAAGAAATATATCGTTATATCGTTCTTCCGCTTCTAAACGTGAAGGATTCCCAAAAGCTCTTTGCACTGCCATACTGTAAATATTTACCGTAACCTCGGTTAAACCAGACCATTTCCATGTTTGTTGCCTTTGATGCCCTGCTTCATGCCATGGTCCCCATCCATCTTTTTCAAAGTGTTCTAAATCTAAAACATATTTCATAGCATCGGAAACATATCCAGTTCGATAGTTTGTCGCATACATCCAACCATCTTTTTTATTAAAATCTTCAACAAAATGAACGTAATGTGTATCAGCCTGTGCTACACCTGTATACTCCTCTGATACTCCTGATACTTTATCTTGAATTCGAATCGCTTCATCATGCTTACGCAATAACGGTGAGGGATCTTTTCCTCCTAAATATTGTTTAGCAGCTTTATACGTCACTGTGAATAAGCTTCTTTCTCCTTTTAATTCTACAGCATAAGCATTAGGGAACTTCTCTAACATTGCATCCCAATCTTCTTTCGTATGCTTTCCTAATTCGAAATATGGGATAGGCGTTCCACCACTTGATACAGTTACTTTTGTTTCTCCATTCAGATTAGCATTTTCAAAATATAGCATTCCACCTTTTGGAGCAGAAATTTCATTTTTCCCAGGTTTCAAATAAAATTTCTTAGGATTACCATCATAGGAATATGTGCCTATATATGCTTGAATATTTTGTTTTCCTTCAACATGGATTATTATTGTTTCATTTGGTTTAGCGTATAGCCCTGTTGGTTCAAATGGACTGAATGCAAAGGCACGCTGATGAATATTCGCAAGGTGATCGACATTCCCCTTTCCTTTCAAAAGAAAAGTACGCTCTTCTAATGTTGTTTCTATATTTTCTATCGACTCTGCTGCTGCTTTCGTTACTTCAAAGGTTCCGCTAGCAAATGGAACCCACAAAATATTGATTGCAAGCAATGTTTTATAAGTCATCGCGCCATACTTTTTTTTACTTTTTTTCATTCTTACTATCTTTCCTTTCTATCTTGTTGATTACATACAAAAAGCCGTTCCTTTAAGAGAATCTTATCATTGTAACATCTTCTCTAAAAAGAACAGGCTAAATTTTATAAATAAAAGGTTTATTATTACAAATAAAATCATGATGTATGAGTGTAAAAATAGTAAACTACTTTTACACTCATACATCATCCTGTCTAAAAAGAACGATCTTTTTAGACAGGATGAGTTTGGATTGGTAGTTTCTACATAAGGAATTTTCATCGGCAACAACATGTACTTAAATGCTCTTTGTTCATTATTATTTTCTTATATCGGTACTGTTTATACAATACGAATAAGTTCCTTTAACAAAAGGAAATCTATACTTTTTTCCCTCCATATCTACAACTTTCCTATTCATCTGTAACGTTAAAAAAGCAGATTGAAAGATAAAATGTACCCTATAGGATAGACACTTAAAAAAAGGTCTATTCTATAGGGTATTTCTTGTATAATGAGAGAAAAATGAGAATCGGAGACATTTCAAAATGACGAAAAAA
>NZ_JAKUDY010000013.1:0-84629 GCF_022662635.1 Bacillus cereus group sp. BfR-BA-01522 | reverse complement strand
GCTAATTGATTAAGTGTAGTGGGAGACATATATCGATATAACTCCTCGGCAAATAAAGACAACTCTTGTTTTGGATGCATATTCATAAAAAGTACGTCACCCTTTCTCATTAATATAAGAAAATAGTAACGTGCTTTTAATTTCAAGAATAGTCCGAATCCTTAAGTTGATGGATGTGGGGTGCTCCCCCTTCTAATGAAATAAAAAGGCTTGCTGACCAATTATGTTTGGTCAGCTTTTTGTTTTACAGTCAGTATTTAGAAAAAATAATAATTAGATAAAGTTCCCTTTATATTAGCTTAATTATTTATTTTCAAAATTTGAAAATCGCTTTCAAAAAGAAAACTATGGATTACACTATAGAAGAAGACGGTTTCAAAATAAGAAAGGAGTTCAAATAATATGGATTATAAAAATTTAGCCGAAAAGATTATTAATCTTGTTGGTGGCTCAGAAAATATAAATGAGGTTACTCACTGTGCGACTCGACTAAGGTTTGTATTGAATAATAAAAGTAAGGCAAGTGATACAGATATTCAAAATTTATCTGGAGTAAAAGGAATTTCAAAATTATCAGACCAATACCAGATAATTATAGGAACTGAAGTGCCCCATGTTTATGAAGCGGTGTCTAGCATGGTGATTGGAAATGGGGATAATGAAAGAAAAAATACGAATGGAGGATTTTTCTCTCGAATTTTAGGAGTTCTTTCCGGTTCTATAACACCTATGATTCCTGCACTAACTGGTGCAGGTCTATTAAAAGCATTTCTGGCTCTTTTTGTCACTCTTAAATGGGTTAGTAAGGAATCTGAAAATTATATTATATTAAATTTCATCGCTGATGCAGCTTTTTATTTTATGCCTATTGTGGTTGCATATGGAGCAGCAAAAAAATTCAGAGTCAATCCGGTTTTAGCGATGGTCGTTGCAGGTACACTACTCCATCCGAACTTTTCTGCTTTAGTGACAGATGGTTCACCATTACATTTTTTAGGGATACCAGTCTCTCTTGTCAATTATGGTAGTACCATTATACCAGCCATTCTCTCCACATGGTTGATGTCATATGTAGAGAAAATTTGCGAGAAAAGTATTCCAAATTTTTTGAAATACTTCTTGAAACCATTGTTTGCCATCGCGATAACCTCAATTATCACTTTGTTGGCATTAGCACCTTTAGGTAATCTGATTGGAAATGTTGTTTCCGGATTTATTGATGGATTAAACACTTATGGAACATGGATTGTACCAACTGTTATCGGCGGGTTATTCCCATTGTTGGTCATGACAGGTATGCACTGGAGTCTAGCGCCATTCTGGTTAGGACAAATTGCCAAAAATGGATTTGAAACATTATTAGGACCAGGATCATTGGCATCTAATATTGCGCAAGGTGCTGCATCTCTTGCGGTCGCTCTCAAGACCAAAGATAAAGAACAAAAATCTATCGCTGCTTCCGCTGGTTTTACTGCATTAATGGGGATTACAGAACCGGCAATGTTTGGTGTCACAATCAAACAAAAAGGAATCCTTTTTTCAGTCATGATAGGTGGTCTTGTTGGAGGATTGTACGCAGGTCTATCTGGTTTAGTTCGATATTCAGCTGGAGGAGCAGGCATTGCCCTGCTTCCTGTCTTCATCGGAGAAAACCCATTAAATCTCCTTCATGCTTTAATTACGATGGGTATATCCTTTATAGTAACTTTTGCTGTTACTTACTTATGGGGATTTAAAGCAGAGCCAGAGACAAAGCCAAAGCCAGAGACAAAAGAAAATACTGTTATTGAAAAGGGCAATCTAAACGATACGGTAACTGTAACTGTGGATACACCTTTAAATGGTGAAGTCATCCCCTTGGACAAAGTAAATGATGAGGTATTTTCGAAAAAAATGATGGGTGAAGGCTTTGCAGTGATTCCACGAGATGGGAAATTAGTTTCACCAGTTGATGGTAAAGTTGCAATGCTATTCGACACAAACCATGCAATTGGAATTAAGGAGGAGAATGATTTAGAAATCTTGATACATATCGGAATAGATACTGTAAATTTAAAAGGAAATTCATTTAAGGCTCATGTTTCCCAAGGAGAAAAAGTATCGAAGGGTCAATTGTTAATAGAATTTGGCTTAGATAAAATCAAGGACGCTGGTTACGATCCGACTACTATGGTGGTGTTTACATCATCCTATAAGGAAATAAAAGATATTTCCTTTGGAGCGAAAAATAAAAATGAAAAAGTTTCGTCAATAACTATTTAAGGAGTGAATTAACATGCAAAAAACAATGTTTCCTAAAGGATTTCTTTGGGGAGGTGCGACAGCTGCAAACCAAATAGAAGGTGCTTGGAATTCAGGAGGAAAAGGACTATCAGTTGCAGACATCTGTCTCCTTAAACCACATGTAGATAAGAAAAACATGAGCCAGCATTGGACAATTACAAGCAAAGATATAGAGGTTGCAAAAAATACAGACGACACAAAGTTTTATCCTAAGAGACATGGAATAGAATTTTACAAACACTTTAAGGAGGATATTAAACTATTTGCGGAAATGGGATTCAAGGTTTATCGTCTATCTATAGCTTGGTCAAGAATTTTTCCAAATGGAGATGAATTGGTTCCCAATGAAGAGGGATTAAAGTTTTATGACGAAGTCTTTGATGAACTGCTTAAATATGGCATTGAACCGTTAGTTACAATGAGTCATTATGAACAACCATTATATTTTTCTGAGAAATATAATGGTTGGTACTCAAGAAAATCAATTGAATTCTTTTCTAGATATGTGGAAACGATTTGTACTCGCTATAAAAATAAAGTAAAATATTGGATTACTTTTAATGAGATTGATAGCATCATCAGACATCCTTTTATGTCAGGTGGGTTGATTAGAGATCATTTTGATTCAGATAAAGAATTTAATCGTGCAATCTATCAAGCGATGCACCATCAATTTGTAGCAAGTGCCTATGCCACAAAATTAGTTCATGAAATTATACCTGAGTCAAAAGTGGGATGCATGATTACTAAACAAACCTATTATCCGCTAACTTCAAAGCCAGAAGATGTTTTAGCTGCTCAATTGGATTCTAGAGAACTGTATGCTTTTTCTGATACCCAAGTATTTGGAGAATATCCGTCTTATCTTTTGACCAAATATGAAAATGAAGGAATTAAACTGGATGTAGAAGAAAATGATTTTGACATTATGAAAGAAAACCCAGTCGACTTCGTTTCATTTAGTTATTACAGTTCTTCTTGTTCTGCATATGAAATCGATGGATTAGACATTAATGAAGGGAATACAGCAACGACGATAAAGAACCCTTATTTGACAGAAACAGATTGGGGTTGGCAGATTGATCCAATTGGCATGAGGATATCTTTGATAGAATTAAGTGATAGATATAGAAAACCGTTGTTTGTTGTTGAAAATGGTTTAGGCGCAAAAGATCATTTTGAAAATGGAAGAATAGAAGATTCATATAGAATCAAGTATTTAAATGATCATATTCTTCAAATAAGCAAAGCTATTAATGAAGATGGTGTTGATGTAATGGGATATACTTCTTGGGGATGTATAGACTTGATTTCGAATTCTACGAATCAAATTGAGAAAAGATACGGCCTCATTTATGTTGATTTAAATGATTTTGGAGAAGGATCATACAAACGATATAAAAAAGACTCTTTTGATTGGTATAAAGAATTAATTTTCTCCAATGGAGAATCTTTAAAAATATGATTATAAAAACTTTTTAAAATGAGGTGTATTCAAATTGAAAGTGCTTGTAGCTATCGATTCTTTTAAAGGAAGTGCATCATCACAAGAGATGAATGATTATCTTTCTACAGGTTTAAGAAAAAACAATAAAAATATTGAAATTATTCAATATCCTGTTGCAGATGGTGGGGAAGGTACATTAGAAGCACTTTGCAGCAATAAACATTGTAGAGTACACAAAACACTCATTCCTGATATATACGGAAAAAAAACATATGCAAACTATGGGATTTTCTCTCATGATACAGTTATTTTGGAAGTGGCACAATCTTCTGGTATTCACTTTGTTTCTTCTGTCGAAGACCCAATGACTGCGAGTTCTTACGGATTAGGTATCTTAATAAAGTATATCGTGGCTGAGCATCCAACAATCAGAAAATTTGTCATAGGATTAGGTGGAAGTGGAATAAATGATGCTGGAATTGGAATGATGAAAGCACTGGGTATATCCTTTATGGATCAAAACAACCAAGAGATCCCACTTGGAATAGAGGGCATCAATGATATATGCCATATAAATTCTACAGGTCTATCAGAAGATGTATTAGATAAAGAATTTATTTTATTATCTGATGTGACCAATACTTTATACGGACCAGAAGGCGCAACCTATACTTTCGGAAAACAAAAGGGTATAAAGAATATAGAGGAAGTGGATCAGGCCATTCAATTCTATTCGCTTGCATTAAAAGAGAAATATAAAAAAGACTATTCGGCAGTTCCTGGTACAGGTGCTGCTGGTGGAATCGGAATTAGCTTTTTATATTTTCTTAATGCTAGCTTTGTTTCAGGTGCAGATTATATCTTAGATTTTATCGGGATTGAAGAAGCTATTCCACAAGTTGACTTAATCATAACAGGTGAAGGAAAAATCGATAATCAGACAGGATATGGGAAACTTCCAATAGTGGTTGCCAAGCGCGGTAAACATTTTAATAAGCCTGTGATTGCCATAGCGGGTGATGCTTCAAATGTAGGTGAAAATGTTTATAATCAAGGAATTGACTTAGTCTATAGTATCTGCAAAGGACCCATTTCGTTAGAAGAGTCAATAAACAATACAAAAGAACGAACTATTCAGGTTGGAGAAGATATTTTTAGGATGGTTACTATCTTCAATAAAAATTGATGAATTAGGTTGGGTAGTAATTCCAATCGAATTAAGACGTACTCTAGGAGTTGCAGAAAAAATCCTATGGAAATTTTTGTTGATGGTGACAAAATCAATTTTACAGAAATATAAATCACAACAAGCATGTATGATTACAGGAGATGTTTCAGATAAAAATATATCTTTAGTAGGCGGAAAAATCGTTCTTAGCCCAGAAGGTGCAGAAACGATAATTCAGGAATTGCACCAATACCTTGTAAAATAGATAAAGCTCCATTAGGGGGTATCTATTTTACATTATGGGATAGCACCAACATTTCCTTTCAGTAAAGGTTTAAATAGCTTCTCATGGATGATAAAAGCTTGGTACAATAGAAGAGAAAGAGAATCGACAAATTCTTAGGCAGCTCTCATAGGTGTAAGTTCTATGAGGGCTTTTCTAATAAGGGAAAAATAAAATTTCACGTATCGTATTACTTTATAAAAAGTACAACAGAATAACAGTAGTATACATTTAATTTTTTGTTGAATTAATACGCTATATGGATAATGCATTGTTTGTTTTGGGTATTACTTCATGTAAAATTAAGTAGGGAATATACACAGTTAGTAAAAATGTCACTTTGTAGAAAGAGGGACTTGATATGAATTTTAATATTAATGGTGAAAAAACACCTTTGGTAATAGATTATAAAAGAGTTGGGTATGCATCTTTGTTAATAGTCGATAAAACTAATAAATATAGTAGAGGGAAATTTTTATTAAATAATACATATGCTAAAGGCTTTATAAATTCCATGCCCGGAAGATTTGGAGTAATTAACATTTATATAAAGAAAGAAGAACGAAATAAAGGTTATGGAACATATTTCATGAGAAAAATAATTGAGTTTTTTAAAGGGAAAGTAGAGATCCTTCACCTTCTTCCTTATCCAATTATTGAAAAGAAAGAGCATTTTGATCATATGAAAACTAGCTTTTTCATAATACAATTAGTGAAGTTTTTTAAGAAGTTTGATTTTGTAATGAAAGATCCAAGATATAATCTTACACCAATGTTTCTCCAACTAAGCAACAAACATATTCGATATATTTAAAATTTTCTTAATGCGTATGTCTTATTTTCAAATTATAATATAAATAATTCTTTTTATTGCTATATACTTGTTCTTTCCTGTTGCAGAACCCTTAAGTTATTAAGGATTCCTTTTTTGTATCTAAAATCCAAAAATAAAAGAGGCTGGGACAAAAACCATCTCTAAACTAAAATTTCACCGGATTTAAATTTTTTCATAAAAAATAAGGATCATTTCTGATAAAATTAAGTCACCACAACAAAATAATACAGAAAAATCCTTATGTTTAAAAATTATAACATGAATCAATTCGTTTTGTCTTTAGATTTAGAAGTGAAGCTACAAAAGAATGATATTGCCTTCCATGTCTACCATTTAGTTGAAAGTATACCGTCTGAAGCATTTGAATCGTTCCTTCGAAATGAGGGCTGTCCTGCCTACCATCCACGCATGATGCTTAAAATTATCTTATGTGCCTACACGCAATCTGTCTTCTTAGGGCGCAAAATTGCAGCACTTTTAAAAGATAGGCTTCGGATGATGTGGCTAGCTCAAGGGTATGAACCAACCTACCGTACAATCAATCGATTCCGTGCCCCACCAGAGGTGAAAGGGTTGATTCGTCAATGCTTTGTTCAATTTCGCTGCTAGTTGGTACAGGGAGGATTCATTAATCAAGAAGCTATTTTTATTGATGGAACAAAGATTGAAGTAAATGCGAACCAAATACGGATAATACACTACTCTATTCAATTATAAATAGTTTACTCCACTTACACTGTAATAGGATAGGATTAGACAAAAGTGTGGAACTAAAAGTCAGAACAATAATAAGTAATTACTTAAAATATGTTATCAATAATAACAACCTTTAATGGATTGTATCGCTATTTACCCATACTATTTTTGTAGTTCAGCCATATTGCGTATTTAGCATTTCAAGATTCTTATAAAACCCACAGAGTCATTGTAATTGTCTCTGTAGGTTTTATGTATTGGCTCAAAGCCTTTTGAGAGGAATTATCTTTGTATATTAATTTTAATTTTTTGTTTTTTTCATTTTCAACACCCTATGCGACTTTTTATTTGTTGTAGTTGTATGGTAGCTTTTTCTCTAGCACGACTTGCCCCTTTGTGTAAAATACTTTGCAAGAAATCTAAATTCTCCATGTACATATGATACTTCTTACGTGGCTGTTCCAGCTCCCGATTTACTACATCAAACACCTCTTGTTTAACCTGTCCCCACCCTATGCCAGTTTGATAGTGCTCTTTCATTTTTTCTATTTCTTCTGATGTGGCGAACTCTTTGTATAATGCAAATAACGGTGAAGTAGTATGGTCTTTGGGTTCTGTTGGTAGTGTAGAATCTGTCTTAATTTTAAATATGAGTTTTTTCAATTTGGATGGGTCTTCAAATAATGGAATCACATTTCCGTAACTTTTACTCATTTTCCTACCATCTAGGCCAGGAAGCATTTCTGTATTTTCCTGTATTATATATTCTGGAAGAGAGAACGTTTCTCCATATGTATGATTGAAGTATGAGGCTATATCTCTTGCTATTTCTACATGTTGAATTTGATCTTTTCCTACAGGGACAAAATTAGATTGAAACATTAATATATCAGAAGCCATAAGGATGGGATATGTATACAATCCCATGTTAATTCCATGATCAATGTCTATGCCTTCTTCTCGATTTTTGTTAATCTTACCTTTATAGGCATGGGCGCGATTCATTAATCCTTTTGGTGTTAGGCAAGATAAAATCCAATGCAACTCCAAAATCTCTGGTATGTCGGATTGGCGATAAAAAATTACATTTTCAGGGTCTAGACCAAGGGCCAACCAAGCAGCTGCAATTTCATATGTAAAGTTTCGGAAATATTGTGAATTCTGAATAGCATTTAATGCATGGTAGTCTGCTATAAAATACATTCCCTGTAGATTTGAATTCTTTGCCATTTCTAATGCTGGTTTAATCGCTCCAATATAGTTTCCAAGGTGGGGATGGCCTGTCGGTTTAATTCCTGTTAATACAATAGGTTTATTCATATCGTTTACCTCCCAAGTGTAAAAAAGTAAAATAAAAAAGGATTCCTTATCCAAAGAAGAACGAGAGATCCCATAGTACCACCCTCATTAGTTGTACAAAACAAATCGCTTTGTGCATTCTAAAATACAGTTTCTTTTTTGTAAAGGAGGAATAATTCGTCAAATCTTTTTTCTATAGTTTCAGATTGAGGTTCTATAGCCCGTTCCAAAACTTTACGCACACTGATTTTTAGCAACTATCATCTCCCTGAAGTGCTACAAATATGTACTATTCTCTATTCATTATATATAAGAATACCTCTTTCTTTACATTTTAACTATATTTTCAAAAAATTCAATCTATATTATATAGATTTAGATTTCTGGAGGCTTTGTTACAAAGTTTCTTAACAGATAAAAAGTTGGTATGAGTGGTTAGCATTGTATTTCAGCATTCATTATAATTGCCAGTATGAAATATCATAAATAATGAAGGATAATGTTAAAGAATTGATTGAATATGGCGAACGGATTCCACACTACCATAAGGATTTCCTTATAATTTTATTTTGGAGTCACAGAAGCGGTTGCATTTCCCTGGCGAATTGGTTTTTCTTCCAAATTGGATTATAGGAGGAAGCAATGAAATATGCACCGTTCATTCCTTACTATGAATCTGAAATATACAAAAATAAAATTGATTACTACAAAGATTTAGAAATGCAACTCTTGAAACTAAGTAAGGATACCATAAAACTTGTACGCAACCCTTATAAAAGAGCTGTAAGCTCATTTTTAATACTTTATGACAACCCTTACGCCTCGAAACAGTGGGAACAGATTAGAGAATATTTTTATAATGATAAAAATGATTCGAAAGGAATTTCATTTAAGCAATTTTTATATTATGTCAAAGATATGGATCCGAAGTCCAGTCAGTTAGATCAACATGTTTCACAACAATATATAGAGAGGGAAGAAAAGGTTATCAAACAAAATATAAAATTAGAGAATTTTAATACAATAATTCCAAAGTTGGAGAAAGAATATAGATTACTTTCTTCTGATATATCACTCCTTACAAACTCCAATCACCATAGGGCACATCAAATGATTTATAAAGGAAACTATGCAGATGATGATAGTACAAACCAACACTTCCCTTCATTACCAACCTATCGAAGTTTTTATGATGAAGAAGCTCTAAACCTTGTTTCAGAAATATTTACTGATGATTTTGAAGCATATGGATATAAGAAGAATGAAATTAATTTTTAACTCATATGCTTATACTCCCACTATGCATAGAGTCCCTTTAAAAAACAATCACTATTAAAAGCCAGCGGTATGGAAGGGGAATTATCATGAGTATTTCTATTATAATGATGGGTTTCATTATAGGAGGATTGGTTGGAGTAACAGGGATAGGCGGAGCTGCATTACTGACTCCATTTCTTCTAACACTAGGTATAAGTCCTTCTGTAGCTGTTGGAACGGATTTAGTATATAATTCTATCACTAAAATGTTTGGAATATCCCAACACTGGAAACAGAAGACCATCAATTTTAGATTAGTAAAATATCTAGCTGTTGGGAGTATCCCTAGTGCGGTTATCGCAGTGGTAACAATTCATGTCTTACCAATTGTTCATTATAATCGAGAGGGAATTATAAAATATATATTAGGTTATGTTTTAATTATTGCGGCAATTTCTATTTTTATAAAAATATTTTTCTATAATGAATCTAGGCAAAATTATTTTCAAAAACAGACTATGAAACAAAAAAAGAACCTAACAGTTATTATTGGCGCAATACTCGGTTTTATCGTGGGGCTTACTTCTGTTGGATCAGGCTCTTTATTCGCTATTGCAATGATATATTTATATCGACTGGAACCATCCGAATTAGTGGGAACGGATATTACACATGCGTTTTTATTAGTGACGGTTGCAAGCATACTAAATATGAATTTAGGAAACGTAGATTATCTTTTATTAATTCACCTACTCATTGGTTCTATCCCAGGTGTCATACTTGGGAGTAAATTCTCCACTAAGATCCCCGTTAAACTTCTTCAAATATTTTTAGCTATCATTATTGGTGTTAGTGGACTAAAGTTAGTTATCGCGTATTAAAAATATTTTATGTTTTTGCTATATAAGAATGGAGGTTCAAAATGAATCATACAGAACTATATAATTTTATACTCAAGCAAGGGCGTATACCTCATTTTCATAAAGATTTTCCCCTAATCTTATTTTGGAGCCAAAAAAGTGGTTGTACCTCGCTAGCGCATTGGTTTTTTTATCAAATAAATTTATTTAAAGAAGCGATAAAATACAACTCGTTCATTCATAACTATGAGCATGAAGTATATAAGAACTCTACACATTATTTAATACGATTAGCTAATGGCTTACAAACTAAAGAGAAAAATACGTACAAACTAGTAAGAAATCCTTATAGAAGAGCAGTAAGTTCTTTTGTTGCTCTGATTCCACCACCAAATATTGAGAATCCTGCATGGAAGCCCATTCGCCTATTCCTGTACGGTGACGAAACCTGCAATAAGCCAATTTCCTTTAAGCTATTTCTGTATTATTTAAAAGCACACATGACCCAATTAGATCAAATGGATTCTCACTTTACCCAACAATACATACAAGGGGAAGAGGAATTTGTTACAAACTATATTTATCTAGAAAATTTCAACACAGAGATTTCAAAACTAGAAGAGGAATATAAATTGAAAAAATCACCATTAGATCTATTATCAAAATCTTGGCATTATCAAGGTAGTAAGATGATTTACAAAGGAGTTTATGCAGAAGCTGATATTACCAAGCCTCTTTTTCCACGATTACCTACTTATGATAGTTTTTATGACGCAGAAACTATTCAGTTGGTTCAAGAGATATTTGAAAAAGACTTTAAGATGTATCATTATGATTTAAATTCTTTTTCTTAAAATAAAAGTGTTCCAAGCCTCTGATTCTATTCAGTGTGTTTGGTTAAAACTGATATGACGATTTTTATGATGCGCAATTAAATTGTAAATGGAGTAATCCGGTATTAGAAAGGGGAATTATTAATTTAAGAAATGCATTTTATGACAAGCTTAAAACGAAACATTCACTCGATATACAGCACTTAGATGATGAAGTAATTGAACGGGGATCTTCTATAAAGAAGCCATTAATGTATAGTGTAGATGAAATCCGATCTACAGTTAGTGCGCTGCATCAAATATTGATAGAAGCTGTAAAATTAGTGAATTAAAAAAGTACTATGAGGAACATGTTGAGTCATTGAAAAGGGATGAAAATTATATAAATTGGAAGTCAATAAAATACTATGAGTTTTTACTTACTACCTTGACGGATGAGAAAGATATAAAAACAGTGATCAGCCCTTTGTATCTTTTAAATGATTTGAAAAACATATTTTCCTATTTAATGTCAAATAAAAAAGTAGAAGATACGAAAAAGAATATACTGAAGACATTAGAATTAGAAGAGTTTGATTTAAAAAAAGTATATAATAGGGATATTTTTGGATTGAGGGCGTGATTTGAAGTGCTTAATAAAGATGAAAATACGGAAAGAATTTAACATTCTAATAACCATCTATCACTAAAAATGATAGGTGGTTATTGTCTTTCTAAGAAAATGATTAAACACATATTTTATGTAAAGTAACAATAATGTAAATATGTAACGGTTAAAGAATACATCAAAATTTATATAATCCAGCAGAATATATAGCTGCCAATTGGACAGGAGCAACTAGCCAACGTTTCTATCAAATATTTAATGAAGCAAAGCCCATGATGTTGAATATTCTTCAAGAACTAGATGGGCTGTCCCCCTTATTGATGATTATCAAATACCTAGTCCAGACGAAAAAATTGATTTTTTATCTGCTGGACCTGATGAAAAGTCTATGTCATATGAAGACTTTCAACATTGTATAAACAAAGCAATTGATCACTATAAAGCACAATGATTTACGTACAGCTAGCAACAAGGGCTCTATTCGCTAAGAAAAGAGCTGGCGAGGTATTTACAGGGTTTACAAGTGTTCACGAAACCTGAGCGACTTGTCATTACTTCTGGATCACAACAAGCGTTACATATATTATCAAATATTCCGTTCCCAAATAGAAAGAAAAAATATTAATTGAACAGCTAACATATTTTGGCATGATAGACACCTTACAACTAAATTAATGTGAGATACTAGGAATAGACTTAACGATGGATTAGATTTCGAACGGCTAGAATCTCTATTCTGAAACAATGACATAAAATTCTTTTATATCGTACTAAGATTCCATAATCCACTTGGTCATCACTATTCAAATAAAGAGAAGAAAAGAATCGTAACTCTTGCAGAGAAATATGATGTATACATTGTTGAAGATGATTACTTAGCAGAATTAGATGTTGATTCTAAAGCAGATCCTTTGTTTACTTATGAACCTAATGAAAGAAATATATATATTAAGAGCTTTTCAAAGGCATTTTTGTCAGGATTACGCATTGCTACGGTTGTACTTCTTGAAACAATGATCCATTCCGTTGTAAGTTACAAATTCGACACTGATTTTAATACATCGGCACTTTCACAAGGGGCATTAGAAATTTATTTAAAAAGAGGTATGTTTAACTATCATTTAGAAAAAGTAAAACAATTGTATACAAACAAAATGAAGATGCTAATAAATGCTTGTTCAACATACTTACCGAAATGTATATCATTTACAAAACCCAAGAGGGGTTTTTATATGACCAATTTCTTACCTCCATAAATAGATGTAGATAAATTGATTTATCTATTGCAAGAAAGGTATATCTATGTCGATAATGCTTCTAGAATGTATATAGATAGAAAGAAACAGAAAGCAATCCGATTAAGCATTTCACAAGTAGATGAAAAGAAAATAGAACTTGGTATCCAACAAATAGCAACTTGTATAATGGAATTGTATGAGAAAAATAATTATAATTCAGTATCATTTAAGCCTTATCTTTAAACTATCATCTTTATAAAGCGAACTCCCCCCATAGATGTTAGAAACGCCTAACTACTACAGGGGGATTTTTACAACCAAGCTTTTTTTAGAAGTTCTACACCAATCTGAATTTCATTGTAAGAAAGATTACCAAAGCCCAGTTTAATAATTGGTTTTTTGGATGTGTTTTTTATAAAGTAGAGCGTGGTCGGATACACTTTAACACCATACAAATGGGCTTGTTGAATTAACCATTCTTCTGAACGGTTCAAATGGACTTTAATTAATAAATACAAACCCGACTGTTCACCAATAATAGATACATTCTCATTGAAATGTTCTTTTAATACTGATACTAAGTGGTGCATCTTCTTTTTATAAACAATACGCATTCGTTTAATATGACTGTTCCATTCTCCTTCTTCCATAAATTTGGCCATGGTAAATTGGCTAAGAATAGAAGTGGTACTTTCGAAATGAAGAAATTGATTTTTGTAACGATTTAAAATTGGCTGTGGCAATACCATATAACTCATGCGTATACCCGGAAGAAATGCCTTTGAGAAATTCCCTAGATAAATTACCCTTGTAGAATCAATAGAAGCAAGAGCTGGAAATGGTTGTTGCGTGTAGCGAAATTCACTATCATAATCGTCTTCAATAATATATCCTTGCTTTTTTTTCGCCCAATAAATTAATGAATGTCGTTGCTGAATAGGCATACTTACCCCATAGGGACTATGATGAGAAGGCGCTACATAAATTAATCGTGATTTCATATGTTCTAATTGTGAAAAATCAGCACCTGTTTCATAAACTGGTAAAGTTTCAAGAGCAAAACGATTTAATTTAAAAGCTTCTCTAGCACCATCATAACCGGGGTCCTCAACTATAACGCTTTGAAAATCATCCTTAAGTATTTGTCCAAGATATATAAGCATTTGCTGGGTACTTCCCCCAATAATAATGGCATTCGGTTCAGTTTTCACACCACGAGATTGGAATAAGTATGTGGATATTTGTTCACGCAGGCATGTCTCCCCAAAGGGTTCCCCGTATTGAAAAGTTTCCTGTAAAGTTAACACCTTATTAGAAATTCTGCGCCATATTTTTAATGGGAAGTTTACTTGATCTACTGCACCAGCCTTAAAGTCAATAAAAGAAGATAGTAACGATTCTTGTTTCTTTTTATCATAATGGATTAACATTTCTTGAGATAAAAAAGGTTCAATTTCATTTGCAAAATAACCTTTTCTTCCTTCTCCACGAATGTAGCCTTCAGCTACAAGTTGATCATAAGCCATTAAAGTCGTATTACGGCTCACTTGAAGAGATTCTGCAAGTTGTCGAATCGACGGCAATTGTTCCCCAGCGGATATATCCCCTCGTTCAATAAATACTTTAAACTGCTCATAGATCTGTATATATTTTGGGGAATCGCCTTTAAAAGCAAAAATAGTATTTTTCATTTCCTGACTCCTTTGACATGTATATTTATTAAAAATTGTACCTTTTTATATGTCAGTTTGTATATTACTATCTTTATCAAAGGTTGTTATAATTGTGAACCGCTTGCCTGTTGTACTAAAAAATTTATATACAAATTGAAAGGAGATTTTTTATGTACATTCCTAAAATATTTAAAATGAAAAAACTAAAAGTTGCTTACGATGTAATACATAAAAACAGCTTTGCAACATTAGTTTCAATGCATGAAGATATACCTTTTGCAACACATCTACCACTACTTTTAAATAAAGAGAACACTTATTTATATGGTCATTTTGCTCTTCAGAACCCTCAGTGGAAAGATATTGAAAATAAATTAGTTTTAGCTATTTTTCATGGGCCGCATTGTTATATTTCTCCCTCTTGGTACGAGACCAACCAAGCAGTACCCACATGGAATTATGTGACTGTTCATGTCTATGGAGAATTCGAATTTATTGAAAATGAACATGAATTAATGGATTCCTTACATGACATGGTATTGAAGTATGAAGCTCCTAATAGTTCATATAAATTAAAAGATCTAGACACTACTTATCTCTCCGGGATGAACAAAGGTATTCAAGGATTCAAAATTAAAATTATCAAAATTGAGGGAAAAGAAAAGTTGAGTCAAAACCAACCATTACACAGACGAGAATTAATTGTTAATCAACTAGAAAAAATATCAAATGAAGATGAGCAAAATATTTCCTTTTTAATGAAGGAGAATTTAAAAAAGTAATCGTAATCTTATTGTTTTGATTTCCAATTCCAATTCTTTCAGCTGGAGGAATATTTATAAATATTTTTATTTCATATCAAAATGCAAATAGTAAAGGAGTAAAAAATGAAAAATCCTTTTGGTTCTTTTAGTGTTGCAATGGTTACGCCATTTTCTACTGATGGTAATCTGCATTTAGAAGGTATCCCATCATTAATTAATTATTATAAGAAGTACAATGTACCAGCATTGTTAATTAGTGGTTCTACTGGTGAACAACACTCTATGACTGTTGATGAACGTGTGTCTTTATACGGAAAAGTAAAAAAATACACAAAGCGTAAAGAACAGTTTCAAAATGAAGAGTCAATGGAACGATTCCGAGTCTCGTAATTTGAGCACTATAATTAACGCTTCGCCACGCGTTGCCACATCGGTTTTAATAAGGCACGTGCAGCATTAGTAGCGATGTTTGAGGAATTTGAAGCGTAAAATCAAACCTTCAAATACAGTTATTTTTGTACCAAAAGTGACGTTTTATCTGAAAAGGTTAAAAAGTCATTTACACAAAAACATTGATGGTACCTAAAAAATTCAAATAGAAAATAAAAAGGAGATAATATAATAACAACAATTCAAAATAAAAAAAGAAACATATAAAATTCCAGAAGAGGACGCAGAATTACTGAAAATTATGTCACATCTAGTAAGGATACAAATTGTAGAAGAATTAATGCGTCATAAAATCTGCAATGTAACACAGTTAACTGAACTATTACACATACCTCAATCTACTGTTTTGCAGCATTTATCAAAAATGAAAGGGAAGATCCTAAGTGGTTTAGAGATGTACTATCGTATCCAGAATTTCAAAGTTTGTCAGTTTGGAAAATTATTCCCGGAAATTTTAAAGTTTTTGCACCAGAACCAGTTCACAAGTGCAAGGGAACATTATAACAAAGCCGAGGAACTATTGAATCATATTCCGGATGAAATTGAACATGGTGAATTTTATTTTAAATTATCAACTTTCGATTACAAACGAATCTGAAACGTCATTTTTTTGAAATGGAAACTTTTTGTGTTGAAAATCATATATACTTTGTTTTCCAACACATCCAATTGAAAAGTCTGTAAAAAAAGTTGCACCAATGATTTTCACTACCCATTGCCATGTGTTTTCCTGTAAAAAATGGTGCGAAACATAGAGACATACCCATGTCCAAATAATGAGCCAGATTTCATATTCATCATAATTTCTTTGTTCTAACTTTTGTTCATGGAACGGATATACTTGGAGAAATAAAAAGGCTATCAGCAAAACTGACAGCCCAATTCCGAACATGATTATTCTTTATCACCTCATTTTTATTCACTTAAACCTCTTTATAGCGTTTCTGTAACAATTGTTGTACACGTGCCGCATACATTCTAAAATAAGGAATGTTTTGTGCGGCAATCTTTCCAAAATCCATTTGCATTAATGTTTCTTCTAACAGTGTATACTCTAATTTTAAGAATGTATCCCAAAATGCCATTCTTTCTGCATATTTCTACAAGAAAGAATTTTGTGAATACAATTTTATTTTTGGAGCTTTAAAATAAAGTCGCGACGTTTATAATAAGGTTTGACTGAAAATTTTAAGTTGATATACAGGGGTTTTTCTTGTTCAATAAACGGTTATATCTTGAATAAAGGGATTGTTAAAGTTTCTAAATTTTGGAATAATTATTATGAGAGGTAGTTTGGTAGAATAATCATTTCATAAAAAAGAGAAGTTAACTTTTTAAATATTTTCAACTTTATATAATCAACAATAAGAGGTACGCCTCTCTGATAATAATGTATCTCATATTAAATACAAAAATCATAAATGAGGTCATTGAATTATGAATGGACAAAATTTGAAGCGTAAAGAGCTAGATAAGGTATTAGATTTCTTAGAACAAAATAGGCTATTTAGCGGGGTGATATTATTATCTGAGGAAGGTAAAGCATTTTACAAGAGAGCAATTGGCAAGAGAAATAATTCAAGTCAACAGTCTCTTGATGCAGTATTCGAAATTGCCTCGATTTCGAAGAGCTTTACAGCAATGGCAATTATGATACTAATTGAGGAGAAAAAACTAGAGCTAGATGATAATCTTAAAAAGTTTTTCCCTTTTCTTTCTTATGAAAACATTACTATTAAAAATCTGTTAAATCACACTTCTGGACTTCCAGATTACATGGAATGGTTTGAAAATCCAGCTAACTGGAACCCTAATAGAATTGCAACGAATAAAGATATAGTTGAATTTTTGAAAGTTGAGAAGCCCGAAGTGTTATTTCATGTGAATGAAAAGTGGGAGTATTGTAATACTGGTTATGTATTACTTGCAGAAATCATAGAAATGGTTGCTAAAATGGGGTACGGAGAGTTTTTACAGAAAAGAATATTTACACCTTTAAATATGTTCAATACATCAACACATTCACAATTTTTAAATAACGACATTGAAAATTTTTCGTTAGGTTTTATCTATGATTGGGAACAGGACTTGTATAGGCTTCCAAATGAAATGGAAGAACACAAGTATGTTTACTTCTTCGATGGTGTTAAAGGTGATGGAGGTATAAAATCCAACGTAGATGATATGCTGAAATGGGAGCGTGCTATTTATCATAATGACCTAGTATCAGAACAAACCAAGGAAAGTATTATAGATTCAGTTTTCATTAAAGGAGAAGCTGCGAATGGATATTGTCCATGTTTGCATGAAAATTCCGGGGGATATGGACTTGGTTGGAAAATAGAAAACCATCCTCAATATAAGAAGATTATTCTTCACGATGGATATTGGGCAGGTTATTATTCAGTTTTAATTAGTTATAAGGATAGTAACAAAGCTATAGTAATGTTAAATAACCTAGACTTTACGAATAACGAGTTAAACAAGATACCATATTTGTTAACTCTTACTTTAGAAAAGATTTTATTCGGTGAAAAAGTAGGGTTACAAGAGTTTGAGCAGCTAATAATGTCAAATCGTTAGAATAAGCAATTGGGATTATTTCGTTAAAGGGCAATTTGATTCTTTTAATGGAGCAATGATCATAAAAATGTCAAAATCTTTTTAAAACATCTTTTTTCTTCCTGTTAGCCTATTAATATTATAAGTGGTTCTGGTGCAAAAACTTTAAAATACCTGGAAGTAATCTTCTAAACTTGGATATACTGAGACTAGTACTCTAAAACAGGACATGATAATCAGTATGGAAAAGCAAAATCTATTCAAGTGGAACAAGATCATCGTTTCATTAAAGAAGCCTGTGCGTTCTATGTTGGGATTCAAGTCATATGAAACAGCCAATTCTATATTGAGTGGCATTGAAGTGATGCGTATGAGGAAAAAGGGACAACTTCACCAACGGGTGAAGTCTGTCCAAAATGAAGTAAAATTCATACATAAGTTGTTTGGAGTTGCATCATAATCTGTAATGGAACAGACCATGTAGGTTCTATGTCTTCATCAAATAGTTTTTGCACCAGAATCAAAAATAGAGAAATCCGAATTGAAGCTAGTTATGTCCCAGCCTCTTTAAGGTGTGTGTGTATTATCATTGAAACCTAATGTTTCTTTTAAGGCTTCAGTAAGCAATTTTGATTGATTGATGTTTTTATTTACAGCTTCTTTGTCGATCCATTCTGGGATAGTTAATGTTTTCTTTTTCAATTTAACATTGTCGGTCGTTCTATACGGTGGCATTCTGACATCGACTAATAAAACATACTCATTATCGTTTAAATCTGTTATATCTGTTATATGGGTTGGCGAAGGGATAGGGGTATTATCTTCTTCCATTATTGATAAAGAACCACCTAATACATCTCTAGCCATTTTTAAGGCTTCTTCTTGACTAAAACCGTTTGTAATAACATTTGGCAGATCGGGAAATGTTACTAAAATTTCTTTATTATCAAGAAATTTAAAGACAGCAGGGAATGCATAATAATCTTTTTTCATTTGTGTTTCCTCCATTAGTTTTATGAATTTAAAATTAATATATATAATATTTATTAGCGTTCATTTTATAAGCAGGGGGGCTATTTCAGCTCGGTTTGTTTCAAGATTTCTTGTGTAAGTCCAACGTCTAAATCTTTACGGGGATGTGGAACGGAGATTTTTTTATAAATATTGTAACACGTATTTTTATGCGTGCAAACGACAGTGGACAGTTTCCTTGTGTTTTTTATAAAATGCTAAGAAACTACATAAAAAGTACGGTTATAGAAATGTTGAATCGAATATTTAGTATGGACTGCTTGGAAGGCATGAAAATAATTAAGAATAAATCAATTGATATGATTTTGTGTAACTTGCCTTACGGAACTACTGCATGCAACTGGGGTGGAATTATTCCATTTGAACCATTGTGGGAACAATATGAACGCATCATAAAAGACAACAGGGCTCTCCTTTTAACAGCAAGTCAACCATTTATGGCGAAGTTAATTGCTTCAAATCTTAAATTGTTCCGTTATGAATGGAGTTGAAAAATTTGATGATGGCGTAAAAAAATTCAAGATATCAGTGGAGTTACGCGTTACTAAACTATGTAGCGATGCGATTGGTTTTTCTGCAGGTGCATTTCGTTTTTTTTGCCAACCTTGGAAGGATGTTTGAGATGGCATCTATCATGCCTTTTAAGCCATCTGAAATATCCTTTACATCACGCGATCTTTGCGTTCTTCTAAAAGCTCTTGCCAGTTATACGCTGATTCAGTTGGCGCAATCGTGTACGCAAGCACTTCTTTTGATCCGTTTTCACAAATACCAACAGCGATATAAATAGCTTCTTTTGACACCGTTTTACGACGTCATATGATATAGGTTGCATCTACCTACACGCATATATAGCGAGTAGGTAAAGGACGTTGATGAAACGTTTTAACTTGTTTAGAAACAGATTTTGTCATATTTGAAATCGTTTGAGGTGTGTAATGATGACGGTACATGTTCTTGATTAAATTTGCGATTTCTGTCATTGTAATTTCTTTTTTATCCCATTTGTATTTGGTTTTCCATGACTTAACGGTATTAACACTGACCTTATATTTTTCAACCAGATCCAATTTGCATACTTCCTCCTTACGGTAATTTCTTTATAAAATAAAAAAGCAGCGAATTCGCTACTTTAAATTCGGTTTATCCCCAAGAGAAATAATAGGTATATTCTCCTGTTATACTTTCATTAATTCCAATAATCTGAGTAAATCTCACATACTCCGCACCTTGCAGAAAATACATTACAATCATCATTGGCACTTGTGACCACATAAATTGATAAAACGCTTCTACTCTCTGCTTGGTTGAAACAATTAAATCATCCACAGGTCCAATATGCCATCTGGAAGTTCTAACTGAAGTAAAAGGAAGGTCTTTCCCATTAACAACTATTCTGGCCATACTTTGAGTTATATCCACATCAAGTCCTCCGCCATTACATAAAGTTGATTTCATACTCATATTTTTATAAATATTCTTGACTGTAATAAATGTTTAATGTAATCACCTTTTTTTGCTTTTATTCAAAAAACTTTGCACTTTTTTTGTACTTAACAGAATCGTATTTCAAAAAATCCATAACGAAAATGAATTTGTGCAGGGAAATGAATAATATATTCACAATCACTGCCTATAACGAAATTTGCGTTAACTGGCATGCCCTGAAAGGAAAAACTAGTTATTTCTTTGTTTTGATGTTATCTTTTGGTCTTCCATTCCTTTTTGTTTGGAATGCTAGCTCGTCGTGTGGGGGTGAAACTCTATGGTTTGGGGGAGTGAATAAAAAAGGAATATTAGAGAGTGTTGAAAAATTTCTGGGAGTGGAGAGAAGTTTGAACGGTTTGTAATGTATATAGGAGATTAAATGATAAATGTAAATCATATTCTTGAAAAAGTAAATCGAATTTCAAAGGATTCTAATTTAAAAATGAAGAATTTTTTTATGGTAAGTAGATTCGCTGGAGACAACCAAAGGCCACTTTATAACATTCATATTATGCACCCGTATGGCTATGAGCATATTGTACAATTTTGTCCTCGCTAAGCGCTTTCTGTGTATTAGTTACATGGCTAGAATTAAACGCAAATGTGAATGCAGCTGTTAATCCAATTAAGCTAAAAATTACTTTTTTCATTTTAAAGCCTTCTTTTCAAAGTTTTGTTCTTTTGCTAGATGGCTAAGATAAAAATAGTTACTTGCTTTTGAACAGTTATTGTCTTGATGGAATAAAACCACTAATTCTTTAGCCGATTCTTGTACATATTCATGTAGGTCTTCTCTATCAAAATACGAGATTTCTGTTTTCATTGCCTTTTTGAATTCGTCAGCAATTCCTTTTTGATTTAATTTTTCTGAAATTAGAAAGTGATGTTCATGCTTTCAGTGC
The DNA here is from genome assembly GCF_022662635.1 of Bacillus cereus group sp. BfR-BA-01522. Lineage (NCBI taxonomy): Bacteria > Bacillati > Bacillota > Bacilli > Caryophanales > Bacillaceae > Bacillus > Bacillus cereus group sp. BfR-BA-01522. The sequence continues at coordinate 62,952 of NZ_JAKUDY010000013.1, read as the reverse complement.
CGTCGGGAATCCCCCAAGTCGCTTTTACATTCCTTAGCGTACAAAAATCAGGGTTTTCACTTTCTAGAAAATGTCTTAACGTGGGTTTTATGTCGTGTGGTTGGTGGGATCCCATGAACCAGTTATTATTCAAATTGCCTTCTTTCTAAACGATCAACAGCCTTACGTTTTTTATCTTTATTAATATTTGTATAGATACTAGTAACCTCGACTGAGGTATGACCAAGTTGATCACATAGCAATACTAAATCCTTGTTTTCTTTATAGTGATTCGTAGCATATGTATGGCGTAATTTATGGGACGGCGTTTCTCCTCAAATGCACTTGTATATTTCATTTCGTTACTAACATACACTTTTTTCTTTCACACTCCCCTTGAGTAAAATAAAAAACTACATGGAAAGATCAGCCTTTATATAAACATATACTCAAGTAGAACTTCCATAGTTGAGTTCTTCTAAGTGTTAAGGCGATTAGTGAGTGCACAAAATGGACATTTGAATAGGTAATGCTTTCTTAAAATAACCTTAGTTAAACTATAGGTTTAATAATACATAGAAAATGGATGCTATTATTTTCTAAAAACTTAAACCAAGTTTCGTTTAGAAAAGGGGGGATATGAAAAATGTTTCAGAAGCTCAAGTTTTATTTAATGAGCATATTAATTAGTTCAATATTAGGTGGAATGATTATAGGCGCTAATTTCTTGGTCCATAACATTTATAATTTAATTGCAAGTAAAGAATATCATGTTAATATGTGGTCTTCTATTATTATATTTAATGTCGTATTTATTTTGAGTTTCTCGTACATGTTGAAGAAGGGGACGGATATACTTGTTAATGATTAAACCAATAGCAATTCTCGTAGGCGCTACCGTAATCTGGGTGGAGTCTTATTTGTTGTTAAGGAAAAAAAGAACAGTTCCGAAACGAAAAAGCAATGGATCGCTTCTTAAGTCGCGCAAATTTCATAACTTAAAGTGTAAGTTATGAAATTTGCGCATGGGGAGGGCTAGCTCTCCCAATAAAATCAATCTCTAGTAAGTACCGGAACTTCGAGGTATGAATTTTAATTTTAAACATATACATGTATAGAGTTTATTTCTATGGACAAGGAGTGAGTGGGGTGAACAGGGTAGGGAAGGTTGATTTTGTTTCTGGATTTGTACCGAGTCATAATCAGGGGTCTGTAGATTATACATCTGTAGATGTAGGGCATGTACATCAATGTTTAGATGTATCTTCTCCCCCAATTCAAACGCAGGATAGACATGTACATTATACAGAAGGTTATGTTGTATTTGAGGATGAGCATACTCATTACTATAAAGCGTACTCAGGGCCGGCGATTCCAGTTGGAAATGGAATGCATGTTCATTATTATGATTTTTATACAACAGAAGATAATGGTCATAAGCATCGTAAGCCTGCTCCAGGTAATAAATAATTAAGGAACGCATGCTGAGGTGTGAACGTTTTAAAACAATATATTTGGAAGTTTTTAAGTGGATGTTGAAAGGTATAGGAAATCATAATCTTTCATATATATCATGTTGGAATGGTGTTTTTAGGGCATAGGGGGGATTTTTATGACGAACGAGGAACAACAATCGATTCCTGGTCATTTTGTTATGGATACGCAGAGGGCGATGTTACTTCCGCCAGAATTGAAAGCTGCACCTTCTGAATCATTAACAGAACAATTATTTATTGAGAGATCGTTAACTGAAAATCGCTTTTGGCTAAGGATTATGAAGGAGCACGCACTTTTTCTTGGTGAAGGATTTAACCGAAAAGACACTAACTTAATTCAACAGGTGGATCAATTTTTTCATCTTTTTGATCGACATTTACAAAAAGCGTTTTCTATCCCTCAAACTGTTCAAGCAGTCAGGCAATTAAATGAAGAAAGTATCCAGCTCGTTTATGCATTTCGTAATTATAAAAGAAATCTTTTAATTTTAATTATTAATTGTAAAGTAAGTGGGTTTAACTTTCCGTTATTAGTAGATCATATTGCGCGAGAAGCAGAGTATTTTATACGAACACTTCAGAAATTTAATGAAGGGAAAATGGATCCAATTCAAGATGCGATCATTAGTGAAAATGTATTTTGGTTAAGAATTATGATGGAACATTCTCGTTTTATTGCCTCATTACTTGATCAATCAGAACGAAATTTAGTTCATACCGCTTTAAAATTTGGTGATGATTTCGAAGTTCTTCTTAGTCAAGCTAGAGATGTAGAATCAATGTTATATCAGAAACAACCAACATACCCCATTATCGGAAAGATGAATAAAGATAGTGAAAACGCTACAGTTGAATTGAGAAATTTCAAAAAAGCAGGATTGGAACTTATTCAAACATGTCAAATTCGCAATGTAATTAATCCACTATTAGCGGATCATGTTGTAAGGGAGGCGGAGCATTTCTTATTTATGATTCATGTGTTAGAAGAAAGGTTGAAGCAAAAACAGGTGCAACAGTCGATGGGATGAGGGGTATACCAGTATGAACGATATATAGTAAGAAATATATTTATCAGGAGTTTTTCAAAACATGAAATTTTTAATATACAGTTACGAATAGTATTTTTAGTGAAAAACGGTAAGTCCTTCATTAAGGAATTATCGTTTTTTTTTTTGAGGTGTTCTTTCGACCTATAATAATGGTCATGCAATATTCCTGTAAAATAGTCAACAGTACCTTGTAATAAATAGTAGTAAATGGTATATTATGGTTAGTGTAAGTACCTTGCATTAATTAGTACTGATAAAAAGGAGGATTGTCTTTGAACGTCCAGTTTAAGAAAGGTGTGCTGGAGCTTTGTGTACTGGCACTTGTTAAAAGAAAAGATTGTTATGGGTATGAACTTGTTCAAGAGATTTCTAATAAATTTTTAATATCAGAAGGTTCCGTTTATCCGTTGTTACGCCGATTAACGAAAGAAGGGTATTTTCAAACATATTTAAAAGAATCAACGGAAGGACCACCGCGTAAATATTATCAATTAACAGATCAAGGAGAAGAACAACTACATTTACTTGTAACGGAATGGCGTGATTTCGCTAAAGGGGTACAGGAAATTATTGAAGGGGTGTAATGATATGAATCAAGAGCAATTTCTTCAGGAATTATCAACACATCTTAGAAAGCTACCAGAAGAAGAAAGAAGAGATATTCTATATGACTATGAGGAACATTTTCGATTTGGGTTAGAAGAAGGGAAGACAGAAGCAGAAATTATAAAGGGACTTGGCTCGCCAAAAGCGATTGCAAAAGAGATGTTAGCCTTATATCGTTTTGATGAGATGAAAAAAGATCCGTCTGCATCAAATATAACAAGAGCTGTTACGTCGGTAGTTGGGCTTAGTTTATTAAACTTCATTATTGTATTAGGACCTTTAATTACAATTGTAAGTTTTATATTCTCACTGTGGATTGGAGGGATTTCCTCCGTTATAGCACCATTCCTAGTCGTGATTAAGATACTAACTGGCACTTTTTTATGGCTTGATATATTTGTTTCTATTACATTTTTTGGGATTGGATTATTAGTATGTATCGGTGCTTACTACTGTACAAAATGGTTTAAAAATCTTTGTATACGTTACGTCAATTGGAATCTCAAAATGATTAGAGGGGAAAAATAAGATGAAAAAAATAATGTTAGTAGCCATTGTTTGTATTGTAGTTGGCATTATTGGTATATCACAAACATATTCGGAGATGGTAGATGCGGCGGAGCAGAAAGAAACGGAAAAAGTTATAAAAAATGAGGCAATTAAAAATGTAGATATTGAATTAGATGCTGGAGATATTGTGATTCAAAAAGGAAAGGATTCTTCTTTCTATGTGAAACAGTCAGGAAATATTGAAAAACAAAGAGTGAGTGTTAATGAAGAAGGAGATGTTTTGGGAATAAAAGGGGAAACAAAAGAAGGATTTTTATTTGACTTTTCATTTTTATCTTCGGGGTTTAAAGCAACAAAGCTAACGGTTGTTGTTCCTGAGCGTACTTATCAAGAAATAAAAATGAAATCATCTGCAGGTGAGATTACAATAAGTGAGGTGAAGAGTGAACGTGTAGAAGCCTTAACTCTTGCTGGAGATGTTGCAATGGAGCGAGTGTCAGCAAAAACAGTAGAAGGCTCTTCAAAAGCAGGAGAAGTGGAACTAAACAGAACGAACGGTAAAGTCGTTGCCAAAACAGCTAGGGGAGATGTAAAGGTTATGGATCATGATGCAAAATACGATTTAGAAGCAAATTCAGAAGCGGGAGACATAGATATTCGTTTACTTGAGAAGCCTCAGAATGCAGTTGTGAGCGGTAAGACGTATGCAGGAGAAGTAGAAATTTTTCAAACAGAGGACAGGAATGTTACATTTGGCGATGGTAGTGTGAAAATCACGGGAAAAACAGCTGCGGGAGATGTTAGCATTCAAGTGAATTAAACATAGACAAGTGAAGATCATTTTCGTTTTATATAATGGAAAGGAAAGAACGTTAAAACGCGACTGTTCATGCAAAGTACAGATTTTTAAGGAAGATGCCAGAGACGTCACATTTAGAAATGACGGTGTGCAAATTGAGAGGAAAACAGCTATGGACGATGGTATAATTAACGTACATTAAAAAATAGACCATTTCGGTCTATTTTTTAATGTAGGTCACGATATACACCAATTACTTTTCCGATAACAGAAACGGTATTTAAAATAATTGGTTCTAAAGAAGAGTTTTCTGGTTGTAGACGGAAGTGATCTTTTTCTTTATAAAAGCGTTTAACTGTGGCTTCATTATCTTCTGTTAGAGCGACGACAATCTCACCATTGTTTGCGGAATGTTGCTGACGAACAACAACTAAATCTCCATCAAAAATACCAGCTTCAATCATACTATCTCCAGATATTCGTAGCATGAATACTTGATCAGCTCCAGCAACGATACTTGCAGGGAGTGGGAAATGCTCTTCCACACTTTCTACAGCTGTAATCGGTAAACCAGCTGTAACTTTTCCGACAATTGGTACTTGAACAACAGATTGTGTGCTAATTTCGATTCTTTCTTCTCCTAAAATTTCAATCGCTCTCGGTTTCGTTGGATCGCGTCGAATATATCCTTTCTCTTCTAGACGTGATAAATGTCCGTGCACTGTAGAACTAGAAGCAAGGCCGACTGCTTGACCAATTTCACGTACGGAAGGCGGGTAACCTTTTTCCTGTACTTTCAGTTTAATGAAGTCGAGAATGTCTTGCTGGCGTTTGGTTAACTTTTTCATTTTTTAACACCTCGTTTTTTCGTTTTTCTTATTCATAAGTATACCATGTGAAAAAACATTCTACAAACATAAGTTCGAACATGTAAGAGATTTATGCTAAACTAATAAAAAAATCAAAAAGAGGAAGAGGGTTTCAAATGAATGCAATCATTTATGCTCGTGTAAGTACAACGAAAGAGGCACAAGAAACATCATTGGCACGTCAAAAAGATGAATTGTTGCATTTAGCTGAGCGATATCAAATGAATGTTATAAAGGTGGTTGAAGAACAAGCAAGTGGTTACACGATTGAACGTGAAGGAATATTGGAAATATTAGATATAATACGGGACGAGCAAATTGAGGTACTTCTTATTCAAGATGAAACAAGGCTTGGCAGAGGAAATGCGAAGATTGCTTTAATGCATTGCTTATATAAAGAAGGAGTAAAAGTGTATACGCATACACATAACGGTGAATTGCAGCTGTCTGATTCTGATTCAATGGTACTTGATATTATTAGTATCGTGGAAGAGTATCAAAGGAAAATTCATAACTTAAAGATTAAACGTGGCATGAAAAGAGCGGTAGAAAGAGGATTTCGACCGGAGAAAAACTTGAAAAACCGACACTTGAGTACGGGGCGTGAGAAAAAAGAAGTGCCGATTGAAGAGATTGTTCGTTTGCGCCGCAATGAATTAACTTTTGAAGAGATTGCTGCGACACTTCGTGGATTTGGATATGATGTTTCTAAAGCTACTGTGCATCGCAGGTATGTGGAATATACGAAGCAATTGCTTGATAAACAAGACTAACTATTGTATGATAATAATCAGTTTTTAGTAGAAAGGGGATTCGAGATGCTAAGTCACGAACTCATTGAACGCATTAACTTCTTAGCGAGGAAAGCGAAGAATGAAGGTTTAACTGAAGAAGAACAACGGGAACGTCAATCGCTCCGTGAACAATATTTAAAAGGATTTCGCCAAAACATGTTAAACGAATTAAAAGGAATTAAAATCGTGAATGAAGAGGGGAAAGATATTACCCCAGCGAAATTAAAAGCGTTAAAAAAGAAAAATAATGTCAAGCTAAATTAAAAGATGGGGCAAGCCCATCTTTTTTATTTTCATAGAAATATATAGTGGTGTAGTTTCTTTAGATCTTCATTTTATTACCGTCCAGTTCTGATTGAGAGTTGCTTCAACCACTTTTCTTTTCAATATATAGTTTGCAATGATTTCAGACATATCAATCGGTATGTCTTTTATAACCGGTTTATTTTGATACATAAAGTAGTTCCCGCCACCGCTTGCCCGGTAATTATTCATAACAACATCATACTCATCCGTAAGAGAAAGAGGCTTTCCTTTGTAATGTAGGGAAACAACTCTTTCTCCAACTGGTTTTGAAATGTTTAGTATGTATGAAATACCTTCCCACATATCATAATTATAATGTTGTGGCTTTGGCTTGATATAGGCAGGGGTTACAACAATCTCTCCGGTTTCATTCAATGAGAAATATTCAGCAGATCGTTCAAGCGCTTCCAGAATATCTTGTCCTGTAATGCGAATGACTTTTAATGTGTTTGGATAAATGTAATTAGAAACAATATCGCGCATTGTAATCTCATTTGGGAATCCGGGAGATGCATTGTGAAATAAACTTGTACAAGAAATATCAACTTCAGCTACGTCCATTTGTACTTTATTGATAAATTCGATAAAAGGATGATCCTGTAAACGAACTTGCATCGGATCATGAACTTTCATATCGCCAACAATTGTACCAATTGGTTGATCAAGCCATTTTTGCGTTCGCTCTTCATAGTCAGATACGAGTGAAAGTAACGTATGATCTGCCGGAACATCTTCTACAGATAGCAGTTCAGAACGACATGTTTTGATGGTCCACCGACTATTATTTTGTTCCAATTCTATTTGAACTTTCCCTAATGAATGGCCATTACATCCAGGTTGTAACACAGTTACACCATTTATTGTTTCGTTTTCGATGAAGCGGTGTTGATGACCAGTTAGTAAGATATCGATTCCCTCTATTTCATGACACATGGCAAAACCTTGATTTTCCCCTGTTAAAGTTTCCGTTGGTGCGCCGGACTGTAAATCTCTTTCAAATCCACCGTGATAAGCTACAACTAATACATCAGGTGCTTCATGCTTATAAATAAAAGAAACCCATTTTTTTGTTGTTTCTAATGCGTCTTCAAACTGTAAATCTTGAATATGATGCGGTTGCTCCCAATTTGGAATGTAATGTGTTGTAACTCCTAAAATAGCGATTTTTATATTTGGTTCGATATGCTTGATCAAATAAGGCTTCCCAAAATAAGGTTTTTTTGTTCTTTTATCTAAAATATTTGCACAGAGATAAGGCATATTAGCATGTGAAACGGCTTTATTTAGTATGTCCATTCCGTAATTAAACTCGTGATTTCCAATAATGGCTGCATCATAGTGGATGTAGTTAGCAAGTATTGTCATCGGATTATCTTTATCACTTTCGTAAGTGGCATAGTGGTAAGTAAACGGTGTCCCTTGAATGAAGTCACCGTTGTCAATTACGATGACATGTTTATGCTGTGAACGCTCCTGCTGGATACGTGTTGCGATTTTTGCTAATCCAATTTCTGCGCTTTCGTTATTTCGGTAATGAAGTGGATAAACGGTTCCATGTATATCGCTTGTAAGTAGAATATTGACTTGTACAGTATGATGTTCTTTCAATCTCAATCATCCTTTTATATTATTTATACATTTATCATAACAAATAAATATAAATACGATTGTATATAATGTTTAGAATGTGTAAAGATTCTGTAAATAATACTTTGTGTTAGGAATTTTATGGTATATTTCTACGTGTTTACAGCTCGTCATTTTATGAATAAGAAAATGGAGGATTTCACATGTTAAAAAAAGTTTTCATGATGGGGGCGACGGCCATACTAGCAGCCAGTCTACTAAGTGGTTGTGGGACAAAGGAATCAAGTGCAACGAAGAGTGAAGAGAAGAAAAAAGGATATGTACCGAAAACATTAAATGTTCAGTTTGTTCCTTCACAAAATGCAGATACGTTAGAGGCGAAAGCAAAGCCGCTTGAAAAGTTGTTAAGTGATAAGCTCAATATTCCTGTTAAAGTTAGCGTTTCCACGAATTACAATACGATTGTCGAAGCGATGGCATCTAAACAGGTAGATGTAGGCTTTTTACCACCAACTGCCTACGTGTTGGCACATGAGAAGAAAGCAGCCAATGTCATATTACAGGCGCAACGATTTGGAGTAGACGATGAAACAGGTCAACCTACAAAAGATTTAGTAGACTTTTATAAATCTGAGTTTGTCGTGAAGAAAGAGTCAAATATTAATAGTATTAAAGATTTGAAAGGGAAAAAAATCGGATATCAAGATGTTACATCTTCTGCGGGATATGTTTGGCCAGCTGCAGTTTTAATGAAGGAAGAGATTGATCCATTAAAAGATGTGAAACCAGTTACATTAAAGGGACATGATCAGTCTATTATTGCTCTTTTAAACGGTGATGTTGACGCGGCAGTTGTATTCCAAGATGCTCGTAATATTGTTAAAAAGGATTATCCAGATGTATTTGATAAGACAAAAATTATAAAGTTCACTGAAAAAATTCCAAACGATACAATTGCGGTGCGTTCTGATTTAGATGCAGAATGGAGCAAAAAGCTGCAAGATGCCTTTATTGAAATTGGAAAAGATGAAGAAGGGCATAAAATTATAAAGGAAGTCTATTCACATGAAGGATATGTTAAGTCTGATGACAGTAAATTTGATATCGTTCGTGAATACGGAAAGAAAGTAAAAACACAGTAACTGAATAGGTGAACTGCCAATGTTGAATGGCCGACTAACGAAGCTGTAACGTAGTTTTTGTTAGTTAGCCGTTTTTCTGTTTCGTAAAACAAGTAGAAAGTAGGTAAGAAGTGTGATTGAGTTTCGAAATGTTTCGAAAATATATCCGAATGGTACAAGAGGTTTAAATAAGATCAACATAAAAATTCATACAGGCGAATTTATTGTTATGGTTGGGTTGTCTGGTGCAGGGAAATCGACGCTCCTTCGTTCTATTAATAGACTGCATGAAATTACAGAAGGTGAAATTATCATTGATGGACAATCGATTACGAAGGCAAAAGGAAAAGAATTACGACATATGCGCCGGGATATCGGAATGATTTTTCAAAATTTTAATCTCGTAAAACGGTCTACCGTGTTGAAAAATGTGTTGGCTGGACGCGTTGGGTACCATTCAACATTGCGTACCGTATTGGGACTGTTTCCGAAAGAAGATGTAGAACTTGCATTTCGAGCGTTAGAGCGGGTGAACATTTTAGAAAAGGCATATATGCGTGCTGATGAGTTATCAGGAGGACAACAGCAACGCGTTTCAATTGCGCGAGCCTTGGCACAAGAAGCAAAAATTATTTTAGCTGATGAACCAGTTGCGTCGCTAGATCCCCTGACTACAAAACAAGTGATGGATGATTTGAAGCAGATCAATAAAGAGTTTGGGATTACTACAATTGTAAATTTACATTCGATTGAATTAGCGAGGGAATATGCTACGCGGATTATCGGGTTGCATGCAGGGGAAATCGTATTTGACGGGACGGTAGAGGAAGCGACAGATGAAACATTTGCTGAAATTTATGGATCTTCTATTGAGCGGCATGAATTGCTAGGAGTGGCGGCGAAATGAGAGATGTAACAATGACTCATACAAAAAACATTCCGAAGCCGCCGAAGAAGTTAAAGCACATATTCACAGTGACTTTAATGATTGTATTACTTTGGAGTAGCGGCATACAAGTGGATGCATCATTTATGAAGCTTATAACAGGCTGGCCGAATATGATCGATTTATTAAAGGAAATGGTACCTCCAGATTGGAGCTACTTTCAAGTCATTACGACTGCTATTTTAGAAACAATTCGCATGGCGATTATTGGTACAACTTTCGGAGCTATTCTATCTATTCCACTTGCTGTATTAGCAGCCAATAATGTGTTTACAACTGCTCTTTTATATGGCCCAGCTCGGTTTGTGCTAAATTTTATTCGGACGATACCAGATTTATTATTAGCAGCTATCTTTGTTGCGATTTTTGGAATTGGTCCGCTTCCGGGAATTTTCGCTCTTATCTTTTTTTCAGTTGGAATCATTGCTAAATTATTGTACGAATCGATTGAAGCAATTGATCTAGGTCCGTTAGAAGCGATGACAGCTGTAGGAGCGAATAAAATGCAATGGATTGTATATGGAGTGATGCCACAAGTAATGGCGCAATTTGTTTCCTATGTATTATATACGTTTGAAGTAAATGTGCGAGCAGCAGCTGTTTTAGGCTTAGTTGGTGCGGGTGGTATCGGATTATATTATGACCGTACACTTGGTTTTTTACAGTATCAACAAACGTCTTCTATTATTATTTATACACTTATTGTTGTGTTGTTAATTGATTATATAAGTACAGTATTACGGGAGAAATTATGATGAACAAACCTACAGTGATTGTGCCAAAACCGAAGCAAATGAGTTTATATCGTTGGATGATCTTTATTGCATTGATGCTCTTATATATATGGGCATTTTCAGGAATACCTGTTGAGGGGATAAAAGATACAGCGGGACAAATTACAAAAGCGATTTTATCTGGGATCGTGAATCCAGATTGGACATATGTCTCTTTACCAGGTGGTGAAGATTTATTGCACGGTTTAGTGGATACATTAGCAATTGCCATATTAGGTACGTTTGTGTCTGCTTTTCTTTCTATCCCATTTGCATTTTGGGCAGCTAAAAATATGAATGCAGGGAAAGGAATGTCATCAATAGGAAAGTTTGTGCTTAGTTTTATTCGTACATTCCCTGAATTAGTTATGGCACTGCTATTTATAAAAGCAGTGGGACCAGGGTCTTTCGCAGGTGTTTTAGCATTAGGATTACATTCTATCGGTATGCTAGGGAAGTTGTACGCAGAGGGAATTGAAAATATAGAGAAGGGACCTATTGAAGCCTTGGTGACGAATGGAGCAAATCGTTTTCAAATCCTTTGGTATGCGGTATGGCCACAAGTATTACCCGACTTTTTATCTTATACGCTCTATCGTTTTGAGATTAATGTCCGATCTGCGGCGATTTTAGGTGTTATTGGGGCGGGCGGAATAGGTACACCACTTATTTTTGCATTAAGCTCAAGAAATTGGCCGAGGGCAGGAATCATTTTACTTGGAATTATTATTATGGTAATTATTGTTGATTTTCTTTCAAGTTCAATAAGAAAACGAATTGTATAGCAGTCGGATATGTATTGTTTCAGTATGCAGAAACAATACATATTTTTATAGGGGAAGAGGTAGGTGAAAAGATAAAAAATGAAGCAATAAGATATTTGTGTATAAATATACGGATAATTTATTTTATTTTTAATATAAAAACAAGGAAAAAGTATGACAGATTGAATGCCCATACATTCAAAGGATTGCGTTGTTTTTTTATAAAAAACAAAAAAACATCAACATATTTGTCGATACATGTTGTATAATCTTGCGTGGGAAGCTATCATATAAATGTATAAAACGTTTACTAATATAAGCGAAGGGAAGAATAGCATGTCACATTCAATCGAACAACTTTCTATCAACACGATTCGCACATTATCCATTGATGCGATTGAAAAAGCAAACTCTGGTCATCCAGGAATGCCAATGGGGGCAGCACCAATGGCTTATACATTATGGACTAAGTTTATGAAACATAATCCAAATAATCCAACTTGGTTTAACCGCGATCGTTTCGTATTATCTGCAGGTCATGGTTCTATGCTGTTATACAGCTTACTTCATCTATCTGGTTATGATGTAACAATGGATGATTTAAAGAACTTCCGTCAATGGGGAAGTAAAACACCAGGACATCCAGAATTCGGTCATACACCAGGTGTAGACGCAACAACTGGTCCACTTGGACAAGGTATTTCAACTGCTGTTGGGATGGCGATGGCAGAAAGACATTTAGCAGCGAAATATAATCGTGATGCATACAATGTTGTAGATCATTATACATACGCAATTTGCGGTGATGGTGATTTAATGGAAGGCGTGTCTGCTGAAGCATCTTCGTTAGCAGCACATTTAGGCTTAGGACGACTAGTTGTATTATATGATTCCAATGATATCTCATTAGATGGTGATTTAAATCGTTCATTCTCTGAAAGTGTAGAAGATCGCTATAAAGCATACGGATGGCAAGTAATCCGCGTTGAGGATGGCAATGATATTGAAGCAATTGCAAACGCAATTGAAAGCGCGAAAGCTGACGAAAAACGCCCAACGCTAATTGAAGTAAGAACAACAATTGGTTTCGGTTCTCCAAACAAATCAGGAAAATCAGCTTCGCATGGTTCTCCGCTTGGTAAAGATGAAACAAAATTAACAAAAGAAGCATACGCTTGGACTGCACAAGAAGATTTCCACGTACCAGCAGAAGTATATGAAAACTTCCGTAAAACAGTGCAAGATGTTGGTGAAAGAGCACAAGCTGAATGGAACACAATGTTCGGTGAATATGCAAAAGCATACCCAGAATTAGCAAATGAATTACAAATGGCGATGAAAGGTCTGCTTCCAGAAGGCTGGGAACAAAATCTACCAACTTATGAAGTAGGATCAAAAACAGCAACTCGTTCTTCTTCAGGTGCTGTTATTAATGCAATCGCAGAAGCTGTACCATCATTCTTCGGTGGATCTGCAGACCTTGCTGGTTCTAACAAAACATATATGAATAACGAGAAAGATTTTACAAGAGCTGATTACAGCGGTAAAAACATTTGGTATGGTGTACGTGAGTTCGCAATGGGTGCAGCAATGAACGGTATCGCACTTCATGGCGGTTTAAAAACTTACGGTGGTACATTCTTCGTATTCTCTGATTACTTACGCCCAGCAATTCGTCTTGCGGCATTAATGCAATTACCTGTGACATATGTATTCACGCATGATAGTATCGCTGTTGGTGAAGATGGTCCAACACATGAACCAATCGAACAATTAGCAGCTCTTCGTGCGATGCCGAATGTTTCTGTTATCCGTCCAGCTGATGGTAACGAATCTGTAGCGGCTTGGAGATTAGCTTTAGAATCTACAAAAACACCAACGGCATTAATTTTAACTCGTCAAGATCTTCCTACATTAGAAGGTGCAAAAGAAGATACTTATGAGAAAGTGTCAAAAGGTGCATATGTAATTTCTGCAAGCAAGAAAGAAACAGCTGATGTCATCTTACTTGCAACTGGATCTGAAGTAAGCTTAGCAATTGAAGCGCAAAAAGCGTTGGCGGCAGATGGTATAGATGCATCTGTTGTCAGCATGCCATCTATGGATCGTTTTGAAGCACAATCTGCTGAATACAAAGAATCAGTATTACCAAAAGCAGTAACAAAACGTTTCGCAATCGAAATGGGTGCTACATTCGGATGGCATCGTTACGTTGGTCTTGAAGGCGACATATTAGGTATCGATATGTTTGGTGCATCTGCTCCTGGTGAAAAGATTATGGAAGAGTACGGATTCACTGTAGAAAACGTTGTACGTAAAGTGAAAGAAATGCTTTAATAGCTTTGAAAAATCTCTCCGATATGGAGAGGTTTTTCTATGTAAATGACTGAATTCGACAGAAAAAGTTTTTTCTTTTTCCGTAGTCAGACAATCATTGCACATATTCTTCTATATAATGTAGAGAAAAAGATTGTCCAGATCGGGAGGAGAAAAATGAAAACGTATGAATTGTATTTAATTCAAGAAGATATTGCGAAGACATACTTTGGTCGTGAATCTTTGCTTTTTGATTTATTTGTTCGATTTTCAGAATCTGAATCCCTTTCGGAAAAAAAAGTACTATATAAGCAGATGATGTATATTACGATGCCTTTACAAGTCATAAAAATTCATCATAAATTAGAACAAGCTTTACACCATTTAGGGAAATATAATAGAACATATCATACACATATGCTGTATACAGGGACGGAATACGGAGAAATAATGGTGAAACCACAGTACATTCGAATGAATACCTCTGGAAATGTTTCAATGGAGACAACTTTTTTTGAGGTGCTCAGAAAATGTGAATTAACATTTTTAGCAATGGATTATGAAAATAAGAAGTATGGTTGGCTAAATCCTCTCAAGCAAGCACGAACATATGTATAAAAAATGTCGAATATCATCTTGTCTTATTGAAAAGGTTTTAGTACACTGTAAGGTAGACAACATGAAGGAGGAAAATATATGCCAATTTGGTCAGGTATTCTAGTTGGTGTAGTAGCATTACTAGCAGGCGTAGCGTTAGGTTTTTTTATCGCTCGTAAATATATGATGAACTACTTACAAAAAAATCCACCAATTAATGAACAAATGTTAAAAATGATGATGATGCAAATGGGACAAAAACCGTCTCAAAAGAAAATTAATCAAATGATGAGCGCGATGAACAAGCAAATGAAATAAGCGCGAAAAGGACATCCGGCACGGATGTCCTTTTCATTTGAAGGTACTAATTTTAAAAACTTTTAAAAATTCTGTATTTTTGATAAACTGAACACATCGCTTATTTTAAGAGAGGAGGATAACATGAAAGTATTTTTTAAGTTAGCTTGGTTTTTTAAACAAGAAAAGCGAGCGTACATAACGGGAATTATTTTATTATTTGGAGTAGCATTATTAGAGCTTGTGGCACCAAAAGTAATTGGAATTATTGTTGATGAGATTAATAATCAAACATTAACTGCCGAAAAGTTATTACAATGGGTTGGGCTTTTAATCATTGTTGGAATTACAATGTATATATTACGTTATATATGGCGTATTATGATTTTCGGTTCTTCTTTAAAATTAGCACGTCAATTGAGGAGTAGGTTATATGAACACTTTACAAATATGAGCCCTTCGTTTTATCAATCGCATCGTACAGGTGATTTAATGGCTCATGCGACAAATGATATTCAAGCGATTCAACAAACAGCTGGCTCTGGTGTATTGACACTTGTTGACTCTCTAGCTGTAGGAGGGTGTGTATTAATGGCAATGGGGTTTACGATTAGCTGGAAGTTAACGTTAATTAGCCTCCTTCCTATGCCAATTGTAGCAATTTCTACAAATTATTATGGTACATTGTTACATAGACGATTTCATAAAGCACAACAAGCATTTTCGGAAATTAACGATAAAGTACAAGAAAGTATGAGTGGGGTGAAGGTAATTCGCTCACTTGGTCAAGAAAAAGAAGACTTACAAGCATTTCGAAAAAAGTCAGAAGATGTAGTATATAAAAATATGTTAGTTGCTCGTATTGATTCATTGTTTGATCCAACAATTGCCCTTATTGTTGGTTTTTCATTTCTAATCGCAGTTTGTTACGGATCACTTTTAGTTGTGCGAGGAGAATTGACAGTAGGTGGGTTAATTACTTTTACAACATATTTAGGAACTCTCGTTTGGCCGATGTTAGCGTTTGGTTGGCTTTTTAATATTATGGAACGCGGGCGAGCGTCATATGATCGCGTTGAAAAAATTTTATCTCAAACTTCAGCTGTCGTGAATAAAGAGGATGCAATACAGCGTGTAGCGAGCGGTGATGTATCATTTGCAATCGATACATTTTCTTATAAGAAAAATGAAGTGTTGAATTTGAAAGATATTCATTTTGAATTGAAAAAGGGAGAAACATTAGGCGTTGTTGGCCGAACAGGTGCGGGAAAAACGACGTTATTAAAATGTCTGATTAGAGAGTATGATCATTTTAATGGTGAATTAAAAATTGGAAATCAAGATATTCGCAATATGACACTTCATAGTGTTAGGGCGGCTATTTCTTATGTTCCGCAAGACCATTTCTTATTTTCAACAAGCATAGGAGAAAATATTGCATTTGGAAAAACAAATGCGTCATATAAGGAAATTGTGCGTGCTGCTGAAATTGCATGTATTCATGATGATATTGTTCAATTTCCTGAAGGGTATGATACAGTAGTAGGGGAAAGAGGAGTTTCTTTATCAGGTGGGCAAAAACAGCGAATTTCTATTGCGCGTGCATTATTAACAGATGCTGAAATTTTAATTTTAGATGATTGTTTATCTGCGGTAGATGCCAAGACTGAGGAAAACATTTTAACAGCTTTAAAACGAGAAAGAGCACAAAAAACAACGATTATAACAGCACATCGGTTAAGTGCGATTCAACATGCCGATCTTATTCTTGTTATAGATGAAGGAAAGATTGTAGAGAGAGGGACGCATGAACAATTGATGAAGCAAACGGGGTGGTATAAAGAGATGTATGAAAGTCAACAGTTAGAGGCGCTAGTTGAGAAAGGAGGCATATAATGGCTGAGAAAAAGAGAAGTGACTTATGGCGATTACTTTCTTATATGAAACCATATAAAGGGTTGTTATCACTAGCGTTTCTATTTTTAGTTGGTGCAACGGTTACTGAAATGATGGGGCCATTTTTAATTAAACAATTTCTAGATGAACACTTAGTTCCACGTAATTTTGAACAATCGGCATTAATAACGTTATTTGTTATATATATGGTCGCCCATTTATTAAAAGTTTTATTTACGTATTTAAACCTATTATACTTTCAAAATATTGCATTTAAAATTGTGCAAGATATGCGTGTAGAAGTATATGAACATGTGCAAAAGCTGTCGCTAAGTTTTTTTGATCGTACCCCAATTGGGACACTTGTATCGCGCATAACGAATGATACAGAAGCAATTAAAGATTTTTATGTGAGTGTATTATCGACGTTTGTGAAAAATATTGTATTTTTAATTGGAATATTAGTAGCAATGTTTTTGCTGGATGTAAAACTAGCTTTATGTTCTCTTATCATGATTCCAATTATGGTGACGATTATGGCAGTATATCGCCGGAAAAGTTCAGCTTTTTATTTAGAATTACGCAGTCAACTTAGTATTTTAAATGCGAAGTTAAATGAATCGATTCAAGGTATGAATATTGTGCAAGTATTCCGGCAAGAAAGACGGATGAGAAAAGAGTTTGAAGAGATAAATGGTAAGCATTATAATGCTGGTCGCCGAACGTTAAAGTTAGATGCATTGCTTTTACGTCCAGCAACAGATCTTGTGCACATTATGGCAATTGCATTCGTACTTGCATTGTTTGGGATTCATGCATTGAATAGTCCTGTTGAAGTTGGAGTATTATATGCTTTTGTTAACTATATTCACCGTTTCTTTCAACCTGTAAATGAAATGATGATGAAGCTTTCGTTCTTTCAACAAGCACTCGTTTCATCTTCCCGTGTGTTTCATTTAATGGATGAAAATGATTTGGCACCCGTTCAACAAGGGAATGAAAAGCCACAAGTGCATGAAGGGGAAATTGAGTTTCAAAATGTTACTTTTTCTTATGATGGGAAGCGAGATGTGTTAAAGAATGTGTCGTTTCATGTGAAGCCTGGACAAACGGTTGCTTTTGTTGGGCACACTGGTAGTGGAAAAAGTACCATTATGAACTTATTGATGAGATTTTATCACATTAAGTCAGGAAGTATTCGAATAGATGGTGTAAATTTAGAAGAATTTGAGGAACAGGAAATTCGACAAAAGATTGGTCTTGTTTTGCAAGATGCATTTTTATTTGTTGGAAATGTGAAGCAAAATATTCGTATGTATGATGAAAGTATTACGGATGAAGAAGTAGAAGCAGCAGCCCGCTTCGTTCAAGCGAATACGTTTATTGAAAAGTTGCCAGGGCAGTATCATACAGAAGTAGTGGAACGGGGTACGGCTTTCTCGAGTGGGCAAAGACAATTGATTGCTTTCGCAAGAACAATTGCAACGAATCCGAAAGTACTTGTATTAGATGAAGCGACAGCAAATATTGATACGGAAACAGAAGAAGCAATTCAAACAGCATTGCAGCGTATGCGTAAAGGAAGAACTACAATTGCGATTGCGCACCGATTGTCCACGATCCAAGATGCCGATCAAATATTTGTAATGCATGAAGGAGAAATTGTCGAACGAGGAACACATCAAGAACTGCTAAGTAAGCAAGGACTCTACTATAATATGTATTTGCTTCAGAATAAAGGAAGTCTGCAAAAAGCCTTGTAGTAGCAAGGCTTTTTGCAATTTTATCCCGCTATTTTAGGGCAGTAAGACTCCCGCCTCAAGATTTAGGGAGAAGCAAGGAAGATAGGTGGGAGTAGGGCTGCCCGTAACAGCTCGATTGGTGAGGGCTCATAATCAGTGGGGATGAAGAAAGCCCCCACTGATTAAAGTTTCACTTTATAGTATAATAGGATAAAAATATTTTAGAATCAGAATCTGATAAGGAATAAAGGAGAAGGAAAATGGAATATGTGCTTATATGTGTCATTTTGGCTTTATTAGCTGTAGCATTTGTATTGTTTTATAAAAATAAACAGCTAGAATCTGAGAAGCAACAAGTAGATTTTGAAAAAGCACAAGTCATAGAAAACTATCAAGGGGAGATTGCTGCTACAGTTGAAAATTATGAACAGCAGCAAGAAACGATAAAAAATATAGAAAAACAAAAATACAATGATTTAAAAGTGAAAGCAGCTCGTGAAATTGAAAATATGCGAATGATGAAGAGCGAACTCACAATGCAACATAGTAAAGAGCGCAGTGAAATGCAGCAGAAACATAATCATGAAGTACAAATATTACAAAATTTTATTGCAGATTTAAAGGTGTATTCAAAAAATGTAGCGGAAATACATACGCATGAACTATTACATAACATGAAACAACAATTTATTCAGCAGGAAATTGTAAAAGAAAATGAGATATACATGATTCCAAATATATTTTTGCCGAAAATATCAAGCAGAACAAAAAGGAAGATGAAAAATCGCCGTATTCATCATGTGTTGTTATTAAGAACAGGCATATATGTGATTGAAACAGTAGAATGTAAAGGAAGAATCATACACGGTTTAACAAAAGATAATGCAGGGATCTTTTCATTTATGGTTGATGAAATAGGAAAGTATCAATATGAGCATAATCAAGAAGAAACGTTCATTTTTATAAAAGAAGAGCAAACGGGAACTTTGAAAGTAGTAAATGAAGGCAATGTTGTTTATAAGATACAATATCTTTCGGAAAGTTTATATGAGTATTTAAAAGAGAAAAATGCAGAAATTATAAAAGAAGAAGTAAAGCCGGTTATATATTTTGAGAATGAGAGAAATCAATATGAAATAATAGACTGTTCTCATGAACGAGTCCCAAGATTGAAAGATAGAGAACAATTTATTATGTATTTTAAAAATGTGCTGTTAAATGAAAAAGTGTTATATACTGCAAAAGAATTACAAGAAATAAAAAACGTGATAGAACAGATAGACAAGGTGATTGCTCAAAAATGATGCCATAAAGGAGACGCATTATTGAAAACATATATGAAACCTTTATTATGGGGAACATTGTATTTATATACTTTTTTCTACTTATTCATTTACCTAGCTTTTATATGCATAATTGTTATAGCTCATTCATCCTATAGTATAGTGAGTGTTTTAGCGGTATCAATTCCATTTATAATTTTGCTTTTGTTTCGGCGGGTGATGTTTAAACTTGCTTTAAGTGATGAGCAAGAAATATATCGTAAGAAACTGAAAAGTATTACAGTTGTTGGTGCGGCATTATTTACTGTATGTATCATACAACTAGGGGGTAATGAATATCAGTCGAGGTTTCACCAAGAAACATGGTTAAAAAATGATGGCAAACGAGTGTATATGATAGATGATTTACTAGCGAAACATAAACTAGTTGGAACATCCAAGGAAGAGGTTATCACGTTATTGGGTACACCAACAGAAATAAGACAATTTGAAACTGTCCATCAAATGATATATTATTTAGGAACTGAAGGAGGATTTATCCCGATTGATAGTGAATGTCTCATTTTATATTTAAATCATAATGATAGGATAATAGATTATAGAATTGAAACGGACTAAAATAGCGGAATATAAAAAAACAGAAGGTATGTTAGCACCTTCTGTTTTTTTACAGTTTTCATATATGTACAATAACGATAAATGATGTCGAATCTTATCTATACGAATAAGAAAAAAGTCGTTATAATTTAAGGTAGTTAAGTAATTTAGTAGGTTGCTAAAATATAATTGTATGAGAAAAGGAGGCGTAAGAACACGAAATGTTGTTGGACATAACGTGTTAAGAAGTAGAATGAAAAAAGGACTTTATAATGTTTTCGCAATGTCAATTGCATTGCAGGTGGTAATGATTCCAAGTGATTCTTTTGCAGCACCGTTAGAAAAAACGATAGAGTTATCAACAGATGAGCAAGCGTTGAAAAGTATTGAGAATCATATGAAACATGAAGATGGACGTGGTGATAGTCAAGAAGCTAATAGTGAAGTACAAGGGGATTTTCTGGTACATATAAAAAAAGAAACGTCAATATATGAATCATCGGACTTAAAGGAATGGACTGGGAAGAATTTTTCTAAGCAAGTGGTGAAAGCTTCAAAGAGAAAAGGAAATGCTTATTACATTCAAACACGAAATGAAGCAGGGTGGATACAACATATAGATAATCATGTTGAAGTTCGAAATATTTATCCATTATCGAATAAGAGACTCGTTATTCATGAAGAAACTGCTCTGTATTCTTCACCTTTCGATTCATTTCAAGAAGAAAGTACATTACAACCTCAAACAGTTGTAGCGATTGGACAAGCGGGAGATTGGTTCCAAGTTGAAACAAATGAAGGGAAAAAGTGGATTCATTCCTCAAATGTAGCGTTTGAAGGGACAAAAGCATCCCTTATTCAAAATAACGAGATGCCAACTTATAAAAAACGTGAGGCAGGTCTATATTATGCAGCACCGTCTGCTTTAAAAATAGGATCTGTTTATGGGGTACCATTTACAGAATGGATTGTCCCAAAAGGAAATGATAATATTCGTCCTGGTTATGCAATGGATCCAAAGTATATTACCATTCATGAAACGGATAATTATAGCGTTGGTGCAGGGGCTAGAAATCATGCTCAATATTTATATAATCAAGCAACAGGGGATACAGATCGCTCAGCATCTTGGCATTTTACAGTGGATGATAAAGAGATTTATCAGCATCTTCCGTTAAATGAAAATGGTTGGCATGCAGGAGATGGATCCAATGGAACAGGTAATAGACAATCCATTGCGATTGAGATTGCTGTAAATCAAGATGGGAATTACGATAAAGCGGTAGAAAATGCTCGGAAATTAACAGCTTATTTGATGGGAGAGTTACACATTCCTATAGAAAATGTGAAAAAACACCAATATTGGAGTGGGAAAATTTGTCCCGCAATTATGATTCAACGCGGTGCGTGGAATGCTTTCTTACAAGGTGCAAAAAGTTACTATGATGAAAATCATCAAGATGATATTACAGGTGGATGGTATGAACAAGATATTCGCGAATTAGCTGCGAAAGGAATTATGGTTGGGGATGGAAATGGTTCCTATTGGCCAAATCGTCTTGTGACGCGCGGAGAATTTGCAAATTTCATTTCGCGATCATTACAGCTGCCAGAAGGAAGTTCAACGTTTACAGATTTAAATGAAGCTCATCCATCATTAGTAGACGGTATTAATCGTGCAGCAAGTGCAGGAATTATTAATGGTCGAGGAGACAATACGTTTGATCCAAATGATACAATTAAACGTGATGAAGTTGTCATTATGATTGATCGTGCTTTACAGTATAAAGGTATCACAGGAACTTTAGTTGAAGTACCATTTTCTGATCAAAACTTAGCATATGACAAGCAAGCATTAAAACGTGTCTATGGATTAGGAATTGTAAAAGGAAATGAAAATAATGAATTTATGCCAAAAGGAACAGCTACTCGCGGCGAATCAGCAGCATTTATAAATAGAATGTTATATGTAATAGAGAGGTAATAAGCAAAAAGTACTCACGTTTGTGGGTACTTTTTCTTTTTCAATATATCTGAAACAGGAATTGCATATTTTGTATGGAATAAGGAATAAAAGTGGAGTGAATCTAATATATTTAGATGATTTGTTCTACTTTTCATGAAAATCATAATGGATTTTAGAACAAGAATGAAAAGGAGGTAAGACGGTGGGAAAAATACCGACTGAAGTCCTGAGTAAAGAATTGATGGAAAGAGAAGGGATTATATCTATTACAGTAAGGGAATTTGAAAAAATCGAGGTAGCAGGGGTTGTCGTATCTGGGCCAGCTCTTATTTTAATTAATCAAGACTAGCTGTACATATTATGATTAAAAGCATCCGTATAGGATGCTTTTTCGTTTGCAGGAAAAGAATTTTATTAGATAATAGAGCTACTGGAGGGAAAAAAAGTGGCTATTATTCTTACAATGTTTGCAATGGGGATTTTATTAGGGTTTGTTGGAGCTGGTGGAGCAGGGTTTATAATTGGAGTTTTAACTCTTATATTCCAAGTGCCCGTTCATATAGCTCTTGCAACTTCGCTAACAGCAATGGCATTTACAACACTTTCAGGTGTAGTAAGTCATTATAGAGAGGGGAATGTTTCTTTAAAAATAGGAGGGGTTGTAGGAATATTTGGGGCGATTGGATCGTATGTTGGCTCTCAGTTTGGGGCAGTAATTCCAGCGCAGCTTCTTCATTGGTTTACTGCTAGTATGCTATTTTTATCAGCCATATGTATGTGTATTCGATTACTCTATTTCCACAATCAATCGAAAATGAATCATGAAAAAGGATTATCTATCACTATATTAGTGAAAAGTATGTTACTAGGTTTAGTAACTGGAAGTTTAGCGGGTGCTTTTGGGATAGGATCAGCACCATTTATTCAACTAGGATTAATGGTATTATTAGGTTTAACAATTCAGCAATCGGTTGGAACGACAATGCTCATTATTCTTCCAATTGCAATTGGAGGTGGGATTGGTTATAGTTCAGCCGGATATTTAAATTATGTATTATTGGTACAAGTTTTAATAGGAACGATGTTAGGTGCCTATTTAGGAGCGAAATTTACTAACTTTGCTCCACGTATTGTTTTGAAACTGTCTATGATTATAACACCGATTGCAGCAGGATGTCTGCTGTTAGTAGAATAGGATTTGGGTCTTATTGCCTTTACATAAAAGAGATAAGGAATTGTGGAACATATATAACAAGCTATTAATATGTTTTACATATGAATTATGTAAGTAATTCATATTTCAAATATAAAGGGATTTGCTATAATATAATGAGTGTAACGTTCGAGTATTCGACGTATTACTAGTATTATATCCCTATCCCTTTTCTAAAAATGCGAACAAGTTTTGCCCTATTCTATTTCATTTCTCAATGAATAGAAATATATTGTTCGATGACCATTATAGAACGTACATAATGGTGAAATCCCGATCCTTAAAGAGGATGCCCCTAATCTTCATATGAAAATATGATCGGAAGTAGAAAGCTGCCCTATTCAGGTCAGCTTTTTTTTTGATATGCACTATATTCTTCAGTAATTTCTGTTTGTAATAGAAGAGATTTCCCAAAGCGGCGTTTACATTCATTCGTTACTTTCTCAATGGCGAGAGTATGAGAAGTAGCAGATACCGTAACCGTTGTCCTTCTCGATGTTCGATTTTGTTCACAAAAGACACATTCCACAACATATTTAGAAATCATATTTTCATCCTTTCTTATGAATGATTAGGAATGAATTGTCTTGGAAGTTGATATAACCTTTCGATGTAAAATGTATTTCCCCTCTATTTCTGAGGGGAAAATGTAGGGGAAAGACTTTATTTTTCTTATAACTTTTGAATATTGAGATGGAACCAAGTGAAACTTTAATCAGTGTGGGCTCCATCCCTCGTTTGATTCATCGGGCTTGTTACTTCCCTAAAATAGAGAAGAAGAGTAAGGGGGGAATACTCCGAGCCCATTACAGTTTCATAACGGGCTGGGATCTATTATTTTTCTATTACGTTATAAACTTTTTGAGTGTTTTCGCTTTCGAAGTTATTATTCTTTCTTATTTTCATGTAATAGTATGTGTAACAAAAGATAATAAATGGGATTGTGCAGTAGATTCCTAATCTTTGATTCGGGATGAAGAGTAAGCTAACTAATATAATTCCATACAGTCCGAACCCTAGAATTGGTATAACGGGATACAATGGAGTTTTAAACTTCAAATCTGTTAATTTCCCGCCATTTGCTACATATTGTTTGCGGAAAAGAAGCTGGGAAGCACAGATAGACATCCAAACAATAATAGTTATGACTCCAGAAATGGAAATTAACCATAAGTACACTGTTTCAGCAGCTACAACACTTGTGAGTAAAGATAATCCGGAAATAGATATTGTCATGATGAGGGCATATAGTGGGATACCTCTAGATGATAATTTCTGTAAAAATGCCGGGGCCATACTATTTTTTGATAGGGACCAAAGCATTCGAGTTGCGGCATACAGACCTGAATTTGCAACAGAAAGAACTGCAGTAAGGATAACGAAATTCATTATATCAGCTGCATACGGAATACCTATACGATCAAACACAGCAACAAAAGGACTTTTCGTTAATCCAGCTTCTTGCCAAGGGATTAAAGTGACTAGAACGAAAATTGCTAAAACAAAGAAAAACATTGTCCGCCATATAATATTTCTAATAGAACGCGGTAATGTTTTTGCAGGATTTTCACTTTCACCAGCTGCAATCCCAACAAGTTCTGTACCTTGAAAAGAATAATTTACAGTAACCATTGTTAATAAAATGGCACCAATACCATTTGGAAATAGGCCGCCATGCTCGATAAAGTTAGAAAGCAGCGGGGCAGGTTCATTTCCTTTCAACTCAATAATGCCCAACATAGCTGCGCCTCCAAGAATAATAAAAGCTACAATAGCGGATACTTTAATACTTGAAAACCAAAATTCAGTTTCAGCATAACTACGAGCAGATAGGGCATTTATCGTAAAGATTGTGACACCAAATATGAGGCACCATACCCATACAGGAATACCTGGAAGCCAGCGTTGCATTGTAATACCTGCAGTTGTAAATTCGAGTCCAGTCGTATTTGCCCAGCTTAACCAATACAGCCAACCAATTGTAAAGCCGGTGGCTGGGTTTATAAATTTTGTTGCATATTCTTGAAAAGATCCAGAAACGGGCATTGCTACAGCAAGTTCACCGAGACATAGCATAACAAAGTACATTAACAATCCGCCTGCAATAAAAGCAAGTACAGCCCCACCAGGTCCAGCTTGACTAATAATAAAGCCAGATCCATTAAATAATCCGGTTCCAATTACGCCTCCAAGTGCAATCATAAACAGATGTCGGCTTTTCATCGTGCGTTTTAATTCATGATTTTGTTTATTGAGTTCTGTCATATTCTTCCTCACTTCCCCATGTAATAGATTCAAATACAATTTTCTGTATAGTGGAATATATTTCATCATACGGAATATAGTTTTAATTTTTAGATAATTATAGCGAAAAGTCAATCTTTTTATTTTTTTTGAAAATTAAATAATTTGTTTGATTTCTTGAGAAGATTTTGTTAAATTGGTAGATAATTAAGGTTAGTTAGATATTATGAGTGAAGTTGAGGAGCATGCCTGTGCAATCTATTGATCGAGCAATCAGTATTATAAAACTATTGTATTCAGAAAATGATAAGGAACATTGGGCTATTTCTGATATAGCTGATAGAACACATCTGCCAGTTAGTACAGTGCATAGAATATTAAATTCTTTAATGGAACATGGATTAGTTACACAGATTCCGGAAACGAAGCATTATACAATCGGACCGATGTGGATGGAAGTAGGTCTACGGCAATTAGAAAAAGTAGACTATCGATCTGTCGCAAGAGAAGTAATGAAACGCTTAGCATATGAAGTGGAAGAAAGCGTATACTTAAATATTCCAAATGGGACACATTCTATTATTATTGAGAGAATAGATAGTCCTTTAAAGATTCGTGTTATCGATAATTTAGGAGAACAAATTCCACTTTCCATCGGTGCTGCTAATAAAACGATACTTGCGAATATGAAAACAAATGAGGTAGAACATATTGTAGATCAGCTATTGCCTTCTATATCAGAGCAAAAACAACGGCTATTTGATCAGCTTACTGTGATAAGAAGAGAAGGATATGCGGTAAGTTATGGTGAGAAGACAGAAGGAACCGCATCAATTGCTGCACCCATTATAGGTTTTAATCATAAAGTGGTAGGAGCAATCAGTATTGGATTAATTAGTGAACGGATTAATGAGGAGCGATTGGCTTTTCTTGTTAATCAGGTTATAAATGCTGCGAATGAAATATCAATAAAAATCGGCGGAACAGGAAAGGAATAGGAGAATATTCTGTCGTTTTTTATTCATATATTGGAATTGATTTTCATAATACGGAAAACAGGGGGATATATATGGCAAAATGGCAGACAAAAGAAGAGTTAGTACAATTATTGAGTAATCTTGTTGAAATTCCTAGTATTACTGGATCAAAAGCTGAAACAGTATTACCAGACTTTGTTGTTGAACAACTATCTAGTCTATCGTACTTCAAGGAGAATCCTAGTCATTTAGAAAAACATCCAACAGGGGATGGACGCTATTTTATTACAGCTTTAGTAAAGAAAGAAAAACATTTGAAAAATACAATTGTTTTAGTGAGTCACTTTGATGTTGTAGATGTAGAGGACTATGGCATATGGAAAGAATATGCATTTCAACCTCAAAAACTCACATCTATGTTTTATTCACATAAAGATGAAGTGCCATATCCTGTTCAGCAAGATATAGAACAAGGTGATTGGCTATTTGGTAGAGGGATAATGGATATGAAGTGCGGTTTAACTTTGCATATGGCAATGGTTGAACAAGCTTGTGAAGGGAGTTTTGATGGGAATATTCTTTTATTAACTGTCCCAGATGAAGAGGTGAACTCTGTAGGAATGAGAACCGCTGTTCCAAAATTATTAGAGCTTGCAAAAGAACACGATCTTCAGTATAAAGCAGTCCTCAATTCTGAACCAATGTTTACATGTTATCCAGGAGATCAAAATAAATATATTTATACAGGATCTATTGGAAAAGTATTACCTGGTTTTCTTTGTTATGGAAAGGAAACGCATGTAGGAGAACCGTTTGCGGGATTAAATGCGAATTATATGGCTTCATTATTAACTGCGGAATTGGAATTAAATACGGAACTTTGTGATATTGTAGAAGGCGAAGCAAGTCCACCTCCGACAAATTTATTGCAAAGGGATTTAAAAGAAGAGTATTCGGTACAAATTCCTCATCGTGCAGTGACATTGTTTAATTTATTTTTATTAGAAAAAACGATGCCAGATGTTGTTTCGTTGCTATATAAAAAGGCAATGGGAGTAGCGGAGAAAATCGAGGAAACGTATGCGAAACAGGCATATCATTTTTCTAAATATAATCCGTTTATACCGCCCAGTCTAAAAGTGAATGTACTCACTTATGAGGAATTGGTTGCTTATGCCATTGAACAACATGGAAAAGAAGCAATTGATAAAATGCAAGCGATTGTTTTGGAAAATCGCGGGGGAAAAGATGACCGTGCAATTACGATTGAACTTGTGGATAGGTTAGCCATTTTATGTAAAGAAAAAGGGCCAATGATCATACTGTTCTTTGCGCCACCTTACTATCCGGCTGTAAGTTCTCGTAATAATCCATTCATTCAAAGCGCAGTAGCAGAACTAGAAAGTTATGGACATGACCAACATGGAGTTACATTTAAAACTCAAAATTATTTTGGCGGAATTTCTGACTTAAGTTATGTAGGATTACAATATCCAGTTGAAGCAATGACTTCACTTGTAGAAAATATGCCTTTATGGAATAAAGGGTATTCGATTCCACTACAAGAATTAGCAGAGTTTAATGTTCCTGTATTAAATGTTGGACCTGTAGGAAAAGATGCGCACCAGTGGACTGAGCGTTTAGATGTAGATTATGCGTTTGAAACATTATTGGATATGTTACCAGTATGTATTGATAGATTACTCGCTAGGAATCAAATGTCACAAGTATAGTTGAAAAGTAGAAAAAAGCTAGCAATTGTAACACAATTGCTAGCTTGTTCTCATTTTTTAATGTATCCAAGCCAAGAAAAGCGGTACAATGACTAAACTAGCTCCAGCGGTTAAGAGCATAGATAAACTTGCAATGGTACCTTCAACAGGACCGATTTCAAATGCTTTCGATGTTCCTGTGCCATTTGCGCTCGTTCCTAACATAATTCCTTTCGCAATCGCTGTTTTAATGCGGCATAATCTAATAAGAGAAGGGCCTAACAGAGCTCCTGTCAATGCCGTCAATACTACGAATACAGCTGTTAATTGGGACATGCCGCCAATCATTTCTGAAATAGCCATTGCAATCGGTGTTGTTACAATGTGTGGCGCTAAACTATGTTCTAGTGATGCATCAATCTTAAAAGCATTTGCTAACAATGCAGAAGTAATAACTGATAAAAAGGAACCTACAACTACATTAATTAAAATAGCACTTGCATGTTTCTTTAATAAATCAAAATATTTATAAATTGGCCATGCAAAAGCTACAGTTGCTGGTTTTAATAGTTCAGTTAACCAATGACTTCCAGAATTATATGTTTCATACGATGTATCGAATCCTAGTAATAAAGCAATTAAAATGATTGGACAAACGAGTAAAGGAGAAAGTAAACTCCAATTCCAACGTTGATACATTTTTTTAGAAATCCAATATGTGAATAGTGTCAATAGTAAACAAAAAAAGCCAATCATTGTACAGATCCTTTCCGCTTCAATAGCAATTCTGTCAAGATTCCTGTAACAAGAGTTACACAAAGAGTACTAATCATAATAATAAAAATGAGATCGATGCCATATTGTGATAATGTATCTTTGTAGCGGATAACAGCGACAGCAGAAGGAATAAAAAATAAAATGAGTTCTTTTAATAAAAAGTCTGCACCATCTTGAATCCACTCTTTTTTCACTAGGTTAAATTTTAACGAAATTAATAATAGAAAAATGCCGATAATACTTCCTGGGATTGGGAGGTGTACTTGCTTTGCAATCCATTCACCTGTCCAAGCAAAACAAAATAATAATAAAATTTGTCCGCTTAATTTCCACCATTTCATACAGTAACCCCCCTTTCATTTCTTTGCATAAAAATGATAAACAAGAATTCATAATTTCTACTATACGTTCTTTCAAAAAGTTTGTCTAATATATAAATTATATGTTATTAATTTATTATACATATTAATTGAAAAGGGTGTCCAAGATGGAATTACGGCATTTGCAATATTTTATTGTTGTGGCAGAAGAGCTACACTTTGGACGAGCAGCGGCTCGTTTACAAATGACACAGCCACCACTTAGTCAACAAATCCAACAGTTGGAGCAAGAAATGGGAGTTATGTTATTTGAAAGAACGAAGCGGAAAGTTGAGCTTACAGAAGCGGGAGAAATGTTTTTAAAAGAAGTAAAGAAAGCTTTTGATCAAATTGAAAAGGCGGTAGAAGTGGCGCAAAGCGCACAAAGAGGGGAAGTAGGATCTCTTTCGATTGGATTTGTGGGAGCTGCTATATACGATATTTTACCTTCAATTGTAAGAGAATATCGAAAGAAATTTCCAAGGGTATCGGTTGCGCTTCATGAATTATCTACACCGGAGCAAGTGCATGCACTTCATGAAAATCGAATTGATGTCGGCTTTTTACGTCCGCCGATTTCAACGCAATTATTAGAACTTGAACCGATTCAAAAACTACCTTGTACACTATGTTTACCAAAAGCACATCCACTTGCGGAGAAAGAAGAAATTCACATTGAAGATTTGAGAGATGAGTCATTTGTCTTTATCACAAGACCAGTATGGCCTGCACTCTATGACACTATATTGTCATTATGCCGCGGAGTTGGTTTTAGTCCGCGCATTGTTCAAGAGGCAACAGAATACCAAACAGTAATGGGATTAGTAGCAGCAGGAATTGGAATCACTGTTATTCCAGTTTCGGCTAATAAGCTATACAAAACAGAAGTTGTATATAAAGATATATATGATTCTAATTTTATAGCTGAGATGTCAGTTGCTTACCGAAAAACGAATAGTAGTCCTGAACTATTAGAGTTTTTAAAAATTGCAAGAGATAAAAAACGAATTGAAGTTGAAAATGAGCTGCCCGCAAAAAACTGCTGATTAAAGTTCCACTTTATAAAAGGAAATGGAGCTGTTTCGTAAGTCGAATTTCTGACAACGAGACAGCTTTTTTCATATTTTGTGAATGAATTTCTAGTAAATCAGTCTAAAGGCGTTAAGTGCATACTTAACGCCTTTTCATTATGAGTTTGTCTAGTGCTTCTTCAGCTAGTAAAGCAAAATACTGTGCACTAATTGGTAATGCTTTTTCATCTAAAGTAAAGGAAGGGTGATGCCATTCATGTGTTCCGTTTGTCCCCATAAAGACGAATGAACCTGGAATTTCTTGTTGATAAAACGAGAAATCTTCTCCTGCCATAGAAGGCTTTGGTGAAATAACTTGCAGCCCCATTGTTTGAGCTACATGAGTAGATAGTTCAGTAAGGTATCCATCATTTTGAACGGCGGGGGGGGGGCCAGGATACCAATGCAGTTCCACTTCAACTCCTAGTGCATCAGCAATACCTTTCACAATACGTTCCATTCGCTGTGGGATTTTTTGACGCGTATCAGCTTGAAACGTGCGAACAGTACCTTCTAACGTTGCTTTTTCAGGGATAACATTCCACGTATTTCCTGAGTGAATGTTTGTTACACTTACAACAGCATTATGAAAAGAACTAATATTTCGACTTACAATGGTTTGCAGTGCCATGACGATTTGAGAAGAAGCTACGATAGGATCTACTCCTGCATCAGGTACAGCAGCATGTGTTCCGACGCCTTTAATTGTAATTTGAAACCGATCTACTCCCGCCATAAGTGGACCTTCTTTAATACCAATTGTACCAACTGGTAAGTCGGGCTTATTGTGCATACCAAAAATAGCTTGTACGTTTTGTAAATGCCCCGCTTCGATTACTTTACATGCGCCGTTTCCACTTTCTTCGGCGGCTTGGAATATAAAGCGAACGGTTCCGCGTAATGAAGATTCTTTCTCTTTTAATAAGTAAGCAGCACCAAGGATCGATGCGGTGTGAAAATCGTGTCCGCACGCATGCATTTTATTAGAACTTTTTGATGCGTAAGGTAAGTCGGTTTCTTCTTGAATTGGGAGCGCATCGATATCGGCACGAAGCGCAATGGTTGGGCCGCCTCTATTACCAGAAACTTCTGCGATGACTCCAGTTTTTAAATTTGTGTCCTTTATTGTGATATTCGCTTCCTGTAACAAATTTTTAATAAATTTTGTTGTTTTAAACTCCTCATAAGATAGCTCTGGATATTGATGTAAGTGACGACGAATCGAGATTAATTTCTCTGTTAATTGATTTGTAATAGCGTTCATTTCGTTTGCCCTCTTCCTCACAATATGTAACTTTTGCATTTTGTTCCGTATAAACAAAAGATATACTACAAAATGTAGCATAAATATATATAATTCGAGAAAAGATTAGAACAGTAAAAAGGATTTCTCATTTTGAGAACCCCCTTTTTACTAAATTATGCAGCAACTTTTTTATGTGTATGATGTTTGCGAGATTTTCCGCGTATTGTGTATGCGATTTGTGGGATTGCGATGCCAATTAAAATAAATGCCACACCAAACCATTGAGAAGCAAGTACCGCCTCTTTTAAAACGAACACGGACATAATGGTTGTAACGGGAAGCTCAGCTGCTCCAAGAATTGTTGCTAACCCAGATCCTATTTTAGGAATGCCAATTGTAAAGGCAATAGATGGAATGACAATACTAAACGTTCCTAGACCTAATCCATATTTCCAAAGGCCTTGTGAAATCGCACCGTTAAAAAGGAATGTTGGTGGGAATACAATCATGACTAAAGTTAATGCACCGGCCATTAATAGAACACCGCGTGGTAATGATGGTACTTCAACCGCCACTTTCCCACTGACAAAGATGTATGTTGCGAATGCAACCGCAGATAATAATCCTAATAAAATTCCTGTTATGTCAAAATCGCCTATGGATTTTTCGACTAATCCGCTCGATAAGAATGTACCCGTTAATAAAAAGATAACCGAAATAACTTTTTCTCTTGATGGCAATGTTTTTGTTGCGATTGCCTCAATAATAATGCCAACCCAAACGAATTGGAATAAAAGGATAATAGCGATGGATGCCGGTACGGTCTGTAATG
This sequence comes from Bacillus cereus group sp. BfR-BA-01522, assembly GCF_022662635.1. NCBI lineage: Bacteria > Bacillati > Bacillota > Bacilli > Caryophanales > Bacillaceae > Bacillus > Bacillus cereus group sp. BfR-BA-01522. The sequence goes on along the minus strand of NZ_JAKUDY010000013.1, from coordinate 30,229 downwards.
AAGCGTAATAAAAAATCCCTGTAAAGCTAGCTGAAGTACCAGCGATAAATAAAATGAACATTTGTTTTAACGGGACATGATGTCTCGCAAATAAAAGTGTAATACTCAGTAAAATAAGCCAACCGAATAAATATTGACTACCGACTACTTCCCCAAGTGAAAAGCCTTCCGCGTATGCGAATTTAACAAAGATTGCTAAAACCCCATAGCTACATGCTCCTAATAAAACCAAAAGTGAATAGCGAAGCATAAACAACTCCTCCCATCTATATGAAATTGTTCCTAAACGGACATATATAACTAGATGGAAGTATACAAAATTAAAAATGAAGGGTCAAATGAAAGAAAAGTTCGACATTTTATGGAATAATAATAAAAATATGATATTTATGCATAATCTTTAAATTTATAATAATAAAAGTATTGTAAAATAAGTGTAGAAGTGCATAGAACTATCATTTAAAAAATTTTTTTATAAGAAATAGGTGTATGCATGCGAATGGTTTGTGAAACGTAGAAAGCTTTGTTATGTTATGGGTAACGAGCATCTTAATAATAGAAGGAAAATGAAAACGTTTTATAGAAAAGTGATTGTGCGTAACAATAATCATGTTTTTCATATTCGCATGCTGGAAAGTTTGAATTCATCAATTATCCATAGTATTTTTGTTTGTTTTTGCTACAATATTGAAGAAGAGAGGAGTGAAACGATGCAAGATATTAATATTTTCTTAGCGTTTGGTGCGGGATTTTTATCATTTATTTCCCCTTGTTGCTTACCGCTGTACCCAGCGTTTTTATCTTACATAACAGGAATGTCTGTTTCTGAGCTAAAAGAAGAAAATGCGATGCTTCGTAAAAGAAGTATGCTTCATACAGCATTTTTCTTGCTTGGATTTTCGATTGTATTTATTGCAATTGGTTTTAGTACAAGTTTTCTTGGATCCTTTTTCAAGGACTATAAAGATTTAATTAGACAACTAGGAGCACTTTTTATTATTGTGTTTGGTCTAATCATTGTAGGAGTATTTCAACCAAAGTTTTTAATGCAAGACCGCAAATTTACATTTAAAAGCCGGCCGAGCGGCTATATCGGCTCTATTTTAATTGGGTTAGCGTTTGCTGCTGGGTGGACTCCGTGTACAGGTCCTATTTTAGTAGCGGTGATTGGGCTTGCTACGACAAATCTAGAGTCCGCAATGTTATATATGATTGCATACATACTTGGGTTTGCTATTCCATTTTTTGTCCTGTCATTCTTTATTACAAAAATGTCTTGGATAAAGCGCCATAGTGGAACGTTTGTAAAAGTCGGCGGTTACATTATGATTGTCATGGGGGTTGTTTTATACTTTAATTGGATGACAAAAATCATTGTGTATTTCTCAAGTTTATTTGGCGGTTTCACAGGCTTTTAGTATGATTCCGTGAAATTGTTGGAAATACTAATAGAAAAGCATATAATGAAACTATAATTTTTTATATTGCCAAAAAAAAGGATGAGAACGTATGAACATAGTTGTTTTATCAAGTATTGTTGCGGTATGTATGGCCGTTGGCGCGATGTTTATTCGTCTAAAAGCAGCGAAGAAACCGGCAACATTAAAAAAAATTATTCTTCCACCGTTTTTTATGAGTACGGGGGCACTCATGTATATTTTCCCGGAATTTCGGCTAACACCAGCGGAAATGTTAGAAGCAATTGGTGTTGGATTGTTTTTCTCCATTTTTCTAATTAAAACTTCCAAGTTTGAAGTACGAGGGCAAGACATTTACTTAAAACGTTCAAAAGCATTCGTATTTATTTTAATCGGTTTGCTTGTTGTACGGATTGTTTTTAAAACATATTTAAGTCAATCGCTTGATTTAGGTCAACTGAGTGGCATGTTCTTCTTACTTGCTTTCGCAATGATTGTATCATGGAGAATTGCAATGTATCGCTCCTTTACGAAGTTACAAAAGGAAATGGAAAAAGAAGATGGATTTTATAATGAAAAAGATATGAAATTAACGTAAAAAACCTCAGGGGGAACTTGAGGTTTTTTTATTTTGCTAAAAGAGATTGATAAGAAGAATAATCAATTTCTTTTTCTTGTAATTTTTTAATTAAAAATTTATGATCTCTTTTTGGTGTCGCAATAATATACCCTTTAATAATTAAATCTTCAGTTATTTTTGATGTCTTTGCTTCTAATGCTAACTGTCCAATTTTTCCGGCAATTTTAGAACGTGCAACATCTCGGAAAAGTTCAGGAACTGGGCTGATAAGTTCTTCTAATAGTTGTTTTTGTTCTTCATCCCATAAATGTCTCGTTTGTTCAATGTAATATGCTTCCCAATCTAAAATAGACATGCCATCTTCTTTCGGGAGTCTTTTTAAGAATTTTCGGAACATAAAATATCCACCGATAGACATGAGCCCTAATAAAATAACAGTCCAAGCAATAATAAACCAACTAAACCATCCTTCCAGCAAGTGTATACCTCCTTTACGATAGCTTTTACTAGTATTATAAGCAGTGAGTTTATTAGAAAGCAAGAACGCTTGGTTGATTTTGACCAAGCGTTCTGAATTAAACAAAGTATAGTTGTTCAATGCGTAATATATGATGATCGTCTTCTAAATATTCAATGATCAGTGTGCCTACTTTACGATCTTTATCCTCAGTTGTGAAAATAGAGTAAGAAGTAAAACGTTCTGTTGATAAGCCGCTAATATGTGTAGGGAGGGAAATGTAGTCATTGTCGCGGAAAAACTCCATTAGTTCAACCTCTTCAAACTGTTTGCGATCTACCGGTTGATTTGTGTAGCGACGTTGTAATTGTTTTAAAGATTCATTCCAAGAAATTACTTTTGTATCATATACCATTTGTTCTATCTCCTTACTATATGTAATCGTTAAGAACGTATGTTCTAACTTAGTATATCTCGTTTCAAATAAAAGGGAAAGCAAAAAATAATGTAAGCTTGGCTTTCCAAGCTTACATAAAAGGCGTCCATAATCGTCTCTAGCTTTATTATAAGCGAGATAGAAATAGGAAACAAGGCTCGAAGTATTTTGTTGATAATTTATGATTATTAGTTAAAGAGACTGTAGCATATGCAAGGTTTTTCTATGTATGATGACGAATTTTCTAGAAAATTTGTTTAAAATATTGTATAAACTATTGACGATGAAACTATTTTTGTATATTCTTAAATTAAGAAATATTCAAATAATTATTAAGAAATGAGAGAGTCACATGCTTCTTCAAGGAACACATCGAATTGGTCGTATGGCGATGTTGCTTGCACTTGCAGATGAGAGTGAAAGCTCAGTATTATCGATTCCAAAAGGATGGAAATATTGTACTGGAAAAGTTGGATCTATGAACTCGCAAAAAGTTGTTGCAGCAATGGAAACAGCGGCTAAAAGCAACCAAGTGATTGAAACGGATGTTTATAGGGAAACTCATGCACTTTATCATGCAATTATGGAAGCATTGTACGGGGTAACGAGAGGTCAAATTCAGTTAGCAGACGTTCTTCGTACAGTAGGTCTTCGATTTGCAATCGTACGCGGTACACCATACGATGGAAAAAAAGAAGGCGAATGGGTGGCTGTTGCGCTTTACGGAACGATAGGTGCGCCTGTAAAAGGATCTGAGCATGAGGCGATTGGTTTAGGAATTAATCACATATGATTTGCCCATAGTTTATTAGTGAAAAGGGGGCCTTGCTTTTTAGGACAGAAGTCTGTCTTGAAAAGGGAAGGTCTCCTTTTGCTTTTTTAGGAGGGAAATAAGAATGGTTACGTTAACAGGACATTCATTGACAGTTGAAGAAATGAAGCGATTGCTATTTGAGAGGGAAGGGGTAACAGCTTGCCCTGATAGCATGCAGAAAGTAGCGGAGTGCCGTGAAGCTGTTGAAAAAATTGTAGAAGATGGAAAAGTTGTATATGGTATTACAACTGGATTTGGTAAGTTTAGCGATGTGCTTATTCAAAAAGAGGATGTGAAAGAACTTCAACATAATTTAATTCAATCGCATGCTTGTGGTGTGGGTGATCCATTTCCAGAAGAAGTATCGCGAGGTATGTTAATTTTACGTGCTAATACGATGTTAAAAGGAGTATCTGGTGTTCGTCCACTTGTTGTGAACATGTTATTAGAACTTGTAAATCGAAACATTCATCCCGTTATCCCGCAGCAAGGTTCATTAGGTGCAAGTGGCGATTTAGCACCATTATCGCATCTTGCTCTTGTTTTATTAGGAGAAGGGGAAGTGTTTTATAAAGGAAAGCGCGTTCATGCAATGATAGCTCTTACTGAAGAAGGTCTGGAACCAATTGAATTAGAGGCGAAAGAAGGTCTTGCATTAATTAATGGTACACAAGCAATGACAGCCCAAGGAATTCTTTCTTATATCGAAGCGGAAACACTTGCTTATCAGTCAGAACTAATTGCATCTATGACACTTGAAGGCTTGCGCGGCATTATTGATGCGTTTGATGAAAATGTTCATAAAGCGCGAGGGTATAAAGAACAGATAGAAGTAGCACAGCGTATTCGTAACATTCTTCAAGATAGTAAGCTTGTAACAAAACAGGGGGAACTGCGGGTACAAGATGCCTATTCATTACGCTGTATCCCTCAAGTTCATGGTGCTTCTTGGCAAGTATTACATTATGTAAAAGAAAAATTAGAGATTGAAATGAACGCAGCAACCGATAATCCCCTTATTTTTGATGGAGGGGAAAAAGTGATTTCTGGCGGGAATTTCCATGGGCAACCAATTGCCTTTGCAATGGATTTTTTAAAGGTAGGGATGGCCGAAATTGCGAATATTTCAGAGCGCCGCATTGAGCGTCTTGTGAACCCGCAGTTAAATGATTTACCACCATTTTTAAGCCCTAAGCCAGGTCTTCAGTCTGGTGCAATGATTATGCAATATGCAGCTGCTTCACTTGTATCAGAAAATAAAACATTGGCGCACCCAGCAAGTGTTGACTCTATTCCGTCATCAGCAAACCAAGAAGATCACGTAAGTATGGGAACAATCGCTTCACGTCATGCGCATCAAATTATTCAAAACGTAAGACGTGTACTTGCGATTGAAATGATTTGTGCAATGCAAGCAGCGGAGTATCGTGGTATAGAAGAGATGAGCTCTGCAACGAAAATATTTTATCATCAAGGTCGACAGCAAGTACCTTCTATTACAAATGATCGCATATTTTCAACAGACATTGAAAATATTGCACATTGGTTGAAAACAAGTCCATTCACATTGGAACGTTTAAATGTAAATGCAACATTATAAAAAGGAAAAGGGAGAGATTGAATATGGAAAACGTAAAACAAACAATTCGTGCACCAAGAGGAACAGAGTTGCAAACAAAGGGCTGGATTCAAGAAGCTGCACTTCGTATGCTTATGAATAACTTAGACCCAGAAGTAGCAGAAAAGCCAGAAGAGTTAGTTGTTTATGGTGGCATTGGTCGTGCCGCTCGCAACTGGGAGAGCTATCAGGCGATTGTTGATTCGTTAAAAACATTAGAAAGTGATGAAACGTTACTTGTTCAATCAGGAAAGCCGGTTGCTATTTTTAAATCACATGAAGATGCACCACGTGTTCTTTTAGCTAACTCCAATTTAGTGCCGAAGTGGGCGAATTGGGAGCATTTTCGTGAGTTAGAACAAAAAGGGCTTATGATGTACGGACAAATGACAGCAGGTAGCTGGATTTATATCGGTACACAAGGAATTTTACAAGGAACATACGAAACATTTGGAGAAGCAGCGCGTCAACATTTTGGTGGTTCATTAAAAGGGACATTAACGCTTACGGCTGGTTTAGGCGGTATGGGGGGAGCGCAACCTCTTGCTGTTACGATGAATGGCGGTGTGGTTATTGCAATCGATGTAGATAAACGCAGCATCGAGCGCCGCATTGAAAAAAGATATTGCGATATGTATACAGAATCGTTAGAAGAAGCATTAGCTGTTGCGACAGAATATAAAGAAAAGAAAGAACCTATTTCAATCGGACTATTAGGAAATGCTGCGGAAATTTTGCCGGAGTTAGTAAGCCGCGGTATTACGCCAGATTTAGTAACGGATCAAACATCTGCACATGACCCGTTAAATGGATATGTTCCAGCAGGATATTCGTTAGAAGAAGCTACCAAACTTCGTGCAGAAGATCCAGACCGTTACGTACAATTATCAAAAGAAAGCATGAAAAAACATGTAGAAGCAATGCTTGCGATGCAAGAAAAAGGTGCCATTGCGTTTGATTATGGTAATAATATTCGTCAAGTTGCATTCGATGAAGGATTGGAACATGCATTTGATTTTCCAGGATTCGTTCCAGCGTTTATCCGTCCGTTATTCTGTGAAGGAAAAGGTCCATTCCGTTGGGTCGCACTTTCTGGTGATCCAGAAGATATTTATAAGACAGATGAAGTGATTTTACGCGAGTTTGCTCATAACGAGCATTTATGTAATTGGATTCGTATGGCACGTCAGCAAGTTGAATTTCAAGGATTACCATCTCGTATTTGTTGGCTGGGTTATGGGGAACGTGCAAAATTTGGACGCATTATCAATGAAATGGTTGCAAGCGGGGAATTATCAGCACCAATCGTGATTGGTCGTGACCATCTAGACTGTGGATCTGTAGCATCGCCAAACCGTGAAACAGAAGGAATGAAAGATGGTAGTGATGCGGTGGCAGACTGGCCAATTTTGAATGCATTAATCAATAGTGTGAACGGTGCAAGCTGGGTATCTGTTCATCACGGCGGTGGAGTTGGTATGGGATACTCGCTTCACGCTGGAATGGTTATTGTTGCAGACGGAACAGAAGCAGCAGCAAAACGAATTGAACGCGTCTTAACTTCCGATCCTGGAATGGGTGTTGTTCGCCACGTAGATGCAGGATATGACTTAGCAGTTCAAACAGCGAAGGAAAAAGGCGTTAACATTCCAATGATGAAATAAGGAGGAACACAACATGCTGGACATTTTACTAACGAATATCGGTCAATTATTAACAATGGATCAAGAAGATGGCGTATTAAGACAGGAAGCAATGAAGACGCTTCCTGTTATCGAAAGTGGTGCAGTTGGGATAAAAGACGGTGTGATTATGTTCGTTGGCACAGCGGAAGAAGCAAAAGGGTTACAAGCACGAGAAATCATTGATTGCGAAGGGAAAGTTGTTTCTCCAGGCTTAGTTGATCCTCATACACACCTTGTATTTGGTGGATCTCGTGAAAATGAAATTGCTCTTAAATTGCAAGGAGTACCGTATTTAGAGATTTTAGAGCAAGGTGGCGGCATTCTTTCAACTGTAAATGCAACGAAGAAAGCATCAAAAGAAGAACTGGTAAAGAAGGCGAATTTTCATTTAGACCGCATGTTATCATTTGGCGTGACAACGGTGGAAGCGAAGAGTGGCTACGGTTTGGATGATGAAACAGAATGGAAGCAATTGGAAGTAGTAGCGCAGCTTCAAAAAGAACATCCTATTGATTTAGTTTCGACATTTTTAGGAGCACATGCAGTTCCGAAAGAGTATAAAGGCAAGTCAAAAGAGTTTTTACAATGGATGTTAGATTTATTACCAGCAATAAAAGAAAAAGAATTGGCTGAATTCGTTGATATTTTCTGTGAAACAGGTGTATTCTCTGTTGAAGAGTCGAAAGAATTTTTATTAGAAGCGAAAGAACTTGGGTTTGATGTGAAAATCCATGCAGATGAAATTGATCCGCTTGGTGGTGCAGAAGCGGCGGCAGAGATTGGGGCTGCATCAGCTGATCATTTAGTAGGAGCATCCGATAAAGGAATTGAAATGCTTGCAAATTCTAATACAGTCGCTACGCTCCTTCCAGGAACGACTTTCTATTTAAATAAAGAAAGCTTTGCACGCGGGCGTAAAATGATTGACGAAGGTGTAGCTGTTGCATTAGCGACAGATTTTAATCCAGGTAGCTGTCCAACTGAAAACATTCAGCTAGTTATGAGCATTGCGATGCTGAAACTGAAAATGACACCGGAAGAAGTTTGGAATGCTGTAACAGTCAATTCAGCGTATGCAATTAATCGCGGTGATGTCGCAGGTAAAATTCGCGTTGGGCGTAAGGCAGACTTAGTTTTGTGGGACGCACATCATTATGCGTATGTACCGTATCATTACGGTGTAAGTCATGTAAATACAGTATGGAAGAATGGAAATCTTGCATATACAAGAGGTGACAAAGCGTGGAGCAAAGCCACTATTTAAAGAAAAATGCAAAGTTTATCGATCGTGAAGTAACAAAATGGAGTGATATGATAAAAGGATGGGAGGGGGAAGAAATATTTGGCGCGGCATTAATCGGTGCGCCTCTTTCGAAGCCGTCTATTAGTCATTCTGGCGCATGCTTTGCACCAAAAACGATTCGTACAATGTTAGATGCATATAGCACATACGCGATTACCGAAGAACATGATATGAAAGAAAGTGTCTTATATGACTGCGGTGATATTATGATGCATGTAACAAATATAAAAGAAAGTCATGTTCGTATTGCGAAGACGCTTCAGCATTTGACAAAAGTAAATCCGCAAATGGTACCAATCGTTCTTGGCGGTGATCATTCTATCAGTTTTCCGAGTATAAGTGGTTTTGCAAGTAGTAAAGGGAAAGTTGGCATTATTCAATTTGATGCGCATCATGATTTACGTAATTTAGAAGATGGGGGACCATCGAATGGAACGCCATTTCGTAGTTTGCTAGAGCATGATGTGATTGTAGGAAATCAACTCGTACAAATTGGGATTCGTAATTTTTCCAATGCTCGTACGTACCATGAGTATGCAAAAGAGAATGATATAACGATATATACAATGAAACATGTGCGTGAACGATCCATAAAAGATATAATTACAGAGAGTATCGAAATTTTGCGTAGACAAGGAGTTACAGCTATTTATGTTTCTGTCGATATGGATGTATTAGATCAAGCATTTGCACCAGGTTGTCCAGCAATTGGACCGGGCGGAATGGATAGTATGACATTGCTTGATGCAATCACATACCTTGGTCAAGAACCGCTTGTTCAAGGTATGGATATTGTAGAGATTGATCCAACGTTAGATTTTCGCGATATGACGAGCCGGATAGCTGCTCAAGTCATTATGAACTTTTTACTAGCAAGGGAAACGATCAGTAAGCAAGTTAGCTTATAAGTTTCCAATTTGGAAAAGTGAAGCGGAATATAATATGAAAAAGCATCCTGCTATATGTGTACGAATAAGGGTAAAAAGAGAACGCTTTACGTGTTCTTTTTTACCCTTATTTTAAGATTCAGAGAGAAACGAAGAAGAGAACGGTCGTCTGTAAAAATGTGATTGGTTTAGCGTAATAATTTGTTAAGATTAAGGAATTTTTCACGAATGGAAGTTTCACTTGAAACATGTCCCAAACAGCTGGTTTTTATTTTCTGAATATTTTTACTTTATTTTCTTTGAAAAGCCGGGTAATCCACTGGGATAAAAGCGTTTATCGGTTTTTTGGTAACAACGGAAAAAGTCATTTTCACTTGAAGGAATGAAAAATCTTTGTTAAGGTAGGAAACCATAAGCGAAAACAAAATAGAAAAAGTCATTTTTCGAAATGTTAAGTGGCTTATGGAAACGAAAAAGGAGAGATTTGGTGAAGGTTGAAATTATAATTTCGCTTGCTATTTATATGGCAGGTATGTTGTATATCGGATATTGGTCTTATAAAAAGACGTCCGATTTATCAGATTACATGTTGGGGGGACGAGGACTTGGTCCAGCAGTTACGGCCTTATCGGCTGGTGCCTCTGATATGAGTGGTTGGATGCTAATGGGATTGCCTGGTGCAATGTATGCAACAGGATTGTCCAGTATGTGGATCGCTATTGGTCTCTTGCTTGGTGCATATGCGAACTATTTATTATTAGCACCGCGCTTACGTACGTATACGGAAGTAGCAAATGATTCTATTACTATACCAGACTTTTTAGAAAATCGATTTCAAGATCGTACAAAAATACTTCGTTTTGTCTCCGCCATTGTTATTTTAGTCTTTTTTACATTTTATGCGTCAGCTGGTTTAGTTTCAGGTGGCCGTCTATTTGAAAGTTCATTTAACTTAGATTATAAAATTGGTTTATTTGTAACAGTCGGTGTTGTTGTCGCATATACACTATTTGGTGGATTTTTAGCAGTTAGTTGGACGGACTTTGTTCAAGGGTGCATTATGTTTATAGCTCTTGTTTTAGTTCCAATTGTTGCTTTTACAGATATTGGTGGGGTAGCAGAAACGTTCAATGGGATCAAGGCTGTTGACCCGGCTCGTCTAGATTTATTTAAAGGAACTACGATACTAGGGATTATTTCATTTTTAGCTTGGGGACTTGGATATTTTGGTCAACCTCATATTATTGTCCGCTTTATGGCAATTACCTCTATTCAAGATTTAAAAACTTCGCGAAGAATTGGTATCGGGTGGATGAGTATTTCTATACTCGGTGCGATGCTTACAGGACTCGTTGGTATTGCTTACTATTCTCAAAGTGATAGTACATTAGCAGACCCAGAGATGGTCTTTGTAGCATTCTCGAATATTTTATTCCACCCGTATATTACAGGCTTCTTGCTCTCAGCTATTTTAGCTTCTATTATGAGTAGTATTTCCTCACAATTACTTGTTATCTCTAGTGCGGTAACGGAAGATTTCTATAAAACATTTTTCCGTCGTAACGCATCAGATAAAGAACTTGTATGTATCGGAAGGCTTGCTGTTTTAGTCGTCGCAATGATTGCTGTTGTTTTAGCGTATCATCCAAGTGATACGATTTTAACCCTTGTTGGTTATGCATGGGCAGGATTTGGTTCAGCGTTTGGACCAGCTATTTTGCTTAGTCTTTATTGGAAACGAACGACAAAATGGGGCGTGCTCGCGGGTATGATTGTTGGTGCTGTTACAGTCATTGCATGGGTACAGATTCCGTTTTTAAAGGAAATGCTATATGAAATGGTACCAGGCTTTACTTTCAGTTTATTAGCTGTTATTATTGTTAGTATTTTAACAAAAGAACCTTCAAAAGCTGTACATCGAGAGTTTCATGAGATGGAAACAGTTTTGGGACAAGCGACAGAGTAGAGGTTGTAGTAGTTTGAAAGAAATAGATTCAGAGAAAAAGGTAAATGTTTTTTCATTTACCTTTTTTGATGGCAATTTTATTTTGTAGATGTCGAAGTAGGTAAATATATTTCAACAGTCGTTCCATTATTGACTTCACTTAAAATTTGTAATTTCCCTTGGTGCTCTTCGATTATTTTGTAGCATATCATCAACCCAAGGCCAGTTCCTTTTTCTTTTAAACTATAGAAAGGTTCTCCGAGGCGAGAAATACGATTTTCTGGAATGCCGCATCCTTCATCGATTATTCGAATACAAATGAATTCACTATCCAATGCTTCAGTTTGAATGAAAATATTTCCTCCATCTGGCATTGCTTCAATTGCGTTTTTTAAAATATTAATGAAAACTTGTTTTAATTGATTACCGTCACATTGAATTTCAGGTATGACTGCAGTATGATCCATAATAATATGGACACTATGCATGATTGCGGTAGGTAAAATAAATGTAACAACTTCTTCAATTAATGTTTGGATTTGATGGAAATCAATTGATAACACCTGTGGTTTAGACATGGCCATAAATTGACTTGTAATAGATTCCATTTGTGAAATTTCACTTAACATTACATCAATATACCATTTGTTTTGTTCGGAAATTTCCGGTTTTAATAAAGTTAAAAATCCTTTCAATGACGTAAGCGGATTTCTAATTTCATGAGCAATTCCGGCTGTCAGTTGTCCGACTACCGCTAATTTTTCAGACTTTCTTAATAACTTTTTAGTCTCCTTTAACTCCGTTACATCTCTTCCCATAACAATGATTCCTTTTCTAGAACCGTCTGAATGAAAAAGAGGAACTTTAGAAAGATTTAGAATCAGATTAGAAGTACCTTTATGTATAATAAATTCCTCACCGTGAATAATTTCTCGCTTTTGCCAAGCGATTTCATCAATTTCTTCACAGTGTAGAAAAGCTTCTCGATATGCCTCATTATATTGGATCAGTTCACTATCTTTTTTTCCATGATAAGGAACATCATGGAAGTCAAAACAAGAAAGTGCATAATCATTTGCTTCTATCCAGCGCCCTTCATGATCTTTAAAAATAACAAAAGCAGGCATTGCATTCATTAACGTTCGCAGACGTTTTTCGCTCTCTTTTAGTATTTGTGCAATTCTCTCAGATTTTTCAAGTGGTTTGATAATCGCATATACGCCAGTCAGTTGCTTGTGAATAAAAATTGGGACTAATTTTGTGATAACATCTATTTTAGAACCGTTCTTATGATAAATAGAAATTCTATATTCTGTTTGATAATCGGACGTCGTGTTTTTAATATACCGCAATACGTGATCGGAAATATGTTTTTCAACAATAGCGGTAATCACTGTTTGCTCTAATTCATGTGAGGCATATCCTAATATTTTTTCCGCAGATGGGTTAATATGTAATATAGTTCCTTGCAAATCTAAAGAGATAATACCATCGGGATTATGCTGAAAAAGGGATGCGTACCCTTCTGTCAAGGAATGTTGTTTTATAGTATTGCGAAAACGTCGTGGTTTAATGGATTGACGCTTTTTATAAATAGGTGACAACTTTTTACGAATCATAGCTTTTCCTCCGTACAACAATCATGTAAGACAGATTCAATAAGTTATAATATATCATATATGAAAAATAATATGTATTTCTATATAAAACAAAGTTACAGAAGTGTGTTTTGTGTTTTATTCGGAATTAAGTGAAAATAACGATAAGTAAATGCTATTGAGTGGTATAACAATGAAATAAGTTCATTTCTTAGCGCAGTGCAGTACAATAAGCATGTAAAGGGGGAAGGGAATGGTGACATATATTCAAGGGATTGACCACGTACAAGTAGCTGCACCTATAGGGTGTGAAAGGGAAGCGAGACAATTTTATGGAGAGGTGCTGGGGTTAGAAGAGATACCGAAACCGAAGGAATTAAAAAAGCGTGGCGGGTGTTGGTTTCGGTGCGGGGATCAAGAGATTCATATCGGAGTTGAAGAAGCGTTTTTGCCAGCAAAAAAAGCACATCCAGCTTTTTTCGTTCAACGAATTGATGAATTGAAAGAAAGGTTAATCGAACAAGGAATTCAAGTTATTGATGATGATGCTCGTCCAGATGTAATTCGCTTTTATCTTTTTGATCCATTTGGCAATAGAATTGAGTGCATGGGGAATAGAATAAAAAGCTAGGTGTTGCACCTAGCTTTTTAAGCTTTTCTAAACAATCCTAGCACTTCTACTGTTTCCGTAATATTCACAAATGCTTTAGGATCGATTTCGGAGATAGCTAGTTTCATACTAGCGAGTTCTTCTTTTGAAACGACTGTCATCAATACACGTTTTTTCTCGCTAGAATAGGCACCTTCACCATCAAGAAGTGTAATGCCACGTACAACAGTGGAAAGAAGCTTTTGCTTCATTTCTTCAGCTTGATTTGTTACAATCATAAGTGTAACTTTACGATGTTTTGTATAAGTCGCATCAATTACTTTACCCGTTACATAGATGGAAAGTAAGCTTGTTAATGCTACATCCCAGTCAAAGAAAAATCCCGCAATGATGATAACAATTCCGTTTAAGAAAATGAGAAACCCACCAAGATTAATATCTTTTTTACGAGATAGTAACATTCCGATAATATCGAAGCCACCAGTTGAGCCTTGACAATTAAAAACTAGACCGGCACCTGCTCCAGCAATCACGCCTCCAAATATGGAAGAGAGAAGAGGATCTTTTGCGACAATTTGCACTGGAACATAATATAAAGAAACAGATAATACAATTACAGAAACAATTGTATTAAAAATAACTTTTTTTCCAAGGCCTATGTATCCTAAAATAAGAATGGGCACGTTTAAGACAAAATTAATAATACCTGTATTTACAGGTGTTACAATTCCTAAGATAATAGCAATTCCACCAATTCCACTACTTAAAATTTTGTGTGGGATAAGGAAAAGATTAAAGGCAATTGCAATAATAATAGACCCGATAATAACTCCAAGAAATCTGACCATCTTTTTCCCGTCCTTCACTAAAAAATCATATTATTTCAAAATTATATACGAAAGAGGAAGTTTTAAGGAAAAACAGTTTATTTTGGTAAATTAGATTAATTTGAAAAAACAAATTATTTAATAGTAAAGGAGGGGCGGTTTTGAGAATCAAAACGTGGCAGAAGAAAAGCCCTTTAAAAAGAGAATGTGAAGATACCTTTTTTTGTAATGAGGATGTAAAGATGTATGGCGTATGTGATGGGGCAACACCACTTGTTGCATTTCAAGATGAAAACGGACATAATGGGGCGTATTTAGCATCAAATTTATTTGCCAATCGTTTTAAAGCACAAAAAGAGATCATATCGCTAGAAAAGGAAATAATAGAAGCGAATGAGGCGTTGCAAAAAGAAATGGAGCGATATAAGGTTGATACATTAAAAAAAGATCATCTTTGGTGTACATGTATTGCTGCAGTACGAATAGGAGAAACAAGCGTTCAATATGCACAGCTCGGCGATTGTATGATTGCTGTTACATTTCATGATGAAACAGTGAAAGTACTAACGAAGGATACAGTAAAAGGAATTAGTGCACGTGCAAAAAGAAAGCGCGAAGACGATCGGAAGAAAGGCTTACCAGTACCGGATGAGCATGTGTTCCAAAATATTCAAGAGCAGCTAAAATATAATCGTTATTTAGCAAACATGCCAAATGGTTATTCCGTAGCCAATGGAATGCCAGAAGCGATGCAATGGATTCAAAAGGGAGAGATATCGGTAGAACAAATAAAGGAAATTTTTATTTGCTCAGATGGGATATTTCATCCGAATTGGTCATTTGAGCAAACGGTGCAATATATAAGAGCGAATGGTATACAAACATATATATCTATAATAGAAGAATTAGAGAAACAAGATCGAGTACGTCCCGATGATAAAACGATAGTGAGCATTGATCTGTCTGGCATGTAGAAAAATATAGAACGCATTCTTTATCGTTTAGAAAGGGATGAGAAGAGTTAAAATGAATGTGAAGAAAACGCGGTTAACATTTCGTGATGAATTACAGTCACTAAAAAATGTCAACAGTTTGATTATCCACCATACTGCTGAAGATGGATGGGACATATATAAAACGCATGAATTTCATCAAAAAGAAAGAGGGTGGAGCGGTATTGGATATAACTATTTTATTGAAGAAGATGGAACAGTATTGGAAGGGCGAGGGTTGCATGTAGGAGCACATGCAAAAGGACATAATAGTGAAACGATTGGCATATGTATGTCGGGAAATTTTGATAAATATGACCCAACACCTGCGCAAATACAATCGTTATATGCATTATGCCGAACATTTATGAAGCAGTTTGCATTAAGCGAAAAACACATACTTGGTCATCGTGAATTAGAAGGTGTGACAAAATCTTGTCCGGGAACAAGGTTTTCTATGGTACAGTTAAGAAAAGGGTTATCGCAAAAATAGAGGAGCGATTTATAGATGATGAATGTAAAAATATCAAATGAGAGAAAAGGTCAACTTGTAGCAAACATTCAGCGATTTTTTGAAGAACAAGATTTAGAAGAAATTGGGCGCTTTCAAGCGGAACGTTTAATCGAGGAGATGGTCAAATTAATAGGACCATATGCGTATAATCAAGGGATTGAAGACGCAAGAAAGTTAATTGTCGATAAATTAACAAATATAGAAGAAGACTTATATGCATTAGAAAAGCAAGAAGGGAAATGACAAGAACTTTTTTCAGATCTTGTCATTTCCTTTCTTTGTCTCGCTTAAGACTCTCGCCTCAATATTTAGAAAGAAACAAGGAAGAGAAGGGAGAGGGAAAAGGTACATATTTGTTTTAAGTAAATCAAAATTGATTGAAAGACAACCCAAGAAGCTCTATTTAATGGTATATAAATTTTTTAAAAAGTTTAACTATTTCCATAGTTTTTCTTCAACTAAAACATCTAATACTTTAAAGTACATACTTTCACATATCCTGTTGCAAGCAATGAAGAATTGGATCATTAAAAAATATTTTTTGCTAAATGTATCTTCAATAAACGATCGTCTTATGCACCATTTTTTATATTCCTATTAATACAATCAATATATAGTACCTTATTGTTTTCTGAATCAATGGTCATTAATAGGGAATCCGACATTTCGTTAAATAGTTTAAGGGTTTCTAATTCTTTTAGATTATCTTTTAACTCCCATCCAATTGGTAATACAGTAAATGATGTCTCCGTTAAACAAAATGTATTTTTAATAAACCACATGGCCCGAGTTAAATCTGAATTGATAATGGTAGAGGGTTCTATATATTCTTTTAACACTTTATATTTTACTTGTTGTTTTTCACTTGTATTTATTTATCTATCCTCTATAGATTCTTTTTCTGTCAAAAAATATAGTTCTTGAACAATAGGATGGATGGCATTATTTTTGAGCATATCTTTAAACTGATTTTTTGAAAAGGATTTTAATTCCTGGAACTGAATACGTTTTAATTGGTTATTAACATATATTTTTTGGAATTTATTAAAGTGATTTGCAATTTCATTTATTTGGGGGCTTGTGATAGGTATAGCAGATAATAAAGTTGGCACATCGTACAGTATATGATTTGCCATAAATAATTGTGCTAGTATAGATATATTATTATATTCTCTTTCTAAATGTACACTTTGTATTCTTAATTCATCATTGCTATTTGCAGGGCTCATTTCAAAGGACTTCTCATTTAATGGATTAACAGACACTTTTTTAATCCAATTCATTTTCGCATACTCCTTTCATGAATAAAAACAAAACGATGTATGTAAATATTGAACTGTCCATTTTATAGGGTACAGTTCAACAAGACCATCGTCTTTTCTTTTTGATGTTGTCCTTGCGGAACTTTTTTCGGCGGGTTTTTCGCTTTCGCCAAGTCGAACAGACCAAAAACGAGGATATCGGTTGCTCGACTTGGACTAGCAATTGTACCCGCCGAACCGCCAGTCCTATCGTCCTAAGGGATAAGCTTACTCTATATAAAGTTACGTTCTAGAGGATTAGCCCCCTAACCCCCCAGCCAGCACTCACACCCAAAAACAAGGAGAAATAAAAACCAACTAACCCCGAAAAAGGGTTAGTTGACGTAAAATCCGTTTTCGGAAGTCACTTGAATTTATAATCTATCTATTATCGAATAGCTATTAGTGTATATAGTCCAGGAATCTTAAATTCTGTTTCCGTAGGTGCATCTTGGGGGAAAACCCATTTTTGATGTGGGCCAGATTCTTCAGTTAGTGATTGTACTTGTAATCCAGATTGAACTAAGTTTGTTATAATTTCACCTAAGGTCCACCGCTTAATTCTTACTGAGGGTATAGAGTTTGTTTCATCTTCTGATAGTAAACTAGTGTAAACTACTTCTTCTTCAATAATTTCATTATCAAAGTAATTACCGCTGGCTTTTATTTCTCCATCTTGAAACTGTATAAGCTTAGAGTAAACTGGATGATAATCACGCAAGATGAACATACCACCCTTTTTTAGTAATTTATAGACTGTATCGAAAAGAGGCCTTAAGTCAACGAAATAGTGCAACACACCTAGTTCTAACACTACATAATCAAATCCTTGTATATCTATAGGTAGATCCAAAACATCGGATACAATATATGTAATATTAACACCTGACTCGTAAGCTAATTCATTTGCATACTGGGCGTTACTTTCAGAAATATCTACCACAGTTACATCAGCGCCCATTAAAGCAAATGCGACAGCTTTACTTCCTTTGGATCCTAACAGATTAATTATTCTTTTCTTTTCTACATTTCCTGTATATTGAAGGTAATATGATATCTGTTTTTGCGGGTTTGCAGTGATTGTTTTAGCAAAATCTATTGGAACCCCATGCCTATTTACCCAAGCTTGATAAGCTGAATGTTCCCAACTTTTTTTATTAAGGTTACTCATTTGTTCTTGTTTCATCTATACCCCTCCTTTTTTAACAACTTGAATATTTTAACAATTCAAAATCTATATGTCTACTAGTAAACCTTTTCTTAAATAACTTGATGTAAATTGTATATCCTATTCATGTAAGGTTAACATAACGTCTCATTATCGGTAGCAACGTTTTCATAGAATCCTTGTATTATCAGGGATTATTCTTTTTTTGTCTGGTTATCTCGTATACAGGATTTTATACATCGTTGATGTAGCGGGGATTCTAGGGATCCTCGCTATTCTTTTTTTGCATAAAATCTTGTATATAGAAAAAAGATTTTGATGTTGGTATTAAATGTTTAATTTTAAAACAAATCATACGTGAATTATTAGGAAAAAGGATATATCATTGCTATAGCGAATATATTTTTGAGGTGAAACGCTATGAAGACGTTATATAGTCCTGGCGACGTGGCAGAGCAATTAGGTATCCAATCTAGCACATTACGTAAGTATGCTGATGTACTCGAAAAGGAGGGTTATACCTTCATTAAAAATGAACGTGGGCATAGGAAATATAGAGAAAGCGATGTAATAGTATTCCGTAAGATCATAAACTTGAAGAATGACACAGATATGACATTAGAAAATGCCACAAAGCAAATAGTATAATGGCATCAAGGTGTTGAAGTGTTGCCATTAGAGCGACATGAAGTTGAGCGCTATGAAGAACCGGATTTCAACGCTACAACGCTACAGACGATGCTTCAAGATCAAAACGAGGTCATTAAAAAGCAAAATGAATTACTACAAGAATTAAGCAAACGTTTAATTGAACAAGACCGGCGATTTGCACAAAGAGAATCAGAATTATTAAGCGCTATACAAATGATACAGGAATCCCAGGTACTTATAGCGACAAATTCTAGCGAGGATGTGGCGAAGAACCAAGGGCGTGATGAAATGCTTATGCAAACAATAAGAGAAGTCCAGGAAGTTAAGAAGATGATTGCCGCAAGTAAAGATAAGAAATGGTATGAGTTTTGGAAATAATCTTTTACAAAAGTAAAGCTTAGAATCATATGAGAACTCTAAGCTTTTTTGGATACTATCGATAAGTAGTGTTATGTTAGTATTAGGCTTATCTATACAATTTTATCACTATCCCTATTACTAGAGATATTTTTAAGAACATCTTTGTATTTTTTAGAAAAAATAATTGATAACATTACATAATTAAAAAATAAGCTAATAAAAACACCAAATAAATTTAATTTGAACATAAAGATAGAAATTAGCATTATTAAAAAAGTAATCAAATTTATTATAGCTGTTTTTATTAATACATAATTACTTTGGCCAATAGCTTGTAAAGCATATTTATAAACATTATGTAGGGGATTGAAAATATTAGCTAAAATAATAAAGATAAGAATATTTGTAGCATAATTAATCAAATTAATATCATTTGTAATAAAAGCTGAAACCTCATATTTAAAATATATAAAAATAATACTTAAAAATATGTAAAATAGCATAATAAGCCCTAGAGTTATTTTAGGAAATTCTCTTAAATCTGTTAGTTGATTAGATCCATATCTTTCACTAACTAAAGTCAGAATAGATGAAGAATACATATACATTGGAATTAAAACAATACTTAAAATTTGAGAAACTAATAAATATCCTGATAATTGTATATCGCCTATTCGAGCAATCATTGCATTAACGGCTATTATAAAAATACCACCTTCTAAGATTTCTTGACCCACTAGAGAAGTGCTTTTTTTACATATGAATTTTAAATTATTAATATATGTTGTGAAGTTTGTAAAAGTAACTGTTAAATGTTTTCTGCACAAATAAACATAAATAATCAAATTTGTACTTAAAGCAATTATAGTTGCTATGGCTGAACCTCGTATTCCTAATTCAGGAAATCCGCAGTTACCAAAAATTAGGAGGAAATTTAAGATAACATTCATAACTGAAGCGATTGTTGAACCTATAAATATCCATTTAGTTTCTTTTATTATTTTAAAAAAAGTAGAAAATGTAAATAATAATAATTGAATTAATACATACACACTCATAATTGTTAAATACTGAAGAGAGTCTTCTAAGATAGTTCCTTTAAATCCAAAAACGATGGATAATAAAGGTCTTTGAGATATTAGTAATAAGAATGTTAATGAAACACCTATAATTATATTAAGAAAAATTGAAGATATAAAATAATTGTTAAATGATTTTATATCTTCTTGTCCCATACTTCTGGACCCATAAATGTTAAAGGTAACAGACATTACCCCTAATATACCTGCAATGGTAAATAAAAGTGAACTTACTACACCGATAGCTCCATATGCTTCGACAGAAATTCTACCAATCATAGCTTGATCAACTAATTTTATTAATAATCCAGCTATTGAATTCGCAATTAATGGTATAGCTATGTGATTAATTTCTTTAATATTTTTAAAACAATTAAACTTCATGCTGAAATCTCTTTATAAATATCAGATTCTATTAAATTAGAAGATATAATACTCAATAGAGGGAAATCCAATAGAAATTCTTTTGTTGTTTCTTTACCCATATCTTCAGTTATGTCATATTCCTCTGATATTTTATCTACAATGAATTTGAAATTTTTTCCTTTAGAAATGTAATATAGAATTTCTGCACCTATGTAGTTTGTTACATAATATTCTAAAGCAATAGGATCAAAAAACACATATTGATTGCCTTCTTGTCTAAACAATATATTTTTTTTACCTTCAATAGTAAAACATTTAATATCATCCATTTTTTACACTCTCCTCAAAAAAGCAACTACTATCAGAACCATATATTGAATTTGTTAAATTAAATGCAGAAGATCTACAGCCTCCCCCACACCATTTATGACTACAAGAACTACATTTACCAGTTATGTTATTGAATGTTATATTTCTTAATCTATTAAAAACAGAAGAGTTATTCCAAATTTCCTTGATTGATGTACTTTTAATGTTACCAGCTCGAAATTCATCAATTCCCATCATCAAATCACAACCAAATACATCCCCATTGTAAGCAATAGAACAGGCTTTTACACCAGCTTGACATGATATTTCCCTTGTTTTTGTATTAAGATTCGCTAAATTTAAATCTTGATCCCAAACAGATAATAAATCTAAACGATTATAATATTCTAAAGGAAAATAATATAACCAAAATACAGGGCTTTCATTAGGGGGAATTATTTTAAAATTTAATTTAATATTGTCTCTACTTTTCATTTCAGATAAATTTAAAAACATAGGATACCAATTTTCTTTATCCGCTAAAATACTTCCATCAGAGGCTCTACCTGTTGGACAAACTACCATTACTGTCATATAAGTTATCCCTAATAGTTTATTCAGTTTAATTGTATTAATAAGGTCATTAACATTTGTTTTATTTAATGTAAAAAGTGTAGATACAGGTAAATTATATTTTTGTAAATTTTTAATACCCTTAATTGTTTTTTTAAAGCTACCATGACCACGGATTATATCATGTACTTCTGGACAACTTCCATCTAGGGTGATACATATTCTATCAAAATCAAATTTCGATAATTTATTTGCAATTTTATCACTTATTAAAATTCCATTTGAATTAATTATTTTAGCAAATTTGTATTTTTGAGTAGCATTCAATATCTCGAAAAAATCATCTCTAATAAAAGGCTCGCCCCGGTTAAAGAAATCCTATGAACATTCATATCATCTAAATCTTGAAATAAGGTGTTTAAATGAACTAGATCCATTTCTTCATTTTTTGTTTCAAATGGACTAGAAGATGCATAACAATAATCACATTTTAAATTACATCTATTGGTAATACTTATATCTACTAAAGAAGGCGCAGTATAATAATTTCTCATAAAAACACTCCTTTTCATAAGACAGTTTGTCAATCTAAGTGCGACAGTTCCTCCTGAAACGCTTCGTGGGCAGTTTTCCACGCTAAACATTTTCTTGGTCTTTGGTTAATAAGAAGTAGTGCTTGATTCAATTGTTCTTGTGACACAAGGCTCAAATCTGTTTTTTTCGGATAAAACTCCCGTAATAAACCGTTTGCGTTTTCGTTACTTCCACGTTGCCAAGAAGAATAGGGATCGGCAAAGAACACTGCGATTTCTAACTCTTTTTCTACTCGTTGATAACACGAAAATTCTTTTCCTCTATCAACTGTAGCTGTTTGTAATGCAGCGCTTGGATACATGGCAGTAATTTGTTTGATGGCGAATTCCATAGATTCTGCTGTTCGGTCTGGGATGACAATCGCTTGATAATACCGTGTTTTTCGTTCTATAAATGTCGCAAAGCACCCTTTACTTTTCCCGCGACTCGAGACAATTGTATCGAGTTCCCAATGCCCAAATGTTTCTCGTTTTCTAATTTCAGATGGGCGCTTTTGAATCGATGTCCCGATATTAAAGCGTCCACGTGTTTCTCTAGGTTTTTGACGTTTTCCTTTCTGTCTGAGTAGAGAAAGGTCTTTTTTGAATCGTTTCCCTTGATATAACCAGTTATAGATCGTTTTAAAGGAAATCTCACCCTTCAAATAGCCATACTGGATTTGTTCAGGAGACCAAGTAATTTCTAACTTCTCCTGGATTTTTTTTGCAAGTTCTACAGACCATTTTCCTATTGGTTTACAAGATTTTCTTCGCTGTCCATATTGTTCTTGTGCTTTTTCGCCACTGTACGTACCGTTTTTTTGTGTGTTTCTTTTTAATTCTCTCGCAACAGAAGAAGGGTGCCGCTTGAGAATCTTACCAATTTCTCTAGTAGAACGCCCTAATTTATGAAATGCTTCTAGTTGTCCACGCTCAAAC
Source organism: Bacillus cereus group sp. BfR-BA-01522 (assembly GCF_022662635.1). Classification (NCBI taxonomy): domain Bacteria; kingdom Bacillati; phylum Bacillota; class Bacilli; order Caryophanales; family Bacillaceae; genus Bacillus; species Bacillus cereus group sp. BfR-BA-01522. Next base: position 7,227 of record NZ_JAKUDY010000013.1, on the reverse strand, counting down.
GTGGTAAAATGGGAATAGCTCATACTCGTCCTCCGTGTAAGTGGTTGTGTGGTAACTTCTATTTTACACGAAGCGAGGTGGGCTTTTTTGTTTTTTCTTTAGGTGTCGCACTTAATAATACAATTCGTCATAAAAATAAATAGAAACAGGAGTAGATTAATTTCTACTCCTGCAAATCTAAATTAATGTTTTCCCCAAACATTTTGGCGAATAGTTACAGGTTTTTCAAATTCCTTTTTCATACTAAACATCTCCTTGTTAAATTAATTTAGATACTCGATAAACAAAAAGATTATTAATTGTGAATATTTGACTATTCACAATATTAATTTACCATAATTCAAGATTTTTAAATTAGGATAATTATGTATATTTTGTGTAATGTTCTATTTTTCCGACTCTACATGGCGTGTGTCAACGGTACCGGACTGAACCCGTAAGGGTGAGGGAGGATAAGGAGTTGACACACTCACTATGCGACCCTCTTGGTTTGTCAAAACGTTTACGTTTTGGCCTGCCAACTGGCGAGGGAGTCCCTCAAGGATTGAGGGGTTGGGGAGTTCGATTGAAGGGGTCAAGGGGGATTCTCCCCCTTGTAGGTTCGGACAAAGTCCGAGGTTTTTTGCCATGTTAAACATGGGTCGGCGGAGCCGACAAGCGTCGCAGACCCCTATGTATTTTGATGCGTTAGCATCAAAATACATATAGATTTTACATAAATTGACTCCATTTCGTCGCTTTGCTAGACTTATGGTATCAATTCATCTAGGGGAAGTGGTGACATTTTATGTTGTTCTCTATTTCATTTAACCAATCTCACAAAAGTTCATTGAGCCATAATAACAGGGAAAACATTCATGGAAATCCTGGCATAGACCCAACCAGGTTGGATCAGAATATTTACTTTGTTCAAAAGGACATCCGAAGTGTATACAAGGATGTTTTTCAAGAAGCAGTTGACAAGGTACAACGAAAAGAAAAAACGGAATGATCGCAAAATTAAGGACTATTATGAAAAAATACGTAAAGATGAAAAGACGCATGAGCAAAGAGAATTGGTCGTAGCGATTGGGGAAGGAAAAGATGATCCAAAGTATAGGGAAGCCAAAAAGGAAGCGTTAAAACGGTATGCTGAGGCGTTTCAAGGGCGAAATCCTAATCTGGCAGTGTATAACATGGTTTTACATGATGATGAAGCCAATCCGCATTTACATATTAATTATGTACCGAATTTCGAAAGTAGTCGAGGATTAACAAGGCGTGTCGGAATGGATAGAGCTTTGCAACAACAAGCTGTAAAAGGAAAAGGGACGGAGCTAATTGCGAATTGGAGACAATTGGAAACGGATTATATTGAATCTTTGGCTAAAGAACAAATTCCAAACTTTGAACGTGCTAATGTAGGTTCCCATAAATACATGAAAGTCCGTCAATATAAGGAATATGCAGAAGCAAAGTCAACTATTGAAAACCAAGTGCAAGAAAAAGAAACAAAATTACAAGGGATTGACTATCATTTAAAAAATGTTGAAGAGAAAACAAACGAATTACAGGTAACAAAAAAGAGTTTGGAAAGGGATGTCATTGATAAGTACAAAGAATTAGAGATAGTAAAACGACAAGTAGAGAATGGAAGTGAAAAGCTGCAGCTAATTAGCCAGCGTCATGTAGAGTTAGAAAAAAGAGTAGAACAAATGCAAAAAGAATTAGATAGTGCTACGGATCAAGTGCCAAATGAGCCTGTTGTGATTCCGTTTTTACGTAGAGAAGTAATAACAGAAGTACAAGATAAAATGTTTGGGAAAGCTGAAATTACGAAGAAACAGACAAGAAATTATGTATTATCACAGGAACAATATCAGGAATTTACAAAACAAGTGAATGCAGCGGTTACTATCAAAAATGATTATGAGCGTTTGAGAAAAACAAATTTTGTACAGGAAAATGAAGGTTTACGATTGGGGGGAGAATATCTAATACAAGACAATAAAGAGTTGAAGATAGAAAATAAAAAATTAGAAAGAGAAGTTAGAATGTTAAATACTGAAATAAGCTCATTAAAGGCTCATATAAAAGATTTGGAGATGAATATAAGGGTTTTATATCAACAAACTAAAAAAGTCCTTAAAGAGAAATTTCAGACGTTTAGAGAACATGTTAAAAATGAACTAGTTAATAAGAGTGTAAGTAATCAATTTGAGAGTGAACATAAAAGAGAAATAGCTAGTAGACAACGGGGATTTGATATGAATCGTTAGAAGATATTATAACGATTTAAGTAAAATTTTTGGGGAACTTTGTTTGACAATATTTTGAGAGCATATGTGTGATAGAATGATAGAATAAAAAACGAGCCATGCGGCTAACATGGCTCGTTTATTGGGTATTCAACGTAAATACCTTGAAAACTTAAATCATCTATTTATAGATTATCATAATTTAAAAAAGATACAAACAAAAAAATATGGAAAAATATAAATAGTACGGACAAGGTATTTTTGTTGATTCCCTCAATTAAGGAGGAATTAACTTAGATATGACAAAGAAAATTATTGATTTTGGACAAGCTGAAAAAAGGGCAAAAGAAAGAGATAGCAAGATTGATAGTATTTATGATCAGTTACAAGCTGGTGGTTATTCAGAAGAAGAAAAAGCAATGCTTTTGCAATTGTTAAGCAAGACTACTGGTGAAGAATATTTCATAGGTAAAAAGAAAAAGCCTACAGATAGGGTGAAATTTGTGCAGATTATTATGGACAATTATAATTACTTGCTTAAAATAAACTATCTAACCAATGCGGAAAAGGCTTTTTTGATGGATTTGATACCTTATATAGAATTTAAAACTAATATTCTTGTAGAACGAGCGAATGAAGAAAATGAATTTGATTCAGATAGTGCTACGCCTAGTTATTTCGCTAAGGAATTAAAAAGAGATCGTTCGAAGATTTCAAAAATGATGAATGTTTTAATGAAAAAAGGAATTTTAGCGGTTGCTGAAACAGGTACTACAACAGAAGACGGACGGATTTGTACGAGTCGAACATGGTTTGTGAATCCTAATATTATGTGTTGTAGTCCGAAAGATGGAGTGGATAAGGCAACTCAAAAGATTTTTAAAAAGGCACTTAGAAATTTTCTTGGTGAAGACGGAAAGAAACATAAATTACCAATTTATTTATTTTAGATGTTTTAGGTGTGGCTTTTTGGCAACACCCTATGTCTTATAAACCCTTGATATTACTAGATTTCTTCATTTTGCCTATCTCACTCTTATATATAGAGCTAAAAGTTCCGCAAGGAACGGGTCGTATTTTTGAGAAACCCACTCAAAAATCTCCACCCTCACCATCAAAAAGTCGGTTCGTTTATCCTCACCTAAAGACTATTGTCTTTTCTTTTTGATGTTGTCCTTGCGGAACTGTTTTCGGCGGGTTTTTCGCTTTCGCCAAGTCGAACAGACTAAAAACGAGGATATCGGTTGCTCGACTTGGACTAGCAATTGTACCCACCGAACCGCCAGTCCTATCGTCCTAAGGGATAAGCTTACTCTATATAAAGTTACGTTCTAGAGGATTAGCCCCCTAACCCCCCAGCCAGCACTCACACCCGAAAACAAGGGGATTCCTCTATTTATTTTAGTAGATTAGTTATTTAGTTAGTGAACTATGTGTATGTTTTCTGTCACATGTATTTTCATCCTGTATTTGAAAATTATGTTATTTTTATGGAAGGTTATACAAATAACATAATGATTCAGGAGGATGATTGATGAAAAAACTATTGATTGGTTTTATTGCTATTTTATTTTTTGTTTTTGGTTTTAATTTGAAGATGCTTTCAGCTGAAGAGGTTATTGATTATCAGTCTCTTTATAACCAAGCAATTGAAAAAGGAGTTTTAGATCAAAATAGTGTATCTTTTGATCAATGGCTTGAACAAAATGAAAAAGAATTTATGCCTGTATATCAAGATGGTTTGAATCAAGGTGTTTTTCAAGAGCCACTATCTTATACTGAATGGTTAAAATTAAATAATTATGGACAACCCCCTATTTCACCAACTGGAGATAATAAAATTTTGGAAGATGTAACTATCAGAAGAGCAAATTGGGGTGGTTTTACGTTAAAAGCTGGTGATATATTTATAACAAATGCTACAAGTTCTTCAGGGATTTTAGGACATGCAGCTATTGCCAATGGCGATAATTATATTTTACATATGCCTGGTGCTGGTAAAGAAAATGAACAGTTAACTACATCTAAGTGGATGAACAGATATACTGAGTCAGGAAAATGGATTAAGGTTTATCGTTTAAAAGATCAAAATCTTGCTAGGGATGTAGCTAGATATGCTGATAGAAATTTTTATTCCACTACTGGAAGTGCAACTAAAAATATTCATTTAAGTTATAGCATTAATTTACGTCTATACGAAAAAAATCCAACATATTGTTCTAAATTAGTATTCCAAGCATTATATTATGGTTCTGGTTCAAGAAATGTGATGAAAGCAGTTAGCGGAATCGTAACTCCTTATGGTTTAATTGATACTTTTAATGCAGCGTATAAACCACCATTAGTAAAAACATATTAACAAATAATTTGGAGGATTGAATTTGAAAAAAAAGATGATACTCCTTACAATTCTTACCTTATTAGTTTTATTGGGTAGTTTTATTTTATTTCATAGATTACAAGCAAAAAAAGCGATATATGATTATATTGCTAAACAAGGCATACAAGAAAGCCAGTTAAAATATATAGATTTTCATAAAGATCTTAAATTTGGTGGATATTGGATGGCTGTTTATGTTGAAGGAGAAAATCCTGATATTCATTATGAATATTTCTATAAAGATAAAAAAGTTAACTTTCAAGCGTATCTTAATTCTGAAAAAGCTATAAAGAATAAACAGTGGGGTGGAAGTGGTCTTAGTGATACAGAGATGAAAAAGTTAAAGTATCCACCTTTACAATAAACAGTAAAAAAAGACCAATTAGTACTTATTTACGTAGTACTAATTGGTCTTTTGATTTTTATATTTATTTTAGTACTATAAATGACTAAAAAACAAGTAAAGTTCTATGTTTCTGAAAAAGAAATGGAACGTTTGAAACTTTTATCAGAAAGGCGGTTTATGACTGTTCCAAATTATACGAAGTTAACCGCTTTAGGTGTTCAAATTCGTCAACCGAAAGAGATAATTTTAGGCGGCTTGGATTTACAAGAAGATACAACGGTATTGAAAGAGATTTTGGAGAGAAGGCAAGGGATTTGATTGATAGTCAAATAGAAAATAAAGGTGTTTTCGTTGGTGCCCATAATATGAGAGGGGCAACAATACATGAAGGAACAATTATTAATTTTGGACAAGCTGAAAAAAGGTTCTGGCGCAAAAAATATAACACTTGTGCAATGAATCTAAAATGGTTGAAGCATATGAAAAGCTGTCTATATCTTATCCTAATGAAATTGCCTTACAGGTAATAGGACTTTCAGTTACAGAAGATACAATAAGAAACTGTACAAAAACTGGATTGTCTCGTATTAGAAGTTATATTTTGGAGAGATTCCAATCAGCGAATGTTCCAAATGCAGAGGAGGAAGTAACAACTTTTTTAGCTAGAGGAATACTTTGTAATATTTCTTATTACCTAGATTTACCAGAATTCATTTATAATGAAAGAAAATAAGCTAACCGATTCTTTTCGGTTTTTTATTTCAAAGTTAGTTATTGATTGATAACTAACTGAGTGAAAAATTAAAGGGGGATTTATAATATGGAAAAGGCAATTGTTTTAGGAGCAACAGGTGGATCTGGTCAAGCGATTGTATCAGAACTATTATCTAGAGAATTAGAAGTTATTGCTTTTGGACGTTCAGAAAGCAAATTAAAAAGATTAATGAAAGAGAATGGTTCTACACCTTTGTTAACGTATAAGTTAGGCGATATTTTTGATTATACAACTATCATAGAGGCTGCAAAAGATGTAGATGTCATATTTCAATGCGCGAATGTTCAATATCACGAAATGGCAGATAAACTCCTTTTACTTGGCGAAAATGTAATGAAGGCAGCAGATATTTTAAACAAGAAAATAGTTATTGTTGATGGAATATATGTTTATGGTCACCAAGTAGCTAAAGGAGATGAAAATCATCCTAAACAACCTCATACAAAAAAAGGGAAGATTAGGGTTGAATTTGAAAAATTAATATTTGATAAGAAATGGAGAAATGCAAAAGCATTAATTGTTAGATTGCCGGACTATTATGGTATAACTTCGCAGAATTCTTACTTACATCCTACATTGACTGGACTTGCAGAAAATAAAATTTCTATTTTTATTGGTAATCTAAAAACACCAAGAGAATATGTTTATTTACCAGATGCTGCCAAGATGATTGTAGAAATAGCGAACAAAGATGATTCTTATGGAGAAAATTGGAACATTCCTGGTGCTGGTTTGATTTCAGGAAAGGAAATAATAAAATATGCACGTGAAATTACTGGGAATAAGAAAATGGTTATTCCATTAAATAAAAATGCAATCCGTATAAGTGGATTGTTTGACCCAGTTATGAAAGAAGTAGTAGAAATTATGTATCTTACAGAAGAAGGATTTACTCTAAGCGGAGAAAAATATGAAAATAGAATAGGTAAAATAATAGCTACACCTTATAAAGAGGGGCTAAAAGAAACGTTAAACTTCTTAATGGGAAAAATTAAAAGAAAAGAGGATTAAAATCTGGAACAAAATTATGAGTAGAGAATAATAATTTATTTAAGATTAATTATTATTTATTAAACAATCAATAACTAATGCGGAATTTAGAAAAAAATATACTCTGGATTTGAGTCAATATTTTGGACACAAAAAAGTTAAATCTAAGCTACTTTTATAGCCAGATCTTCTATTGTTTGAGGAGTTTTATAACCGATGCTACTATGGATTCGCTTACGATTATAAAATCCCTCAATGTATTGAAATAGTGCTAGATTTGCTTCTTCAAATGAGACATATTTTGTACGATATACTTCTTCTTTCTTTAAAATGGCGTGAAATGACTCAATACAAGCGTTATCGTATGGACAACCTTTTTTACTGAAATAAGGCTTTATTTTATAATTCGCGAGTAAAGTTTGAAATTCCTGACTTGTATATTGTGTTCCTAAATCAGTATGTAAAATGAGCCCTTTTTGTGGTCTTTGTGTATGGTAAG
>NZ_JAKUDY010000012.1:0-138138 GCF_022662635.1 Bacillus cereus group sp. BfR-BA-01522 | reverse complement strand
GATTAAAGACTATATGAAATACCATAACCAGCATAGATATCAGTGGAATTTAAAGAAGATGACTCCTGTTGAATACAGAAATCATCTTCTCGCGGCTGCCTAACTTTTTTTAAAATGTCCTTTACAAAGGGTACAGATTAATGAAGTGAAGACCTTTGTTTATTTATCATCCGCCAGTATGGCCATGAGCATATTGTACAATTGTATCCTCGTTAAGCGCCTTCTGTGTATCAGTTACATGGCTAGAATTAAACATAAATGTGAATGCAGCTGTAATCCCAATTAAGCTGAAAATTACTTTTCTCATTTTAAAGCCTCCTTCTCAAAGTTTTTTTCTTCGGCTTGATGGCTAAGGTAAAAATAGTCACTTGCTTTTGAACGGTTATTTTCTTGATGGAATAAAACTGCTAATTTTTTAGCGTATTCTTGTACGTACTCATGTAGGTTTTCTCTCTCAAAATAAGAGATTCCTGTTTCAATTGTCTTTTCTAATTCGTCAGCGGTAACTTTTTGATTTAATTTTTCTAAAATTAAGAAGTGATGTTCGTACTCTTCATTTTTAAGTTCTCTACAAACTTCTAATCCTTTATCTATAAGGTTAGAAGTTTCCTCTGAATCTCCTATTTTCATATGCTCTCTAGCCTTAATAAAGATTGCCTTATAATCTTTAGGGAGTTCATGTATTACTTCAGATAAGTAGCGTATTGCTAGTTCAGATAAATTTTGGCCAGCATACATTAATCCTAAGTTGTGACGAACAAACGTAATAAATTTTTCTTCACCTGATTTTTTAAATGTATTAATAGCTGTAATAAAGTGTTCTTCAGCTTCTTCAAATTGTTTTAAGTGCGTACAAGCCAAACCAATTAAATTATCACATAACGCAATAGTAGTCTCGTATCCTGCATGCTTTTTAAAAATCTCTTTTGCCTTAGTAGCTTCTTTGATAGCCGCCAATGGCTTGTAGATATGGTAATGGAAAGTGGATAGTTTGAAATAAAATTCAGCATGTTCAACTTCATCTGGAATATGGTTTAATAGTTCCTCAGCTTTGTTGTAATGTTCTTTTGCATTTGTAAAGTTACCTGTAATATTTGAATGAATAGCTTTAAAGAAATGGTAGTAGTACGATAAAAATTGATCTGCAGGCACCTCTAATGATTCAACCTTATCAAAACTGTCTTTTCCAATGCTAAAACTATCAATCATATATTGATGACGAAAATCTAAAAGAGAATAGTATAAAAGGAGGTTTTGGTCTTCTTCAATATTGTGTATTTTTTGATCAATTTCAAGTTTTAATTTATGCGCCTTTCCAATATGTCTGGCACGAATTTCTATATACCAGTCATTTAACATTTTTGTGATTTACTCATTACCCTTTATCGAAGAAATCATTATATAATCCTCCATCCTATAGAAATCTACTAATGTTATATATTACCATTGTAGCAAAATACTCTTTGTATTTAACTATTTTATATTTATTTTTCAATAAAATTCAGAAAAACCAGTTAATTAAAGATATCTCACTTATATTTTAAAAGAAGATATCTATTTATATATCTGAGAATAGTACAATTGAGGTAAATGACCATGAATATCTAAATGTAGAAGTATTAGAAGAATTCCATCAGGGAGAGGATCATAATTTATTTACGGTAAAAGGGGAAGAAAGAGACATGCTGCAGCAGTTAGAGATAGATGGATTTAATTTTGAAGATGTTGATTGGCGATACCTTAATCTATTGGATAACGAAATTATGAGTAGTACGGATGCAATAGCCTTTCTTGTATTACATTCGGCTTGTGAACTGAAAAACGTAAGTTTTTCAGTGGCCTCTCTCTCATAGGTGTCTTTTTCTAATGTCATACACACTTTGCGTTGCTTGTAAATTGTTATAATTTGGAGAACTCGCATCAAATAAACCAATTAATTGTTGTTCATATAATTCAGGACTTTCTGGTGCATTTTTTAATGCTTCTTCTTTTGCTAATTTAAATAATAGCTCTTTTTGTTCTTCAGACATCTCATCTAAAGACGGGATCTCAAAACCTTCTAAACTCTCAGAGTTAGCAAAGCTAGACTGATATACTTTTTCCTCTGATTTAACGTTTAACACATTATTATTTGGAGTAGCTGCATGTGAAACTCCTGGTAATACAGCACCCATTCATAATGTACCCGATAAAGCGACAACTGAAACCTTTTTAAAATTCATAATACGCCTCCATCCCCTGACTACACACAGATTTTCTATTTTTTTCTGTAAAACCTAATATTAGATTCGATAGAAATTAAATACAAGTCTGGTTGTCTATATGTTTTTCTGGTACAATTAACCTGTAAAGAAATGTAAACTTCACAAAGTGTAAGATTGATAAAAAAGCTGAAAAAAACAAAAGAAACCGTGAAATTTAATGAAGAAGGTAAGAAGATGGCACTAGAGCAAGTAAAACAAAATCCATTGGTTAGTGATGCTCATATAGAAGTAAACGGTAAAACAATTGTTATGGCTGTTATTTTAGGGACAGCAGTCAACAAAGAAACTGCTAAAGAAATTGGAGATAACTTTGTGCGTAATTTAGGAACATTTTCTGGAGGAAAGCCACCAGAAAAATATTACTATGGAGAAATCTTCGATAACTATGATCTACAAATTGGTGTAGGTACTGGTCCAGATAATATCATTGTTCAAGGTGCTAAAGTAACAAGTGCTAAAAAAATTACCTGGTAACCAAGTCAAAGATTGGGTATTACAGCATCAAACGGTGTTACAATGATGTTTAGCATTAGCTGGATCTGTATTAATGTTCCGTCGCAAAATATGACAAAATAGTTGTAACTGAATCTGTTATGATGGTTTCGGAAATCTTACATTTTACATAACTGGAGGAACAAACAACATGAACAAAAAAGCTTTATTTGGATTTTTAAGTACTATCATTATCGCTATTATTTGCATCAACATTTATGTAATAAAGAATAATAAAAACTCACTATTTGAATCAAATGATACTGAATATGAATTACAGGATCAAGAAGACACAAATGATGATAGCTCTTATGAAGGGATACAAAGCACCAGTGATGAAACTGATGTAGAATTGCCTACAACTGATTATAAATCATCACGTGATACACACATCCCGAATGATGATTCGGCAAACTATAACATCCATGGGGAATATAAGCCTGTCGGAGAGATGACTCAAGAAGAGATTCGAGCAGAGGCTGAAGAAATGCTTAAAAATGCATTAGAAAGAGATGGAATAAAATAACAAAAATATAGATTAGATTCAACTCGACGTCCACCAGATATTGAATTTGATTGTACTCCTATTAAAACTGAAGAGGCAAGCTAATCAAAAGCAAGAGAATTGATGTTTTCATATACTCATTTCTCTTGCTTTATATTTATGGGTGGTTCTAAAAAGAAGGAATGGTTGCCGTACCCATATATACAATATTCATTTGTACATACGTCCAAAATGGACTTGTCCTATGAGTTCATTTGCGATGTAACTCGAAAGCTGCTTGCATGTGCGTTTAAATGAGTAAAAAATGGCGTATATGTAGTGAAGACGAAATGAGGTTGAAATCTCCTTCTTACCGAAACAAATCATGACAATTTTTAGGGAAGGAAAGTGAATGATTGCTGTCGAAGGGAGTAGAAACAGATCAAAGGTGGTGCTCTCATGCAGAAGAAAGAGGTACATACATGTTCGTATTGTGGATCGAATGATATTGGAGAAGGTGAGTTTGTTGGCTATGCTCAAATAAGAAAAAAAGAAACGATGTTCACCTCCTCTCCAGTAGACGCCTATATTTGTACAGATTGCGGAAGCGTATTGCTATTAAAAGTGCGAAACTATCAAAAGTTTAAACAAAAGCCATTATGATAAATAGAAGAGGGTAATATGTAGCATTTCTTGATAGAATGTTTTCACTTCAAATGATTTATAAAAATATGAAATGATAACAGATTCACAAGATACATATTGTTAAAAGAGGGTGTGGAAGAGCTCTCTTTTTTATTTATCCCGCTATTTTAGGGCAGTAAGAATCCTGCCTCAAGACGCAGAAAGAAGCAAGGAAGATAGGTGGGAGATGAACTGCCCGTAACAGCCCGATTGGTTAGGGCTCATAATCAGTGGGGATGAAGAAAACCTCACTGATTAAAGTTTCACTTTATTTCCAAGGGAATAATTTCAGAAAATTTAGTAAAAAACAACTTTTATTTTGTTGAATTTGATATAATGATCAAAAATGGGAGCGTTTTAATGGAGGGTGAGATACGTATGATGATGAATGTACCATTAACAATTCATTCGATGGTGGAAAGGGCAGAAACATTATTTCCAAAGAAAGAAATTATTTCTCGTACACATGATAGGGTTACCACGTTAACGTATAAACAAATTGGAGAACGAACGCGAAGGCTTTCTAGTGTATTAAAGAAATTGGGAGTAAACGAAGGAGAACGAATTGGAACGTTGGCATGGAATCATCATCGACATGTGGAAGCATACTTTGCTATTCCTGGTATTGGTTCTGTATTGCACACAATTAATATTCGTTTATCTCCCCAGCATATTTCTTATATAGTCAACCATGCCGAAGATCGAATTTTACTTATTGATGAAGATTTGGTCCCGCTTGTGGAAAAGATACAAGGAGAATTATCGACTGTACAAGCATATATCATTATGACGGATAAAGAGGAAATACCAGAGACTTCATTGACGCCTGTATATCATTATGAGCACCTTCTCGCTGAAGGAAATCCGAAGCATCAATTTTTAAAAGAAATTGATGAAAATATGCCGGCTGGTATGTGCTATACTTCGGCAACAACAGGAAATCCAAAAGGTGTTGTATATACGCATCGTAGTACAGTGCTTCATTGTATGGCGCTTGGATTAGCTGATACAGCAGCGCTATCGGAAAGCGATGTGGCAATGGCAATTGTGCCGATGTTTCATGTGAATGCATGGGGATTACCATTTGCGGCAACGTGGTTTGGAACGAAGCAAGTTTTGCCTGGTCCGATGTTTACACCGAAAATTTTACTGGAAATGATTCAAAAAGAGAAAGTGACAGTAGCAGCTGGAGTACCTACAATTTGGCTTGGTGTTTTGCAAGAATTAGAGCAACATGACTATGATTTATCGAGTATGAGCCGGATTTTATGCGGGGGAGCTGCGGCACCCAAAAGTGTAATCGCAGCATTCGAACAGAAATATCACGTTCCTTTTGTTCACGCGTATGGTATGACAGAAACGAGCCCACTTGTAACACTTGCAAGGTTAAAAAGTTATGAAAAAGATTTATCATATGAAGAGCAACTTGAAATAAGATCAAAACAAGGATATCTTGTGCCGGGAGTTGAAATGAAAATAGTTGGAGGAAATGGAGAAGTGAAATGGGACGGGAGTGAGATGGGAGAACTTTGCTTACGTGCACCGTGGATTGCTGCAAGTTACTATAAAGATGAGCGTACAGCGGAAGGATTTCGTGATGGGTGGTTATATACGGGGGATGTTGTAACGGTAGATGAAGAAGGATGCGTGAAAATAGTAGATCGAACAAAAGATGTGATTAAAAGCGGGGGTGAATGGATCTCATCGGTAGATTTAGAGAATGCACTTATGGCGCATGAAGCGGTGTTTGAAGCAGCAGTTGTTGCAGTTCCCCATCCTAAGTGGCAAGAGCGACCTGTTGCTTGTGTCGTGCGAAAACCAAATCGTGTCGTAACGAAAGAAGAGTTATATGAATTTTTACAACCGCAATTTGCGAAGTGGTGGTTACCCGATGATATTGTATTTATGAAAGAAATCCCAAAAACATCAGTAGGGAAATTTTTAAAACAAGCATTGCGAAAAGAATTGAACAAGAAATAGATGTATGTTATCGGTACTTGAACTGGGACTTCGATGTGAGATACCGAGTATGACAATTTATTAAAAAAACAGAATACTAGCAAAAAATCCATAAACAGAAAAGGATAGCGACGTACTATCCTTTTTCAATGGTGTATTAAATGGTTTCCTTCAATGCTTGAACAAGTTGCTGTAAAAATTGTTCGCCTGAAATGAGGGCTTTTCCGCCACCGCGAGCACTTTTCGGATTTCCGCCCCCTTTTCCTTCAATCGTAGGGAGAGCGTCTTTTAACATATTGTTCATACTTATATTGATAGATTTCCCGCAGGCAAGTATACATTGTAATTTATCCTCATTTTCAGTGACAAAGTATGTAATTGTATTTTCGTTTTGTTCTGTAATAATGGCTGATAATTTGGCAATTTCCTGCATAGAACGATTGCTGAAAGCTTTCGAAATGAGCATGCCAACATGTGTATCAGCTGCTTCTTGCAATAGATCATTTGCTTCTATAACAAGTAACTTTTCACGCATCACTTGTAATTCTTTTTCACTCTCTTTTTGAGAGGTAATGAGCTGATGTACTTTACGTGGAATATCATTTTCACCACTGTTTAATTGTTTAGAAACCTCTTTTATTATTTGTTGCTGATGTCCCATTAATTTTATAGCTCGCCAGCCTGCAATAAAACTTAAGCGAATGCCACCTTTGTTACGTTCCCAGCCAATAATATGAATGGGTCCAACTTCTCCCGTATATTTCGGATGTGTTCCGCCGCAGCCGTTATAGTCAAAGTTTTCAATGATGACAACGCGTATATTTTCATAGAGCAATGGTTCTTTTCTAAGAGGTAATTGTTTTGCTTCTTCTAAATTCATCCATTTAATATGGATAGGATGATTTTCTAAGACAATTTGATTTGCAATACGGAGCGCTTCAGTAGCTGTTTCCGCAGAAAGGGTTGGCGTGTCTAAATCAATTGTAACCGTTTCTGCCCCAAGGTGAAAGCCAATTGTAGGGATATTAAAATGATCCCAAAATGCAGCGGATAAAATGTGCTGAGCTGCATGCTGTTGCATATGATCGAATCGGCGGTTCCAATCAATTTTTCCGATTACTTCTACTTCATGTAATTCTTCAGATATGAAGTGGCGGATTTCTCCGTTGATTTCCTCTACATTTGTCACAGAGACATTATTTAATGTACCTATATCATGAGGTTGCCCGCCACCAGTTGGATAAAAAGCCGTTTCAGTTAAAGTAACATAGCGATTTCCTTCATGATCCACCTCTTGCTTTCTTATTTTTGCTGTGAAAGATTGTTGATAAGGATCGCTGTAATATAATTTTTGTTCCAATGTAATACCCCTTTCGTATTCATTAATTTCATTGTAAAGCAATCCGAATAAGTTTCCTAATATTTCAGAAGAAAAAACATTTTTTAGAATTTTCTTGCTATAATAAGAAAAAGAGTATACGGAGGTGGATGGCATGTTGTATGACGATGGCGTAGATAAATTGATTCGTCTCAATACAAATATATCTGAACTATATAGAGAATTACATGAAATGACCCGTACGTTAGCAGAGTGTAATCGAGGAAGTGTCACGTTTGATAGATTGTATGTGAAGGAATTGTTGTGGAAAAAGGAAGATATAGTAACTATGTATGATCGACTTCTCGTCCAGCTTTGTATTAATGAATGTTTCGACTTAAAAAGCGTGATTACTGGTGAATATAAATATACTTATGAAGAAGTAGAACATGCTGTTACTGAATTTAATGAAAAATATAATATGAATATTTTGATTCAAGAAGTTTGTAAAGAATTGCAGTTTACATATGGAGTAGATATGGATATAACGAGAGCAGCTCGAGTGTAGAGAGAGTTATCATAAAAAATGAGGAAAGAAAGTCGCTGTTTGTGTTCTTTCCTCATTTTTTTAACAATAAAGGAAGAGTTATTTTGGTATTTGTGTTGCTTTGAAATAAAGTTTAATTACAATGTATCAAATATTTTAGCCCATATTCTTTAAGTCCTCCATACTAATAAGAATATAGAAAAATACGTCTATTTAGCGTTGCCCCTTGTTATGTAGATTCTGTTAAGATATATTCCCTATCCTGTCCTTAGCGTATTTTCTTTAAAAAGTTCACATTATGTACAAAAAATAAAAGGTGTTTTCATGAGATAATATAAGTTGTATGATAATGCGAATTTTAAAGATGGTGGGGATGGTAAAATATGACGACATGGTTTATCGTGATGTTGGTTGTGTTTGCTGCTTTTAAAGTAGTAGTGGCGAGTATTCCAACATCTGTTGTGGAGTCTTTAATCAGTAAGTTTGAATTGCATCCGCAACTTAGTGAAGACGTTACAAGTATAACTCTAGATGGGAAACAGATAGAAGGAGAAGAGAAGAAGTGCATCATTCAAGAGTTTAATGAAGCAATCTTTTTAGAGAAGTATTATTTTCCTCCAAGTGCAGAGGGAACACCATTAATGATTCAAACAAAGACAGGAAAAACAAATGTTACATTTTTCATCTATCGTTATGATGATCATATTGATGTAATTAAACAATATAAGAAAAAAGTAGTAGGGTATAGCTTGCGTTCGAAAAAACTTCAGAATCCTACGATGTTAGTAACGGAAGGTGCGATATAAAGTGAGACTTTAATCAGTGGGAATTTTCTTCATTCCCTGCTGATTATGAGCCTTTACGAATCGGGATTGCTACAAACAGTACTACGTCCAATTCACTTCTCTTTTTCTCTCCGAATAGCCTTACTTGCCCAAAAATAGCAAGATAAAAAAGGATTCCTTATGTTTTAGGAATCCTTTTTATCATCCTTTCTAGGAAAATCATGATGATATAGTATAGGGAACACATCTCTGTAAGAAGGTTCAATATTCATTTGAAAAAAGAACTTTTTTTTCATGTGGATTTGCGATTTCATTTTTAGATATATGAATGGAAAGAAAACCATTCTCTATACAAGCTATCATTTTTTTGTAAACGATACTGGCCGGTAAAAAAATCGTTCTTTGTAAGGGAACATTTTTTTTGAAAATACAAATGTTTAGGCCTGTCTCCATCTTTTTTATAAATACATTTTGTTCTGTCACATTTGGTACATCTGTTTCTAAAATGTATTCTTGCTCTGTTTCACAAAGATCAATATGAATATAATTTGGAAAATTACAGTTGAGGTAGGAACCAGAGCAAAACTGATCCATCCATTCTTCAAAACCATCAACACGAAAAAGACAATTCTTCTTTTTCTTGCTCATGACCAATACCCTCCATAACGTCTCAATTCATACTATGATATGCATGAATAAAAGAGAGGTGAAAGGTAACATGGAACGTTTCCCACTATCTTTACATAAACTTCTAATGAAGAGTTTCTATGTTTTTGCCCAAGCAAAAATATCTATTTTTTTCTTTGATCAGGAAGCCTTTTCGCCATATTTAAAATAAAGTGAAACTTTCATCAGTGTGGCGAGAGTTCCTCACTGATAGAAGTTTCACTGCAATAAGATTATCGATTATATAAATATTTGTTACATATCATGATGTGCGTGATGTTTTTGTCTTGAGTGATTTCGATTTTTCACTTTATGTGACCCGCTTAAAGGTTCAGGTTGTCCAGATGGTTGTCCTTTTTTTGAATTTTGACGAATAGACTTACTATTGTTTTTTTCCACGGTTCGTTCACCTCCTTTTCTATTTAGAATAAGAGAACTTTACGAATTTATACGAGAATGTTTTTAAGAAAAAGGGTAAAGATAAGTGGGACGAACTATATGTAGAAAGGAGAAAAGCTATGCCATATCATAAGGACAAACAACAAGCTTTTCAAGCAGCGCAGCAAGGGGTTGTACAAGCGGAACATATATTCAATAATATTGTGAAAAATGACCCGAATTATGGTCATGATTTAAAACAACTTCATCAAGAAGTACAAGAAGCATATGAACAAATTCAAAATGCGCTTGAAGTAGCGTCTGAAACGCAGCGTCCACAACTTAAACAATATGAAAGTCATTTGCAAAATATTATGCGAGAAGTGGATCAGTTAGAGAAGTGAAGAGGTTGTTGTCGTTTCAGCAACCTCTCTATTAGGAACACATATGTTCAGACGAAAAACTGCCAATATTATTATTTGTTTTATTAGTTTTATACATATATGTCAAGTGGACGAAGTACAAGCAAGTTTGTTATTAAGAAAAGAGTTGGAACCTACTGGCTATGTAACGTGGGAAGTTCCAAATAAAGAGAAGATTATCGCTATTACATTTGATGATGGACCAGATCCGATATATACGCCGCAAGTATTACAATTACTGCGTCAATACAAAGCGGAAGCAACTTTTTTTATGATTGGATTTCGAATTCAACGAAACCCTTATTTAGTGAAGCAAGTATTAAAAGAAGGACATGAAATTGGTAATCATACAATGAATCACTTATACGCAAAAAGAACGCAGAGTGAAAAAGTAAAAAATGATATTTTAGAGGGAAAGAAGTACTTAGCGAAGTGGATAAAAGAACCTCTCCTCTTTCGTCCACCTGGTGGGGAAATAAATGATACCGTCTTTACTACCGCAAAAGAAGCAGGATATCAAATTGTATTATGGTCATGGCATCAAGATCCGCGTGATTGGGCGAATCCAGGTACCGCATCTATTGTGAACCATGTTTTGAAAAATGCGAAGAGTGGAGATATTGTCCTGTTGCATGATGGGGGGAGTGACCGTAGCCAAACAATAGAAGCGCTGGCGAAGATCTTACCAGAGCTTCAACAAAGAGGATATCGCTTTGTGAAGGTATCGGAACTATTGCGTTATAAGCATTAAAAAGCTCCCAAAAGGATTATCTTTTGGGAGTTTTCGTTACTGATTTTTTTTCCTCTTTTTATTATTTTGACGCTGAGCAGCTGTTAATGGTTCATTTGCGAATCCTTCGTTATAACCAGTACCTTGTCCTTGAGCAGAAGCGGCGTTCATTCCTGGAATAATATGATTGGCTTTTCGTTTACCCATTTCGTTTCACCCCTAATCGTATTTGTACATATAGTAATGAGTCATAAAGCAAAGTATGAAACAAAAAGCTTTGTTTTGTAATTATAGTATTCATAAGGAGAACGAACACTATTCAAATTTCATGAGATAAAGAAAACTTATAAAAAACTATAAGTTTCTTATTATTTACTTATTTAGAAAGTTGTAATAAGATATTATCGTAAGGTATTGAAAAGTTCGTCTACATTTTATATTCAGACAACTTAGTCATGTTTAACAGGGGGGAAACATAATGGTCAAACATAATCCATTTCAATCTCGTGCAACATTTGAAGTAGATGGGAAAACGTATCATTATTATCAATTGAAAGCGCTTGAAAATGCAGGGGTGGGTAATGTATCACAATTACCTTATTCAATTAAAGTTTTGCTTGAATCTGTACTTCGTCAAGTTGATGGACGCGTTATCACGGAAGAGCATGTTACAAACTTAGCGAAATGGGGAACACAAGATGTGAAAGATATCGATGTTCCATTTAAACCATCTCGTGTAATCTTACAAGACTTCACAGGTGTACCTGCTGTTGTAGATTTAGCTTCACTTCGTAAAGCAATGGCAGATATGGGTGGGGATCCTGATAAAATTAACCCTGAAATTACTGTAGATCTTGTTATTGACCACTCAGTACAAGTTGATAGAGCGGGTACGGCAGACGCGCTTGAATTCAACATGGATTTAGAGTTTAAACGTAATGAAGAACGTTATAAATTTTTAAATTGGGCACAAAAATCATTTGATAATTACCGTGCTGTTCCACCAGCAACAGGTATTGTACACCAAGTAAACCTTGAATATTTAGCACCGGTTGTGCACGCGGTGACAAATGCTGAAGGCGAATTAGTTGCATACCCTGATTCATTAGTAGGAACAGATTCTCATACAACAATGATCAATGGTATCGGTGTTCTTGGATGGGGCGTTGGTGGTATTGAAGCGGAAGCAGGAATGCTTGGACAACCATCATACTTTCCAGTACCAGAAGTAATCGGTGTCAAATTAACTGGAACACTTCCAAGTGGTACAACAGCGACAGACATCGCGTTAAAAGTAACACAAGTGTTACGTCAAAAAGGTGTAGTTGGAAAATTTGTTGAGTTCTTTGGTAGCGGATTAAAGAGCATGCCGCTAGCTGACCGTGCAACAATTTCAAATATGGCACCGGAATATGGAGCGACGTGTGGTTTCTTCCCAATCGATGAAATTTCATTAGATTATTTACGTCTAACAGGAAGAAATGAAGAACAAGTTCGTCTTGTAGAAGAGTATTGTAAAGCAAATGGTTTATTCTATACAGCGGATAGTCAAGATCCAATTTATACAGACCTTGTTGAAATCGATTTAAGTAAAATTGAAACAAACCTTTCTGGTCCGAAACGTCCGCAAGATTTAATTCCACTTTCAAATATGAAAGAAGAGTTCCGTAAAGCTGTTGTAGCGCCAGTCGGAACACAAGGACTTGGATTTACAGAGCAAGAATTTGATAAAGAAGTGAAAGTTGAATTAAATGATCAAGAAGTAACGATGAAAACAGGTGCGATTGCAATCGCTGCAATTACAAGCTGTACAAATACATCTAACCCATATGTATTAGTTGGCGCTGGTTTAGTTGCGAAGAAAGCAGTTGAAAAAGGTATGAAAGTACCTGGTTATGTAAAAACATCATTAGCACCAGGATCTAAAGTTGTTACAGAATACTTAGATAAATCTGGTTTAACAGATTATCTAAATCAATTAGGTTTCCAAACAGTTGGTTATGGTTGTACGACATGTATCGGTAACTCTGGACCATTAGCGCCAGAATTAGAAGAAGCTATTGCAGCAAATGACTTATTAGTAACATCTGTCTTATCAGGTAACCGTAACTTTGAAGGCCGTATTCATCCACTTGTAAAAGCAAACTATCTAGCATCACCACCACTTGTTGTGGCATATGCGCTTGCAGGTACAGTTGATATTGACCTGAAGAAGGATGCGATTGGTAAAGATGCAAGTGGTAACCCTGTTTACTTCAATGATATTTGGCCGTCGGCAAAAGAAATTGAAGAAGTGGTAAAAAGTGTTGTTACATCTGAACTGTTTAAGAAAGAATATGCCCAAGTATTTAATAGCAATGAACGTTGGAATGAAATTCAAACTTCAAATGAAGCATTATATACTTGGGATGAAAATTCAACATATATTCAAAACCCGCCATTCTTTGAAGGGTTATCTAAAGAACCAGGTGAAGTTGAAACATTATCAGGTTTACGTGTAATCGGTAAATTTGGAGATTCCGTAACAACAGACCATATTTCACCAGCAGGTTCAATTGGTAAATATACACCAGCAGGACGTTATTTGTTAGAAAATGGCGTACAGCCAGTTGACTTTAACTCGTATGGTTCTCGTCGTGGTAACCATGAAGTTATGATGCGTGGTACATTTGCAAACATTCGTATTAAAAACCAAATTGCACCAGGAACAGAAGGCGGTTATACAACATATTGGCCAACTGGTGAAGTAACATCTATCTATGATGCTGCGATGAAATATAAAGAGGACGGAACGGGTCTTTTAGTTATTGCTGGTAAAGATTATGGTATGGGAAGCTCTCGTGACTGGGCTGCGAAAGGTACAAATCTTTTAGGCATTAAAGCAGTAATTGCAGAAAGCTTCGAACGTATTCACCGCAGTAACTTAGTCTTAATGGGGGTACTACCACTGCAATTCAAAGAAGGCGAAAGTGCTGAAACTTTAGGTCTTGTTGGTAATGAATCATTTGAAATTCAAATCGACAAAACAGTAAAACCACGTGACATTGTAAAAGTAGTGGCGATTGACCCAGACGGAAATGAAAAACAATTTGAAGTAGTAGCACGTTTTGATAGTGAAGTTGAAATTGACTACTACCGTCACGGTGGTATTCTACAAATGGTTCTTCGTGAAAAATTAGAAGAATCTAAGGTGTCAAACTAAGAAAAAATAGAATTTATATTTGTGAAACAGGGGCATAAATGTTGCCCCTGTTTTGCTTTATTCAAATGAATTTTTTCTTGTAAAACAAAACTATTTTCTGAAATTTTCGTCATATTAATGGTGGGCATGTTATGTAGTGGAGCATCGTGTGTTGTAGAGACCGGAACCTCTTTTTCTCTATCAAAAAATATAAGAACGAAAATGAGACAAATGAAACAAATACGCATATAGCGTAGTTCTTTTTACTAATTGGATGTTCTCCCAGACTATATCCATCCTTTCTTATTTTTACAAACTAGGGGGTATTGTCGTTGTATAAAAAGTGAGGATACCAAGTGCAGTGGATAAAAGAAATGATACTAAAGCGGTATAAAGACAAATGCGACCAACCTTCCGTTTTTCAAGGCTTTTACTGAAAAAAGATACAATCTATACGATGATCCTGATAGGAAAAAAGAGAAAGCTGAGAATATATAAAACTATTTTTTCTAAAGGGTACATGAAAATCATCCTTTCTTACACTTTTATCGAGAAACAATAAAAATATATTGATAATTGATAATAAATTAGTTATGTTTAAGATGGGAGGGATGGAAATGAAAAGTGAAAAAATCTATCGTATATTGCAATTTTTTACGACATTAGCAATTCTATATATGACTTTTATTAGCGTCTTTTTGGCGTTTGGTATTTTTGTTAAACCGAAATGGTTTACAATGTCACCTGGTTTAGGGGGATTAGCAATTGAAGCGAGAAATTTTCAACTTCCTTTATGGATTGCTATCTTTATGTTAATTATGATGGGGCTGAATATTTTCTTACTTTGTCAAATAAGAGCTTTTTTCCGTAATTTAGTTCGCAATCAATTTTTTATTATAGAAAATGCGCATTATATGAGAAACGTTGGTTTTATTTTCCTCATTTTGTGCGTGCTAGAAAATATTCATCATAATGAGATTTCTAAAATGATGTTTTTATTTTTTAAGCAAGAACCGGAAGGAGTCATCAATAAACTTATTACAAAACAGTATTTTATCTTTCCAAAAGAAAGTTGGGTAACAAGCTTAGAAAATGGTCAATTACTGTATTCGCTGCATCTTAATATGGGATTGTTCTTTGCTGGAATTGCACTCCTTTTATTGAGTAAAATTTTTAAATATGCTGTTCAAATCGCAGAAGAAAACAAACTAACGGTTTAGGATTTTTAAAATGATACGAGTAAATTTAGATGTTGTGATGGCAAAAAGAAAAATAACACTTGGCGAATTAGCGAAAAGAGTCGGAATCACGAATAGTAACTTATCCATATTAAAAACGGAAAAAGCAAAAGCTATTCGCTTTTCCACATTAGAAGCTCTTTGCAAGGAGTTGCAATGCCAACCTGGTGATATATTAGAATACATTGAAAAGGAATAAAGTTGAACCGTATTAAAACAGTCGTTTATCCCGCTATTTTAGGGCAGCCCGATTGGTGAGAGCTCATAATCAGTGGGGGATGAAGAAAACCCCCACTGATTAAAGTTTCACTTTATTTGAAAGACTGTTTTTCGTCTTATATAAAAGGAAAAACAAAAAAGAATGAGAATAAGAAAATATAGGAACGTGAATAAACATAATGTGTTCATAGAAGGTGAAATGTTTATAATAAATTTCATTTTCAAAATATATATTCCTATTATAGGATAAAAAGGAAAAAATTCATAATGTTATTGTGATTATCGTTTGTTTCAAGGGGAATATTTCCAAGTTTGTCCGTGTAAGCTAAATATAAATAAAATCTTTGGTTGAAATGGATCTATAACGAGAGAATGATAAGGATGATGTATATGTGGCGAAAGATTATTATTGGTGCTGTATTACTTTGCTTAGCGAGTTATGCTTTGTATGAGCAGTTTAAACCGAATGAAAAGCAAGTAAGTAAAGGGCAAGTAAAGAGCGAAACAACAATGAAAGATATGGTCGCTCAAAATGGAATTGAAGTTGGGAAGGCTGCGCCTCATTTTGAATTGGCGAAGTTAGATGGTACGAAGGTAAAATTATCAGATTTAAAAGGAAAGAAAGTAATTGTGAATTTCTGGGCAACATGGTGCGGTCCTTGTCAGCAGGAGATGCCAGATATGGAAGCTTTTTATAAGAAGCATAAGGAAGATGTAGAAATTCTTGCAGTAAATTATACAGTTTCAGAACGAGCGAATGGGACGGAGAAGGTTAGACAGTTTGCAGAGGAAAAAGGTGTTACATTTCCCATTTTACTGGATACAGATATAAGTGTTACGACGAGATATAAAGTTATCACAATTCCAACTTCTTATTTTATAAATACAAAAGGTATCATACAAGATAAATTTATTGGGCCAATGACACAAAAAGAGATGGAGAAACGTGTTGCGAAATTAAAATAGTGAAAAAGACAGAATTGATATCAGATCGGTTCTGTCTTTTCTTTTTCAAGAAAAGATTTGTTCATGATATGATATAGGAAATAAAAATAATCAGTAAGGGGAGTATGTTGTGGGATATGTATCTTTACCAGCAAATTATGTTGTAATTGATTTTGAGACGACAGGTTTTCACCCATATAACGATCGGATCATTCAAGTAGCCGCAGTTCGATATCGCAATCATGAATTAGCAGACCAATTTGTTTCATTCGTAAATCCAGAAAGATCGATACCGAGTCGAATCACAAGCTTAACAGGAATTACGAACTATCGTGTTTCAGATGCACCAACTGTTCAAGAAGTGTTACCGTTATTTTTAGCGTTTTTAGGTAACGATACAATTGTTGCCCACAACGCCTCTTTTGATATGCGTTTTTTAAAAAGTAATATGAGCAGATTTCAATTAGGAGAGCCGAACAATAAGGTGATTGACACAGTACTTTTAGCTAAAAAATATATGAAACACGCTCCAAACTTTAAGCTGGAAACATTAAAAAGAATGCTGGGTATACGATTAAGTTCCCATAATGCACTGGATGATTGTATAACATGTGCAGCCGTTTATCAACAGTGTGCAAATATGCAAGGGGACGGGCGAAAGAGTCTGAAAAAAGAAGTAATGGAAGAAGAGACTGTATATACGCTCATAAAAGAAATGCTAATAAAGAATAATCGTACAGTAGAGTATATTCGTTATGTAAGTACCGGTAATTATTTAGATATAAAAGCTTTTCAGTTAATTGCGAGAATGAAAGTGAAAGGGCGAAAAAAATATGTATTAACAGAAAAAACAGAACGAGAAATACAAGCAATCTGCGCGGATTTAAAATGTGAACCAGCTTTAAAAAATGAATTAGGTATAACGAGAATTATGGTTGAAAGTTTAGAGGATGTCATGAAATTAGAAAGTTATATTTTAGCTCGGTATGATTTCGTACTACAAGCTGCACAGGAGTACAATGAAATATAAGTAGATACAAAAAATCCATTCCGAGAATGGCTTTTTTGTATTATAAACTTTTCTGCGCTAAAACAAAAAATTTTCTTGCAAATCTGATTAAAGAGATTTCGGTTTGTTCATACTATTAGCAAGAATGAGTAGGAGAAAGGATGAACAACATGAGAAGAAATCGCCGGAAAACATTTGAAGAACTTGTAAGGGAAAATAAGCGGCAACTATTAAGCGATCGTGATGCAATTGATCGGATTGAAGAAAAGATTGAGAAGCGTTATGAGATGGAACTTTTTAAGCAGGCTGAATAATTCTTATTACTCGTATGATACTAGTAATAAGGAGGCGATAGTTATGGGTAATCCAAAAAAGAATTCGAAAGATTTTGTACCGAACCATATCGGAACGCAATCGAAAAAAGCTGGTGGAAATAAAGGGAAACAAATGCAGGACAAGACTGGTAAACAACCGATTGTGGATAATGGTTAAAGAAAAAGGAGGATGTTTTCATTCTCCTTTTTCTTTATGTATATATTTCATGTTATATAGGAACAACTAATAGAGTATGTATACTTTACTAGGAGGGAAGAAATATGTCAAATCAATATCAACCAAATCCAGATGATCGCAGCGATAATGCGGAAAAGTTACAGGAAACGTTGCAAAATACGATTGATAATTTTAATGAAGCAAAAGAAACAGCAGAACTTTCTAGTGAAAAGGATCGCGCTGTTATTGAGGCGAAAAACGAGAGACGTTTAGAAAGTATAGAATTCTTGAAAAATGAAATAAAAGACGAATCTTAAACAATGAAAAAGGCTGACAAAAGTCAGTCTTTTTTAGTGATGGTGAAGTTCTCCACTAATAAGCGCCAATTTTGCGGAAAAGGTAGACCGATTTTCCAATAGCTAATACCGCGTATACCTAGTTCTTTTATTAGATTGAATTTACTTTGAATAGAGCGAGCGTCCTCAAACCATACTTCATGTTGCACACCGTTTTCGTTAAAGTAATTGAAATGAGGTGCTTGTGCAGTGAAATCATATCGAATCGGTACATTGTATTTACGTGCAAGAGAAACCGCAGCGATAGAGCTCACTGCTTTAGCAGGAGGATTGCCTTCTTGAAATGGAAGGGGCCAGTCAAAGCCATATAGATTTTGTCCCATCATAATTTTATGAGGGGGCATTTGTGATTTGGCGTATTGGATGACTTGTCTGACAGGGCCAATAGGAGAAATGGCCATTGGTGGTCCTCCTTGCCATCCCCAGTCATAGGTCATAATGACGACAAAATCAACAATTTCTCCTTGTGCCTTATAATCATGCGCCTCGAAAAACTTTCCTTTTTGTTCTGAACTTGTTTTTGGGACAAGTGTCGTACTCAACGTATATCCTTCAGGTAATCGTGTTTTGACGTTTCGTAAAAAACGATTATATGCTTCTCGGTCTTCTGGAGCGACATTTTCAAAATCAAAGTGAATGTCGCGCATGCCATATTTTTCAGCTGTTTGAAGAATATTTGTAATAAACCTATTTTGAATTGTAGCACTTCTTAAAAAGATAGATGCTAATTCCGAACTGAAATTTCCATTTTCGATATTTGTAATGACGAGCATGGGAATTGTTTGGCCTTGTCTAGCAAGTTCAGCAATTCTAGCCGTTTCTGTCGGTTCTTTTAAGGTTCCATCTCTCTGTGGTTCAAAACTAAAATAAGCTAAGTATGTTAAATATGGGATAACAGCTCGCGTAGCATTCACTAGGCTTTCTTTAATCGGGATTGTCGATGGTTGTAAATAGGCAATAGATTCTACTGCTCGTTTGGAGCCTTTCGGTACATATAGTTGTTGTCCGACATGTAAAATAGATTTTAATGATAGATTATTTACTTTTGCTAAGCTGGCAAGGGGGACATTATACGTTTGTGAAATTTTATAAAGGCTGTCTCCTGGCTGGACATAATAATTATTTCCTTTCGTATTTACAATAAGTGCCTGGCCGACAACGAGTGTCTCGGCAGGGTTCAATCCATTATCTTTTACAATTTCTTCAGGTGTCGTTCCATATTTCATGGCTAAGCTATATACGCTATCGCCGCTACGAACAGTTACAATTTGAATCATATACGTGCTCCTTTCGGTGAAAGATCCATCGTTTTTATTTTATTTTTGATTCTCCTGTATTATGATTAAATGTATGTGAGGAAACAGAAGTGAGAAGGAGATAGAGATATGTTTGTAGCTGAACAAGAAATTGAGATTCGCTATGCGGAAACTGATCAAATGGGTGTTGTGTATCATTCTAATTATTTAGTATGGCTAGAGTTAGGGCGTACGAAATTAATACAAGATTTAGGATTCTCATATGTTGAAATGGAGAAAGACGGGATTATTTCTCCTGTCTTAGACTTACAAATTTCATATCGTAAAGCAATGCGTTATGGAGAAAAAGCAATTGTAAAAACATGGGTTGATTCTGTAAGTCCGCTCCGTGTTATATATGGGTATGAAATTTATAACGGTGATGGAGATCTTTGCATTACAGCAACAACAACAAATATTTGTGTTAAGAAAGAGGGGTTTCGACCAGTATCCCTTAAGAAACTATATCCAGAGTGGTATGCAAAATATGAAGAAATTAAGAGAAAATAAAAAACGTGGCATTTGCCACGCTTTTTTTATTTCTCGTAATGAAATTGTGGAAAGGCATCGTCTTTGTTAAAAGTAACGGATAAATTATGACCATCAAAGTACCATTCATCATCACTTTCAATAAAGAATGTAATTCCTTCTTCTTGAATTTCAACAGCAGGTTGTGCCGGCTCGTCTTTACGTATACCTAAAGAAAGCCCTTTTTGCACTGTACTACAACCACCGTATTGTACGAAAAAGCGAATTGTATCGCCAGATTGTAAGTTTAATTCTTCTTTGTACCAAGTTGCAGCTTCTTTTGTTACAGAAAGATTCATATATAGTTCCTCCAAATAATATGGGTTTTATATTAGTATAAAAAATAACGCAAAAAGACGCTATTAATATGCTTTGCGTTTTCTTTTTGCGTTATGTGGGTTATCATCTTACTTTTGTTTCTTTGTAAAATTTGCCTTTGGTTCAGTTTTATTTATAATTCGTCCAATATTTGCACGATGTCTATAAATTACCATACCAGCTAATAAACACATTGCAACAATAAAGATTTTATCCCCATTCACAATTGATGCGATAACAGCTGCGATTGCTGTCACCATAGAAGAAAGAGATACATATCTCGTTGTAAATAGAAGGGTGAAAAAGACAACAGCTAATATTGCAAAAATAATGGGTGCATAACATAATAGTACCCCAGCAGAAGTGGCAACTGCTTTTCCACCACGAAATCTTGCGAAAATTGGATATACATGTCCAAGAACAGCGGCTAATCCAAACAAAAGTGGATGGATATCTAAGCTGAAAATAAGCGGTAAGCCTGTTGCTAATGTCCCTTTTAAAATGTCGGCAATTGTAACGATAAAACCGGCTTTTTTCCCTAATGTACGAAATGTATTCGTTCCTCCTAAATTTCCGCTGCCATGCTCGCGAATGTCGATTCCATAACCAATCTTTCCAACTACAAGTGCAAATGGAATCGAACCAAGTAGATAGGCCACGATTAATAAAAGGTATGTAATAAACATAAGTTCAGTCTCCTTTATTCAAATGTGTTGATAAAGGGTAAAAAGAGTTTTTCCCGTATATTGTACCATACATTTGTAAAGAGCACATTTCTTTTTTGTAAAATGATTCGTCAATGTTTCTTAAAAAACTTTCACAGGAATGTTACATTTCTCGCAGAATCATCCGAACTATATGTTGTATCATTTAGTTAGATTGGTAACAAGATATAGTTGGGGGGTTCGGTAATGATAACAAAAAGTATACGTGAAGAAGAACTTATGAAGGTTTTTGAAACAATTGTCCATGGTCATGAACAGGATTTAATGCAAGAAAATGCAAATGTCGATGGCCGATCTCCGATGGGGATGATGGGAACATTGGCTTCAGAGAGTGCAAAATATTATGCAGTAGAAACGTTATTATCTGATCAAGTGAGAAAAGCGATTAAGCAAAATATATTATATCCACATGATTTAGATTTTTATGTGACAGGTACGACAACATGTTCACAAATTCCATTAGCACAAATGTTGGAGAATGGATTTCATACAGGACACGGTCATATGAGAGAACCGCAAGATATAAAAAGTGCATTGGCGCTTGCTTCGATTATTTTTCAGGCTAATCAAAATATGCAGCATGGTGGACAATCGTTTGCGCTATTTGATGTTGATTTAGCGCCGTATGTAAAAAAAACATTTGAAAGAAATAAAAAGCGATTAGAAAAATATCCATTACAAGCGGAACAAATAGAAGAGTTTGCATGGAAAGAAACAGAAAATGATACGTACCAAGCATGTGAAGCGTTTATTCATAATTCCAATAGTATGCATAGCCGAGGTGGTGGACAAGTACCGTTTATTTCTATTAATTACGGAACAGACACATCAAAAGAAGGAAGACTATTAATTAAACAATTGTTACGGGCAACGCAAGCGGGCTTAGGGGCAGGAGAAACACCCATTTTTCCTATTCAAATTTTTAAATTAAAAAAAGGTGTGAATTTTGAAGAGAGTGATCCGAACTATGATTTATTTGAATTAGCGTTAGAAACGACAGCAGAGCGATTATTTCCGAATTTCTCATTTTTAGATGCACCGTTTAATGCTGCTTATTATGATGGAAGTCATGAAAGTGAAGCGTGTTATATGGGGTGTAGAACTCGTGTGATGGCTAACATTCATGGGGAGGAAAATGCAATTGGAAGAGGAAATCTCTCTTTTACATCTATCAATTTAGTGAAATTAGCATTGATTAGTGGATCAAAAGAAGCTTTTTTTGAGGTATTACAGTATTATCTAGATCTTGGTGTTCGTCAACTGCTAGAAAGATTTGCTTACCAATGTACAAAAAAAGCAAGAGATTTTCAATTTTTATATTCACAAGGCGTATGGCGTGGGGGAGAGAAGTTACAACCTGAAGATTCTGTAGCTGAAATCTTAAAACAAGGTACGCTTAGCATCGGTTTTATTGGTCTTGCGGAATGTTTAGTTGCTTTAACTGGTAAACACCATGGAGAAGATGAAGGTACTTGGCAACTTGGGTATGAAATCGTTCGGTTTATGAGACAGAAAATGGACGAGGCAACAGAGAAATACAATTTGAATTTTTCGTTAATCGCAACGCCGGCCGAAGGACTTTCTGGAAAATTCGTGAAAAAGGATCGAGAAGAGTTCGGGAGTATAAATGGGGTAACCGATCGTAATTACTATACAAATTCATTTCATATTCCGGTGTATTACCCTATTCAAGCTGTGAAAAAAATTCGATTAGAGGGGCCTTTTCATGCACTGTGTAACGGGGGGCATATTACGTATATTGAATTAGATGGTGCTGCTGTTCATAATGTAAAAGCATTAAAACAAATTGTACAAGCGATGTCGCAGTATGGAGTAGGATACGGATCAATCAATCATCCTGTGGACCGTTGTAAGTGCTGTGGTTATCGTGGTGTAATTGAAAATGAGTGTCCAAGTTGTGGGAACGAAAATGAACATGAAATCGAAAGAATTCGTCGTATTACTGGGTATTTAGTAGGAGATATGTCGAAGTGGAATAGCGCAAAGCGTAGGGAAGAAGCGGATCGGGTGAAGCATAAATGAGAGTAATGAACATGATTCATGATAGTGTAGTAGATGGAGAAGGATTGCGGACAGTCGTGTTTTTTGCGGGCTGTCCGCATCGTTGTGTTGGTTGTCATAATCCTCAGTCTTGGAATATTTGTAATGGGACAGAAATGACCGCAGAAGAAATTATAAAAGAGATTGTCAAAAATCCGCTTACTGATGTAACATTTTCAGGTGGAGATCCATTCCTTCAAGCTGCAGAAGTAAAAAAAGTAGCAAAAGGGGTAAAGGATTTAGGGAAAAATTTATGGATTTACACAGGTTATACATTAGAAGAGATACAGAACTCTCAAAATAATGATATGATAGAATTGTTACAGTATGGGGATGTTCTGGTCGATGGGAGGTTTCAACTCGATAAAAGAGATTTAACACTTCCATTTCGCGGAAGCTCCAATCAACGTATTATTCGATTGAAAGAGTAAAAAGGCGGGATAAGTCAGATGAATAAAACGGTATTACTTGTTGAAGATGAAAGAAGACTACGCGAAATTGTGAGCGATTATTTCCGTAATGAAGGCTTTGAAGTAATCGAAGCAGAGGACGGGAAACAAGCGTTAGAATTATTTGCTGAACATACAATTGATTTAATTATGTTAGACATTATGTTGCCAGAAATTGATGGATGGTCCGTTTGTCGTCGTATTCGTAAAGAATCAGCGGTACCGATTATTATGCTAACAGCGCGCTCTGATGAAGATGATACATTGCTAGGATTTGAGTTAGGTGCAGATGAGTATGTAACAAAACCATTCAGTCCGAAAGTGTTAGTAGCGCGTGCAAAAACATTATTAAAACGAGCAGATGGAGCGGTAGGTGTTGCCGAAGATAATGTGCTATCTGCAGCTGGAATTGATGTCAATCGACTTTCGAGAACAGTATTTGTAGATGGAAAGGAAATTATATTAACGCATAAGGAATTTGAACTTCTTGTGTATTTAATGGAAAACAAAGGAATTGTATTATCACGTCAACATTTATTAGATCAGCTGTGGGGATACGATTATTATGGTGATGATCGAACAGTAGATACGCATATTAAAAAATTACGTAATAAACTAGGTGATAAAGCAAAGCATATTGGAACCGTTATCCGAGTTGGGTATAAATTTGAAGAGTAATCTTTTTAACCTATGTAACTTAGCTTGAAAATATAACAAAATGACACTTTCTTTTGCAAATGAATGTACAAATTCTCATTTTTTTGTCTAGAATAATGAATAAGGACATTTTTGAATTGGATTTCACGATGAGTTCACAAGAAGGACACAAAATGTGATTATACTGAAAATACGAATTCAGCAGAGAGGGGAAGTTAACATGGGATATTATGACGGACCAAATATGAACGGAGAATATGACGAAACAAAAGAAATAAGAAAAAACGGTAGTAAAAAAGGGTATTTCTTTACCGGTTTAGTTGGAGCTGTGGTCGGAGCAGTTTCTATTAGTTTTGCAGCACCTTATATGCCATGGGCAAAAAATAACGATGTAGCTGTTTCATCTGTATCTTCTAATTCAAACGTAGAAGGTACGGTTGTACCAGTTGTGAATAAATCGAAAAATGAAACAGATTTACCTGGCATGATTGAAGGGGCAAAAGAAGTTGTTGTCGGTGTTATCAATATGCAAAAAACAATCGATCCATTTGCTATGCAGCCGATTGGTCAAGAGCAAGAAGCTGGCTTAGGATCGGGCGTTATTTATAAAAAAGCTGGGAATAAAGCATATGTTGTTACAAATAATCACGTAGTGGATGGAGCCAATAAACTTGCTGTTAAATTAAGCAATGGTAAAGAGGTTGATGCAAAATTAGTTGGGAAAGATCCTTGGCTAGATTTAGCTGTTGTCGAAATCGATGGTTCCAATATTAATAAAGTTGCTACGCTAGGGGATTCTAGCAAAATTCGTGCAGGCGAACCAGCCATCGCAATCGGGAATCCGCTAGGCTTTGATGGCAGTGTAACAGAAGGAATTATCAGTAGTAAAGAACGTGAAATTCCAGTTGATATCGATGGTGATAAACGTCCCGATTGGAATGCACAAGTGATTCAAACAGATGCAGCGATTAACCCAGGAAATAGCGGCGGTGCTTTATTTAACCAAAATGGCGAAGTAATTGGGATTAACTCTAGCAAAATTGCACAGCAAGAAGTAGAAGGAATCGGGTTCGCCATTCCGATTAATATTGCAAAACCTGTGATTGAATCACTTGAAAAAGATGGAACAGTGAAACGACCAGCTCTTGGCGTTGGAGTTGTTTCATTAGAAGATGTGCAAAGATACGCTTCACAATTGAAATTACCAAAAGATATAACAAGTGGAGTTGTGTTAGGGAAAGTTTATCCAATTTCACCAGCAGAAAAAGCTGGACTAGAGCAATATGACGTTGTTGTTGCATTAGATAACCAAAAAGTGGAGAATGCATTGCAATTCCGTAAATATTTATACGAAAAGAAAAAAGTAGGAGATAAAATTGATGTGACATTTTATCGCAATGGTGAAAAAATGACGAAAACTGCTACTTTAACGGATAACGCTTCGGCTAAGAATTAATAAAGAAAGTCTCTTTCGTATTGAAAGAGGCTTTCTTTATCGGCTATACTAAAAGAATAGGAGGGATTTAATATGACAATTAAAAATCCAACTCGTTCGGAAATTGGTGAAGTGTTAAAAAAAAGTAAAACAATCGCGGTTGTCGGTTTATCTGATAAACCTGAGCGTACATCATATATGGTTTCAAAAGCGATGCAAGACGCTGGATATCGCATTATTCCAGTTAACCCAGCGATTACAGAAGTGTTAGGAGAAAAAGCAGTTTCTTCTTTAAAAGAGATAAAAGAACATATTGATATTGTGAACGTATTTCGTCGCTCCGAATTTTTAATGGATGTTGCCAAAGAATTTGTCGAGGTTGATGCGGATGTTTTTTGGGCACAATTAGGAGTACAAGATGAAGATACTTATCAGTTTCTAACAGAAAAGGGCCATACGGTCATTATGGATCGCTGTATTAAAGTAGAACATGCAATGACAAAGTAGCATTGGCCCTCAAAATGAAAGAGAGGCTTTCACTTTTGTTCTCTGCTTAGAGACTGAGTAGATGGACGAGGTGTTCATCATGAGATTTTTTAAAGGCTGTTTTTGGGGATTGGTACTCGTTATCCCGTTTTGGATCTTTATCATTTGGATAATGATAAAATGGTGGAATGTGTAGTTTTGGAATACATATCCATTTCTCGTTGACAAACGATTATTTTTCTGAAATAGTAGCCTAGAGGAATCCTTGTACAAAAACAAGGATTTTTCTTTTGAAAATGGTATATAAAAGGATAACATACCTTGCCAAACACATGGTTAAGGCGTTATTCTATAATAGAAACATATGTTCTGATTTTGACTAGGAAAGGGGCAAGGAGTTTGGCAAAGCATCAATTTCAATATAATGAAGATGCAATTCAAGTGTTAGAAGGCCTTGAAGCCGTTCGAAAACGCCCGGGTATGTATATCGGGAGCACGGACAGCCGTGGATTGCATCATTTAGTATACGAAATAGTAGATAACTCTGTTGATGAAGCATTAGCAGGGTTTGGCGATGAAATTTCTGTCATCATACATAAAGATAATAGTATTAGTGTTATTGATAAAGGGCGAGGAATGCCGACGGGAATGCATAAACTTGGGAAACCAACACCTGAAGTTATTTTAACTATACTTCATGCAGGTGGTAAGTTTGGACAAGGTGGCTATAAAACAAGCGGTGGTTTACACGGTGTTGGAGCATCGGTTGTAAATGCACTATCAGAATGGCTAGTCGTAACAATTAAGCGCGATGGAAACATTTATGAGCAACGCTTTGAAAATGGCGGTATTCCTGTAACAACGTTAGAGAAAATTGGAAAAACGAAAGAATCTGGTACAACGATGCATTTTAAACCGGATTCATCTATTTTTAGTACAACAAATTATAATTATGAGACGTTATGTGAAAGATTACGTGAATCGGCATTCTTATTAAAAGGGATGAAAATTTCAATCAAAGATGAGCGAAATGATTTAGAAGATGTTTTCCATTATGAAACAGGTATTGAGGCTTTTGTTTCATATTTAAATGAGGAGAAAGATGCGATTCATCCCGTTGTTTATTTCTCCGGAGAACAAAATGGAATTGAAGCAGAGTTAGCATTTCAGTTTAACGATGGCTATTCAGAGAACATTCTTTCATTTGTAAATAATGTACGTACGAAAGATGGCGGGACGCATGAAGCTGGATTTAAAACAGCAATGACTCGTGTCTTCAATGAATATGCTCGCAAAGTTTCTTTATTAAAAGAAAAAGATAAGAATTTAGAAGGTACAGATATTCGTGAAGGGTTAGCAGCGGTTGTTTCTGTTCGTGTACCAGAAGAGTTACTTCAATTTGAAGGACAAACGAAAGGAAAACTCGGCACAAGTGAGGCTCGTTCTTCTATTGATGCGATTGTATCGGAGCACTTAGCTTACTTTTTAGAAGAAACTCCTGATGTAGCTACACTTCTTGTGAAAAAAGCGATTAAAGCAGCACAGGCACGAGAAGCTGCTCGTAAAGCGAGAGAAGAAGCGCGTACTGGCAAGAAGAAAAAGCGTTCAGAAGGGACTTTAAGCGGAAAGTTAACACCTGCACAATCACGTAACCCACAGAAAAATGAATTGTATTTAGTAGAGGGTGATTCTGCTGGTGGATCTGCGAAACAAGGACGTGATCGTCGTTTTCAAGCAGTATTACCTCTTCGTGGT
Organism: Bacillus cereus group sp. BfR-BA-01522; assembly: GCF_022662635.1. Taxonomy (NCBI): domain Bacteria; kingdom Bacillati; phylum Bacillota; class Bacilli; order Caryophanales; family Bacillaceae; genus Bacillus; species Bacillus cereus group sp. BfR-BA-01522. Next base: position 110,260 of record NZ_JAKUDY010000012.1, on the reverse strand, counting down.
AAAGTAATCAATACGGAAAAGGCAAAACTTGCTGATATTTTCAAAAATGAAGAGATTAATACAATCATTTATGCAATCGGTGGCGGTGTTGGCAATGAGTTTTCTATTGAAGATATCAACTATGATAAAGTGGTGATCATGACCGATGCCGATACAGATGGAGCTCATATTCAAGTGCTGTTACTTACATTTTTCTATCGCTATATGAAGTCGTTAATTGAAGCTGGAAAAGTATTTATTGCCCTTCCACCTTTATATAAAGTAAGTAAAGGAAAAGGAAAAAACGAAGTGATTGAATATGCATGGTCAGATGAAGAGTTGGCTAGCGTAACGAAAAAAGTTGGGAAAGGTTATATCTTACAGCGTTATAAAGGACTTGGTGAAATGAACGCCGATCAATTATGGGAAACAACGATGAATCCAGAGACGCGTACATTAATTCGTGTGAAAATTGATGATGCGGCAAGAGCAGAACGTCGCGTTACAACGTTGATGGGAGATAAAGTAGAACCTCGTCGTAAATGGATTGAGCGCAATGTACAGTTCGGTATGCAAGAAGAAGGCAATATTTTAGAAAATGAAATGATTATGGAGACGGAGGTGGAATAACATGCAAGCAGAGAAGTTTCATGACCTCCCGCTTGAAGATGTGTTAGGTGATCGCTTTGCACGTTACAGTAAATATATTATTCAAGATCGTGCGCTTCCAGATGCGCGTGACGGTTTAAAACCAGTACAAAGACGTATTTTATATTCCATGTATGTAGAAGGAAATGTGAATGATAAGCCATTTCGTAAATCAGCTAAAACAGTTGGTAATGTTATCGGTAACTATCATCCGCATGGTGATTCTTCTGTATATGAAGCCATGGTTCGTTTAAGTCAAGATTGGAAAGTTCGAAATGTTTTAGTTGAAATGCATGGGAATAATGGTAGTGTAGATGGCGACCCAGCAGCGGCTATGCGTTATACAGAAGCGCGCTTATCGCCAATCGCTTCTGAACTTCTCCGTGATATTGATAAAGAAACGGTGGAGTTTGTTCCAAACTTTGATGATACAAGTGAAGAACCGGTTGTCTTACCTGCGATGTTTCCAAACTTATTAGTAAATGGATCAACGGGGATTTCGGCTGGATATGCAACAGAAATTCCTCCGCATCATCTTGGTGAAGTAATCGATGCGACAATGATGCGCATTGATAAGCCGAATTGTACGGTAGATGATTTACTAGCAATTATAAAAGGACCGGATTTTCCAACGGGCGGTATCATTCAAGGAATTGATGGAATAAAAAAAGCATATGAAACTGGAAAAGGAAAAATAATTATTCGCGGAAAAGCAGAGGTAGAAACGATTCGTGGTGGAAAACAACAAATCGTTATTACAGAAATCCCTTACGAAGTAAACAAGGCGAATCTCGTAAAAAAAATGGATGAACTACGTCTTGATAAAAAGTTAGATGGAATTGCAGAAGTTCGTGATGAAACGGATCGTACAGGTCTTCGTATCGTTATAGAGTTGAAAAAAGAAGCAAATGCGGAAGGGATTTTAAATTACTTATATAAAAACACAGATTTACAAATCACATACAACTTTAATATGGTAGCGATTAATAATCGACGTCCAACGCTTATGACATTGCCAAATATTTTAGATGCCTATATCGGACATCAAAAGGAAGTTGTGACAAGGCGTTCGCAGTATGAATTAAGAAAAGCAGAAAATCGTCAACATATTGTAGAAGGCTTAATGAAAGCTTTATCAATTTTAGATCAAGTAATTGAAACCATTCGAGCATCTAAAGATAAACGAAATGCGAAAGATAATTTAATTGCAAAATTTAGCTTTACAGAAGCGCAGGCAGAAGCAATTGTTTCCTTACAGTTATATCGTTTAACAAATACAGATATTACAGCACTAGAGAATGAAGCGGAAGAATTGAATCAAAAAATCACAACGTTACAAGCTATTTTAAACAGTGAAAAGAAACTTCTTCAAGTCATTAAAGCGGATTTAAAACGAGTGAAGAAAACATATAGTGACGAACGCCGTTCTGTAATTGAAGAAGAAATTGAAGAAATTAAAATTGATGTAGAAGTGATGATTCCGCAAGAAGATGTTATCGTTACAGTAACGAAAGAAGGGTATGTGAAGCGAACGGGCTGGCGTTCGCATAATGCATCAAATGGGAAAGACTTCGGTATGAAAGAGGGCGACGTCTTACTCGAACGATTTGATACAAATACGACAGAAACGGTTCTCTTGTTTACGAATAAAGGAAATTACATTTATTTACCTGTATATGAAATGCCGGATATTCGTTGGAAAGATTTAGGACAGCACGTTGCAAATATCGTTTCACTGGATCGCGATGAGACGTTAATATGGGCTACGGTTGTACCGAATTTTGAGGAAGAAAAGCGATTTGTCGTATTTGTTACACGAAATGGTATGATTAAGAAAACAGAACTGAACCAATATAAAGTCCAGCGTTACTCTCGAGCATTTGTGGCGATAAATTTGAAAAAAGATGATGAAGTTGTCGATATCTTTGCGACAGATGGAACAAGTGATATTGTTCTTGCGACACACGGTGCATATGCACTTATTTTTGATGAGGAAGAAGTGAGTCCGGTTGGCGTAAGGGCAGCTGGTGTTAAGGCAATTAATTTAAAAGAAGATGATTATGTTGCTGCTGGTAAACCGTTAAATAGTGAAAAAGATCAATTCATGCTTGTTACACAGCGCGGTGCAGTGAAACGATTAAAAGCTTCTGAAATTGAAAAATCAACAAGGGCGAAACGAGGCCTTGTCATTTTTAAAGAATTAAAACGGAATCCGTACCGTATTGTTGGCATTGAGGTTATTCGAGATGACGAATTAGTATATATGAAAACAGAAAAACAAATTGTAGAAGAAATTGATCCAAAAACTTTCCGGAATAAAGACCGCTACAGTAATGGAAGTCTCGTACTAGATGTGAATGAGACAGGCGAAGTGGTTGAAACGTGGACGCAGAAACGAACTGAATAAATAGAAGAAATCCTTGCTAGTTTCCATATAGCAAGGATTTTTTGACCATGAAGCAAAGTATTAGGCAGATAACAATACCCTTGCTATAATGAAAAATGAAATCGTTCTCATAGATGGAGGGACAAAATGAAAAAAATAGGTGTAGGGATTGTAGGATTTGGATTTTCTAGTACAACATTTCATATCCCATTATTACAAACAATTGAAGAATATGATATTCGAGCGATTGTTTCTTCAAAGGAAGAAGTCGTAAAAGAAACGTTACCAAACGTACAAGTAGAAGCTACAATTGGGGGATTAGTTAAACGAGATGATATTGACCTTGTTGTCATTACGTCACCAAATACAACACATTTTCCATTTGTGAAAGAAGCAATACAACATGGAAAACATGTTGTGGTAGAAAAACCTTTTGTTGTGTCAGTAGAAGAAGGAACGGAGCTTATCTCTTTAGCGAAGAAGCATCATGTCATTCTTAGTGTGTATCATAATCGTCGTTTTGATAATGACTTTTTAACGATAAAGAAGTTAATAGAGGAAAAACGCATTGGAAATATATATGCATATGAAGCGCATTTTGATCGTTTTCGTCCAAATGTACGCGATCGCTGGCGAGAAAAAAATTTACCAGGATCGGGCATTTTATATGACTTAGGATCGCATTTAATTGACCAAGCTTTATTATTATTCGGTAAGCCAGATCGTATTTATGCTGATGTCGTTACGCAGCGACCTGGTGCGGAAATTGATGATTATTTCCATCTTGTACTTCACTATGGAGTAAAGCGTATTAGTTTGCATAGCAGCAGTTATGTGAAACATGCTGGGCCGCATTTCATTGTTCATGGTGACAAAGGATCAATTGTGAAATATGGCATGGATTCACAGGAAAAACAATTAAAATCGGGTATGAAACCAGGTGATATTGGATACGGAGAAGATCAAGAAAATCAGTTTGCCATTTTAGAAACAGAAGAGAAGACAGAAAGAATTCAAACAGAAGTTGGGTGCTACGAGCAATATTACAAAGGAATACGAGATAGTATTATGCATGGTGAACATCCACCTGTAACAGCTGAAGAGGGCTTGGAAGTCATTCGAATAATTGAATCTGCAATGGAAAGTAGTAGAACGGGTAGAGTGATTTCATTATAATCATGAAATAAAATTGACGTAAAATGAAAAAGGATGGGTAAGCAGAAACATGATTTGCTTACCTATCTTTTTTGTTCTATCGTAGTAATAATTGTTTAAAAGATTGAGCTTTTAAAAAATAGAATGATAAATAATAAAGCACTACCAATTACAATAAATAAACTAACCATTATAAATCCATATATAAAGCCTTTACCCATTGAGAATAAATCTAAGAAAGCATTTTTCAAAGTATCAAATAGCTTATTCACAGTTATCTCCTTGATTAAAGTTTTAGTATTTGTTATTTTTTACTATAAACATCTACTTAAAATCTCTTCAGGCAACCCTTCCATCTCACAAATTTTCTCTGATGAAAATCCGTGTTTGATTAAAATCTTCCTACTTACTTTTGTTCTTATTACTAACCGTTTTAAATATTTTTTTTATAAATCTCATTTTCAAGAGTAGAAAGCCCGTAGAAAAACATTATGACGATATTTTCAATATGTTTTTCGCAATTTCCTTCAAGACGTTTTGCCCCCGAGCTCATTTCCTAATGTATTAAACATTTGAATGTATAGCAATATTACTTATTTAGACAAGTTTACCATTGTAAACAATTTAAAGAAGAAAGCTCACTGCGTCAAGTGGGCTTGTTAGTTTGCTCTTTTCATTACGTGATTTTTTCGAGTGAAAATGAAAATAAAAATAGTATATCACCAATGTTTGATTAAGATATACTATTTTCAAAAATGATAGAATGGTGTAACATAATAATGGAGTTGAAACGGGGAAATAAGGGGGATTTTATAAAAAAGATTGAGGGGTTCTTTTCTATAAGCAGAGGAAAAATGAGTAAACAGGGGAGTAGAAACAAATGAGAATTGTAAAAAATTTAACATTTCAAGTGATCGTGGCAATTATTTGCGGGATTGCAGTAGGAGCAATTTGGCCTAGTGTTGGGCAACAAATGAAACCGATTGGTGAAACATTTATTAATATGATTAAAATGGTTATTGCACCGATTATCTTTTTAACAATCGTCCTTGGTATTGCAAGTATGGGAAATATGAAAAAAGTGGGACGCGTTGGAGGAAAGGCACTGTTATATTTTGAAATTGTAACGACACTTGCACTTTTAATAGGGATTATTGTTGCAAATGCTGTACGACCTGGTGATGGATTGGATCCCACAAAGTTAAAGGGGGGCGATGTGTCACAATACGTACAAAGTGGTCAAGAAATGAAGTGGCTCGATTTCTTTTTACATATTGTACCATCTAATATGTTTGAAGCCTTTGTAAAAGGGGATATTTTGCAAGTTCTATTCTTTTCTATTTTATTTGGAGCAGGACTAACAATGCTCGGAAAAAATGGACAGCCGGTTATCGATTTTTTTGAACGATTATCGAAGGTCTTTTTCAACATTTTATCGATTGTTATGAAATTGGCGCCTCTTGGAGCTTTTGGTGGAATGGCGTTTACAATTGGAAAGTACGGTTTAAGCACATTAATTCCGCTTAGTAAGTTAATGGTTTGTGTCTATGCGACGATGGCATTATTCGTTTTTATCGTTTTACATTTTATTTGTCGATTGTATAAATTTAGTTTATGGAAATATTTATCGTATATAAAAGAAGAGTTGCTTATCGTCCTTGGGACATCATCTTCAGAGTCCGTATTGCCACGAATGATGACAAAGATGGAACAGTTCGGCTGCTCTAAACCGGTAGTAGGTTTAGTGATTCCAACAGGATATTCATTTAACTTAGATGGAACAACCATTTATTTATCAATGGCAACGATCTTTTTAGCACAAGTTTTTCATGTTGATCTTTCACTAGGGCAACAATTAACAATTATAGCTATTTTGTTAGTAACATCAAAAGGCGCAGCTGCTGTAACTGGTGGGGGTTTTATCGTACTTGCTTCCACTTTATCTGCGATGAATGTGATTCCTTTAGAAGGACTTGCACTTTTACTTGGCGTTGACCGTTTTATGTCAGAAGCGCGTGCGATTGTCAATTTAATTGGTAATGGCATTGCGACTGTCGTTGTTGCAAAAAGTGAAAATGAATTTAGTGAAGAAAAATATAAACAAGTGTTAACTCGTATGTAGAAAGAGGCTATGTCAAAAGTTACTGGTGATTCAGCAACTTTTGAGAGCCTCTTTTATTTTTGTAATAAAAAAATTATCGTTTATGCATTTTTTATAAGTAGCTATTTATTGGTGGAAAATCTATAAATAGAAAAGGTAAGTTGTAATACTTAACGATTGTAGTAAGAGTAAAGGTTTTAATATTTTTATAGGATTTTTATAAATAGTACTGCAATAAAATAATTTTTATAAAATTTTCAATAATATTACTTTACAAAATGCAGAAAAATAGTAGAATAATAGTTAATAGAAATCTTCTGATAAATATAATATAAAGAAAAAAGGAATTTTCAGAAATTTCTCAATCTAGAAACGTACAGGTAATTGAGGAGGGTATAGAAAGTGACAAAGAGAAAAATAAAAAAACTAACAGCGGTTGTAGCACCGGTCTTAGCGATGAGCATGGCATTATCAGCATGTTCTACAGGTGGGGATAAGCAGGCAAGTACAAATTCTAAGGGAGATAGTAAATCAGGTGAGAAGTTAGCGGCAAAGCAAGTATTTAACCGTACAGAAAGACAAGAAATTCCAACGATGGATACTTCAAAATCAACTGATACAGTTGGTTCTCAAGTATTAGGGAATACAATGGAAGGATTATATCGTCTTGATAAAGATAATAAGCCAATTCCAGCAGCAGCAGAATCTAGCACGAAAAGTGAAGATGGCAAAAAATATACATTTAAACTACGTAAAGAGGCAAAATGGTCAAATGGAGATCCAGTAACAGCGAAAGATTTCGTCTTTGCATGGCAACGATTATTAGATCCAAGTACAGCTTCGGAGTATGCATTTATTGCATATCCAATCAAAAATGCAGAAGCGATTAATAAAGGACAAGCAGAGGTATCTACGCTAGGTGTAAAAGCAGTCGATGACTATACACTTGAGGTAGAATTAGAAAGACCTGTGCCGTACTTTTTAAATTTAACAGCATTTCCATCTTATTATCCGTTAAATGAGAAATTTGTAAAAGAAAAAGGAGATAAATTCGGATTAGAAGCTGACACGGTTTTATATAACGGACCATTCGTTATGTCTGAATGGAAGCATGAACAAGGTTGGAAGTTGAAGAAAAATGAAAATTATTGGGATAAAAAAACAGTGAAGCTTGAAGAAATTAACTACAGTGTAGTGAAAGAACCAGCAACTTTAGTTAATTTATATGATAGTGGTCAAGTAGATTTTGCGATATTAAAGGGAGAATTTGTAGATAAATACCGAAACAAAAAAGGTGAATTTGGTGTATATGAACAACCAAATACATTCTTCTTACGATTAAATGAAAAGCGTAATGGTCAAGATACACCGCTTAAAAATAAAAATTTACGTGAAGCAATCGCGCTTTCTGTCGATAAAAAAGATCTAGCAAACGTTCTTTTAAATGATGGTTCAAAAGCAGTCGATAGCCTTGTTCCAAAGGGATTAGCGAAAGGTCCAGATGGAAAAGATTTTACAGAATCATTTAAAAATGGTTTGAAACACAATACGAAAAAGGCAGCAGCTGCATGGGAAAAAGCGAAAAAAGAGCTTGGCAAAGATGAGGTTACAATTGAATTATTAAGCTACGATGACGGGAATGCAAGAAAAGTTGCTGATTATATAAAAGATCAAATTGAGAAAAATTTAAAAGGTGTAAAAATTAATATTAAAATTCAACCATTTAAACAAAAATTAAAATTAGAATCAGCGCAAGATTATGAAATCTCATATGCAGGCTGGAGCCCAGACTATTCTGATCCAATGACATACTTAGATATGTTTGAAACAAACAGCTCTTACAATCAAATGAGTTATTCAAATCCAAAATATGATGAAATCATTAAACAAGGAAAAACAGAGTTAATGGCAGATGCGAAAAAACGTTGGGCAGAATTAGGGAAAGCTGAAAAGCTATTACTTGAAGAAGATGTTGCTCTTGTTCCGCTATACCAACGTGCTGATGCTTATGTAATGAAGCCAAATATAAAAGGTGTTGTTCATCATAACATTAGTCCAGAATTTAGCTTTAAATGGGCTTATGTAACGGAATAAAATGAAGCAATAATATAAAGTTTAAAAGCATTTTGAAAGTAGTATTGCTACTTCCAAAATGCTTTTTTGAATAGACTTTCGTTAAAAATAGTTTTTTATATTCAAATGATTAATAGTTATTAGATTACTATATGAATATGGAAGAAGAACAAAGAAGGTGTGATAGAAATGAAAGAAATAGAAAAGAATAAGAAGGGTAGTAATCACATATAGTAGGTGATGGAATCACGATGTTGTACAGTTTGCAAAATATAACTAGAAAAATACAAATTTTAATTTTCTAAAAATTTTAAAAATAACTTTACAAACAACAAAAAAGAAGTAGAATATTAATTAATAAGAATTTTCTGATAACAAATAGTTACAGAAGATTTATCAAGGTTAGTATTTTACATATAATAGGGGAGGATATAAAAATGAAGAAAAAGAAGATGAAAAAGTTAACGACAGTTGCAGCGCCGGTGTTGGCAGTAAGTATGGCGCTGGCCGCATGTTCTGGATCAGGGGATAAAGAAAAGGCGAATACAACACCGAAAAGTGATGAAAAATCTGGAGGGAAATTAGCGGCAAAGCAAGTGCTTAATTTAACAGAGCCGCAAGAAATTCCTTCAATGGATTCTTCCAAGGCAACAGACCAAGTATCATTTCTTGTTATGAATAACGTAATGGAAGGATTATATCGTTTAGGAAAAGATAATAAAGTAACTCCTGGTGTAGCAGAATCCTATAAGAAAAGCGATGATGGTAAAAAATATACATTTACATTAAATAAAAATGCGAAATGGTCAAACGGAGACCCTGTTACTGCGAAAGATTTCGTATTTGCTTGGAAGCGTGCTCTAGACCCAAATACAGCTGCTGAATATGCATATATTATGTACGACTTAAAGAATGCAAAAGCAATTAATGAAGGAAAAGCACCACTTGATACGTTAGGGGTCAAAGCTGTAGATGATTATACATTAGAAGTAGAACTGGAAAACCCAATTCCATATTTTGTTGAGTTAACATCATTTGGAACATTCTATCCACTTAACGAAAAATTTGTAAAGGAAAAAGGGGATAAATTTGGTTTAGAAGCAGATACAACGCTTTATAATGGCCCATTTACACTGAGTGAATGGCAACATGAAGAAGGGTGGAAGTTAAAGAAAAATGAGCAATATTGGGATAATAAAACGGTGAAATTAGAAGAAATTAACTTCAATGTCGTCAAAGAGACTGGTACTCGTGTAAATTTATATGAAAGTGGCCAAATTGATCGTGCAGAAATTTCATCTGAATTTGTAGATAAATATAAATCAAGCCCAGATTTCTTTACAGAAGAAACACCATCAACATTTTTCCTACGTTTAAATCAAAAACGTGGCGGAAAAGATACAGTGTTTACAAATAAAGATTTACGTTTAGCAATTGCAATGGCATACGATAAAAAAGGATTGACCAATGTGATTTTAAATGATGGTTCCAAGCCAGCAGACTATTTTGTACCAAAAGAATTTGCGAAAGGCCCAGATGGAAAAGACTTCCGTAAAGAGAACGGAAATATTTTGAAAACAGATGTGAAGAAAGCGAAAGAACATTGGGAGAAAGCGAAAAAAGAGCTTGGAAAAGATAAGGTTACAGTAGAATTACTAAATTATGATACGGAATCGTCAAAAAAAATAGGTGAGTATTTAAAAGGGGAATTAGAGAAGAACTTACCAGGCTTAACAGTAAATTTAAAAAACCAGCCGTTTAAACAAAAACTAAAGCTAGAAACAGACCAAGATTATGAGTTATCATTTGCAGGATGGGGCCCTGACTATTTAGATCCAATGACATTTATTGATATGTTTATAACGAACGGAGCACATAACCAATCAGGATATTCCAATCCAGAATATGATAAACTTGTAGAACAAGGAAAAGGAGAGTTACTAACAAAGACAAAAGAACGCTGGAACGGATTACTGAAAGCTGAGAAAATGTTACTTGAAGATGCGGCAATTGCCCCGTTATTTCAACAGGGTAAAGGAATTATCCAAAAACAAAAAGTAAAAGGAATTGTTCGCCATCCAGTTGGTGGAGATTATAGTTATAAGTGGGCATATATTTCTGATGATAAATAAGAATGAGGGGCACGATGATGTGCCCTTTTTTCTATGCACTTTTTTCTTTTGTTCGAATATATAAAATGAAAAAGGAAGAATCCTATGAAGCGAAACACCTATATTGATTTTTTAGCTTATTACGGAATTGGGAGTGCTCACCCAGGTGGATTTACACTTACGAAACAAGTATTAGCACAAATGCCACTTGGAATGCATGCGAACGTACTAGAGGTCGGATGCGGAACAGGACGGACAGCAGCTTATATGAGCCAAGTGTATGGCTATCAGGTGACGGCGGTAGAAAATAATGAAATGATGATTCAAAAAGCGAGGGATAGATGGTTAGCTCAAGGGCTAAGTATAGACTTAATACAAGGAAAAGTTGAACAGTTACCATGTAAGGATGAGACTTTTGAACTTGTTCTTGGGGAATCCATTCTTGCGTTTACGAATAAAGAGCAGTCTATTCCGGAATGCTATCGCGTACTTCAGAACAATGGAAAGCTTGTTGTGATTGAAATGGTTCTAGAATCTCCTCTAGACAAAGAGGCTGAAACAACTATATTACAATTATATGGAATGGAGGAATTGTTAACGGAGACAGAGTGGATTCATTTGTTTCAAAAAGCAAACTTTCAGCGTATTATCGTTGGCGGAGGTGGTACAATTGCAGAAACGGTTGCGAGTCAAATGGAAGAACCAGAATGGAATGTATCACAATTTATTCCAAAAGAACTCTATCATACGTGGGTGCAGCATGAACAGCTATTGCATAAATATCAACACATGTTAGGACATCGAGTTTTCATTTGTGAAAAATAAATATGTAAAAAGAGTGAATCATCAAATGACGGCACTGAAAAAGTGATTGCTTTGAAAAAATAACACGTATTTTAGCAAAATGTTGAGAGTGAAAAGGAGCCTGTCACCTGCTATATACAGGTGACAGGCTCCTTTTTGTTATGAAGTGAACTTTTTCAGCGGCTTCCTATCAAATGGGCAACTCTTGTATAATTAAATGAAAAATAGTGCTGCTAAAGCGATGCCGAAAATGAATCCAAAAGCAAGCTCGTACCCACCGTATCCGTAGCCCCAGCCACCGTAACCAAACCCACAGTAATTACATTTACTTAATCCACCGCAAAAATCGCAGCCTCCGTATGGATACGCATTGTAATATCCGAACCCTGTATCGAAAGATGGACGATGAATAGGGTCAATCCAAACAGAATCTTGTGTCACATCTACGATTCTTCCTAAATGAATGTAGCCATCACGATCTTCAATTCGTACAACTTTTCCAAAGTAACGTTGACATATATTATAGCATTTTTGTCTATGCATGTTCTTTCCTCCTTCCGTATTACAGTAATACGATATGTGAATAGGACAAGTGTGGCTTGTACGAACGCCTTGTATCTCATAATTGTGAAGGAAATGGGGAATATATGTAGGATCAATCGGTAAGGAGTGAATGAAATGAAAGCGACAGATCAATTTCAAATATATGAGGTACCTTGGGAGCGTTTGGTTATTGCTCTCCGAGAAGAAATGAAGAAACAGGTGGGAGCGGATATTATCGATCAAGTTGTTTGTAATTTGAAAGATGGATTTGAAGTGTATACTTATATACAAGGAGATTTAGAATTTGAATATAAAGAAGCGCTTGAAAGAAAATTTGGTAGTGATGCAAAAACGCCAAATGTGTTAACAGTGTTGCTGTTGGCAAGTATGTATCAGACAGGTGAAGAAAATATTCGCTTACATGCAGACGATAAAGAGAACCCCGTTGTAGAAGTGTATGTGAAAAAATAAAAAACGCTATAAATGATGCACACGTTTCGTTAAAAGGGAATCAAACGTTTGTGATGTTTTTTATAGGAAAAGTGGTCAGATCCTGCTTCTTGAAGCAGGATCTTTATGTGGAAATATCTTTTTTGCGCATGGATGAAAGGGAAAAGTCATCTTTTATTTTGGTAATATTGTTTACATAATGATGTTATGGTGATATCTAGCTTAAAAATACAAGTCATATATCTTGTTTCTTTTCATAAATTTAAACATAGGAATTTGTCTACAAAGGTGGCGAAGCATCCATATGAAGATTCGAATCTGTGCCACATTTATTTGTATTCTACTAGTATGTTTCATTCCTTTTTCAACTTGTGCAAAAGGAGAGGGGGCAAAGGAAAGGGTCGTTTCACTTGTATATGATGATTCTGGCAGCATGAGAAATAACGATCGCTGGAAGTATGCCAATTACGCTTTGCAAAGTTTAGTTGCATTATTAGATGAGAAAGATACATTTTCATATGTGCCTATGAGCCGTCCAGAAGAAGCATTTCAACTCGCGCTCACAAATGAAAAGAGACAAACAGAAATAAATCAAATTGGAGCTTGGAAACATTATTTGAATACACCGTTTCGGGCTGTAGAAACCGCGATGCAATCTATAAAAAAAGAAGCCGAAAGAGATGACAAACGTGAATTTTGGCTCATTGTATTAACGGATGGAGCTTTTAATGAATTAGAAAAAGAAAAGAATGGTGGAAAAGAATACGTGACGCAGCAACTGAGGCAATTTAAAAAAGAAATGGAAACGAAAAAAATATCTTTGCATCCGGTTTTAATCACGATGGAAGAAAACTTAGGACCGCAAGAACAGCAACAAATGAATCTATTTAAAGAAATATGGCAGAAAGAAATAAACGGCATCATCATGCCATCAAGTGGTGAAGATGGGGTGATTCAAAGTGTCAATCAAGCTGCGGCTTTAGTTGCGAATCGGGACCCATTTTCTTCGGTCGAATCAATTGTGAAAACAAAAATAAAAGGGAATACAGTGGAGATTGCTACACCATTTCCATTGAAACGAATGACTTTGGTAAAACAATCTTCTCTTGCCTCACAATACCAGGTGAAAAAGCTTGAAAACCCATTAATCTTGCAAAACTCTTTTTCTATTCATGCACCGGGAGAATCTCGTTTATATGGTGAAATTGCACATATTCAAGCGGAAAATCAAACAGTGATTAAACCGGGAACATATCGGATAGAGGTGGACAGAGAAATTGGAAAAGAAGAGCTAAAAGTGCTTGTAGAGCCAGCGCTCGATTATCAGCTTTCTATTTATGAGAAAGAAGATAAAGAAAAGAAAGATACGGAAACAATGTATGAGGGAACGACCGCTATAATTGAAGCAAAGCCTACAGAATTACCTATTCAATCTTCTTATTTTCAAGCAGAAATAGAAATAGATGGTAAGTTGTATCCGATGAAATGGGATGGGAAAAGAAATGTATTTTATTATGAAACAAAAGTCGAAAAACAATTTATTCGTGGAAAAGTTCATATGAATATAAAAGGATTTTATAGACAAACAAAAGAATTTCGTATTCAGCCTGAAACTAGACCGAAGTTGTCATTACAAACTCTTACAAAAGACTACCAAGAAAAGGTAACAAATTTAACGAATAGCAAACCTTTTGTTATGCAGCCGCTGTTAAATGGAAAACCGATGACGGAAGCAGAAGTAAAAAGGGTATTATCGTCTACTCACATCACATCTAATCAATCGATTCACTATGAATTAACACAGCATCGTAATCAAATCTATGTATATCCTCGTCCGTATTACTCCGATACATTTAATTTTACAGATACAGGTAACGTAAAGGCTACTATCACAATACGCGATTCAAAGCTGCAAAAAGTAGAGAAAACCATTTCCTTTTATATTCAAAATGCACCGTTTTGGGAACGGTACGCAGTCATTTTTCAATTTGTAATACCAGTTACTTTATTCCTTTTCATTGTCGGAATTCTTATTTTAGGCTGGGTTGTCCGGCCAAGATTTCATCGGAAAGCAATGCTCTATTACGAATGGGATCAAGAGGTGGCGAAAGATTGGTTCTATCAATCTGAGCCAGAGCTTTTAAGAAATAAATGGTGGAAACATTATTTTGGCATTCCATTTCGTGCAGAGAGAAAAACCATTCAGTCCATTACATTGATTGCGAAAAAAGGATCGAAATCGATATTTGTAGCGAAGGAATCACAAGTAATTGGCATGATTATTGACGGTATGTTTATTACGGAAGAAGAGATTGGATATGAACATAAGACGCTATATCCAAATGAAATTGTCGTAATTGATAGAGGATATGGGAAGGAGATTTATCGATATGAGTGTGAATAGAGGGATTCACAAAAGTGCGGTGAACGATACTTCGCATATTTCTGGCAGACGTGTCACGCTCTGTTAAGGATCTTACTTTTCTTTTTTAGCTCTAGTAGTAATTTGATTGTATCTTTTCATCTTTTGAGCATGTACAAACAGGAAGGTGGTTTACATGACATTACAAGTTCCAACGATTTTAATTGGTTTAGGCGGAATTGGGAGTGCTGTTACACATCAAATATATGAAAAGTTGCCAGAAAATCGTCGGAAAAGAGTCGCGATGCATGTGTTTGATACGGATGTGAATACGTTAAGTAAGTTTGAACATATTCGAAAATTTAAGACACAAACGAGTTCCAGTAAAACACCAAGAGAATATATTGCAGGAGATCCGACGATTCCAGAATGGTTTCCGATGGATCCGACAATTTTAGATAAACCGCTAACAGAAGGTGCGGGGCAAATGCGCGTGATTTCACGTTTAGCTTTACGTGCTGCGATGAAAGAAGATAAATTAACAGCCTTTTGGCAAGAAATCGAAAAGATTTTTCCTGTGACAAGCGATCAAACAGAATATGGCGTTCGCGTTATTATTGTCACATCACTTGCTGGTGGAACCGGATCAGGGATGTTTTTACAAATTGCATTATACTTACGTGAAATGCTTCGGAAGAAATTGCAACATCATAACATTTTAATTCGAGGTGCCTTTTTAATGCCAGATGTGCTTGTGAAAACACGTACGGTCAGTGCGAAAGAATATGAAACGGTGCAAGCAAATGGATATGCTTCTTTAAAAGAACTTCATGCGATTACACTCGGTTCAACTGGCGAGATATCAAAGCGTGGTGGTGTAACAATTGAACTTGAATATCGTCCTGATCAAGTAGATGAGGATGGAAGAACGAATCATACAATTAAGCAACATCATTTACCTTATAATTATTGTTTCTTATATGATTATGAAAATTTGCACGGGCATCATCTACACAATGTAACAGATTATATGGAGCAAATGACAAATACAATTTATTTACAACTATTTAGTCCCATGTCTACTAGTCACTTTGCACAAGAAGACAATCAAATTCAGCAATTAGCCGAGTCAAATGGTAAAGCTCGTTATTGTGGTGCAGGCACGGCTAAGTTAATTTATCCATATGAACACGTATTGAAATATTGTGCTTTAAAATGGGCTGTGCAAGGTTTAGATGAATCATGGCTTCATTTAGATCAATTGTTTCAGGAGAAAAAGCAGCGTTATGAACAAGATGTGCGCCGCGGTATGCAGCGAGAAAAGCCTGAGCGCGGGAAGAGTTATTTAGAGGATTTAGAGCATTTGGCAACGCGTCCTGAGCAAGCGCATATTTTCTACAGACAAATGTATAATGAAACGCGTGAAGGAGCAGAAGGTGGAAAAGTTGGTGTTGCTAAGTCGAAATTGTTTTTAGAAGCGGTGGAAAGTTATGTGCAGCGTACAGTGCAAAAGGATGAAGAACTCAATCGATTGCAACATGAATGCAAAATTTCAGCAGCGAAGCTGAAAATTCCAGAGCAAATGAAAGGAGAAGTAGCGAGGGTAGATCATGCTGTTCGATTGTATGCATATGCAATACCAAGCCGCGTACATGAACATGTAACAACCCTGCTTTATGAAATAGTTGAATCAGATCGCTATGCACCTAGTGGCTCAGAAGGACAGTCGTATCAATTAAACACATGGTTTTTAAAGAAAACAGAGGCAGTTCATCCTGTGGCTGCTCGTTTTATGTTATATGAAATTCGAAAACAATTAATCGAAAAAATAAATCGCTTACATGAGAATAATGAACAAAAACGAAATTTAATTCAAAATTACGATAAGAAGTTTAATGTGAGCAATATTGATGGGACAGTTACAGCGGTGCGCCGCGTTGAACTTGCACAGCAGCAAAATTGGTTTGGAAAAATGTTTTACAATCAACAGCGTATGTTTCGAAAAGAATTTGAAGATATCGTAACGCAATATGTGCATAAACTAAATGAATATCGCAAGGAAATGTTGCTAGAACTCGTATATCAATCGCTCTACCAAACGATTTATAAGATGATTCAACATTGGGAGCGCTTCTTTGACAACTTACAAGAGACGCGTGAAAATTTATTATTTGAAATTCAAAAGCGGAGTAAAGAATTTGAAGGAAAAACAAACCCGACAAATGTGTATGTATTAGCAGATGAACAGTTACAAGAGAAAATATGGAAAGATATGCAGCAACATTTAAATTTAGGCGTATTACCAAAAGATATATCCGCGGAAATATATATGAGTTTATATGGGGAATATTGTCGCGATATACAAGCCGAGGAAAGTCAATCGCAAAAGGTCGAGGATTTTTATAGAGAGCATATATTAACGTATTGTTATAAGGAACTTCAAGTACGATATCGCGACAAATTAGAACTCAATATTATTGAAGCGCTTCGCAAAGAGGCTGACTTTAAAAAACGAGATCGGAATGAATATGTAAGAGCGAAAATTGAAGATTTGTTCCATTTAGCAAGTCCGTTTATTCCAAAGGTAGCTCATCATCGAGAATTGCAATATTGGGGTGTTCATCCTTCCTTAAAGAAAGAATTACAAGAGGAGCTTTTGCAAGAATTGTTTCAAGAAAAAGATACAGTGAACGAAGCTTTCTCTCCGTTTGAAGTAATCTGTTACAGAGCACATTATGGGTTGTCATTGCAAGATTTTCCAAAGTTATCGTCCGGTCATATCGCGAACGGTCTTCTATATGATAAAGGAGATTACTTTCAATCGTATTACCGACGTGTCAATAAGTTGAATAGTAAAAAATCGAATTTGACACCGCATTTAGATAAATATTGGCACTTACCAGCCTTTATGCCCGACTTAAATGCGACGCAAACGAAGCTAGATTATGATAAATGTAATCGTGCTTTACTGTATGCGTATATATACCGGTGGATTAGCTTAGTTGCTGTGGACGGCCAATTTGTTTATCAATATAACGGTGTAGGGAGAAGTTTTTTAATACAGTCTATGGGGAAAAACATTCCAAGTGAAATTTATAAATTGCATCGCGCTCTGCTTCATAATCCGTTTATTTATGAAAATATTTTATCTCGTTTTGAAGAAGAGCAAGAAAAAGCGATGGTGCAAGGAGGGCACTTGTATACGCAAACATTTGTATTAGGTGCTCAAGATGTTAGATGGCTTCGTAAAGAGCATGTGCATAATATTTTAGATGTAATTTTAATGTATGATCGTGAGGCGAAATATGATCCAACGTTAGAAGAAACATCAGATGAATTATTGCGTTTACTTCTAGATGAAGTACTTTTATATTTTGAGAATTATTATGGAGCAGGAGCAGAAACTATTGCGAAAAAAGAAGCAGAATTATTTATGAAGCAGTTATGGGATCGCTCATATGCGAAAGGGTATGTAGATCCCAATAGTGCCCCTTATAAAAAATGGCAGCATATATTATGTGTGTTAGATGAGGAAGAAGAAACAAAAACGAATGCGTAGAAGGAAGATAGGGAACCCTTAATCATGCCGAGATTATTTTGAAAAGAGGGGTTTAGGTGCCATTTTTAGGAAGTGTGTATCAAATATTTGGGTTATATCCAGAGATTTATTATGGGATGATTTCATCGGATATAAAAGAAGAAGTACAGAAAGATGGCGAACAAGAAGAACAAGAACAGACGTATGAATGACCATGCAGGCTCGCTTGCATGGTTTTTTCATGATACAATAAAGCGAATTTTGAGAAGGAGAAAAAGGAATGAAGTGGATTTATTTTATCGTTATTAATGTGATTGCATTTAGTATGATGGGATTGGATAAACGAAAGGCCAGAAAGAAAAAATGGCGCACGCCAGAAAGGACATTATTTTTAGTAGCAGCGGCTGGAGGGGCACTTGGAGCATGGTTTGGTATGTATGTTTTTCATCATAAAACACATAAGAATCAATTTGTACTTGGGATTCCTCTGCTTGTTTTCATTACAATTGGCCTGTTTTTTGTTGTATAAAAAATGAGAATACAAAGTGTGTCGAAAAAAATGCAGTTTCAATATTGGAAAAATTCATGTAAGGCAACGTATAATGGAGAGAAAAAGAGAAGAGGGGAAAAGGGAAGATGGAGAGTCAAAAAGCACTACAAAGAAAAGGAATTATATATGCGGCTGGTGCTTATACGATGTGGGGGATCCTACCAGTTTATTGGAAATGGGTAGAAGAAGTTCCTGCTGAGGAAATATTGGCACATCGCATCGTTTGGGCTTTTGTTTTTATGTTAATTGTTCTTGGTGTATCAAAGCGATTTGGTCAATTTATGAGTGAACTGATGAAACTTTTTACACAACCTAAATTGTTCATCTCGTTAACAATTGCGTCTATTTTAATTACTGGAAACTGGTTTGTGTACATATGGGCGGTTAATCATGGTCATATTATTGAAGCCAGTCTTGGTTATTATATTAACCCACTAGTAAGTATTGTCCTTGGGACGGTTGTTTTAAAAGAGAAGCTAAATTTTTGGCAATACGTTGCTGTTGGGCTAGCTGGAGTAGGGGTAGTGATTTTAACGGTTCGATACGGCGAAATTCCATGGATTGCTCTTTCGCTTGCATGTACATTTGGTTTATATGGTTTAACGAAAAAATTATTGAATTATGATGCAATGAATGGGTTGACCTTGGAAACAATGATCGTTACACCGGTTGCTGCTATCTATTTATTTATGGTTGGAGCGCATGGATTCGGTTCGTTTGGATCGATTTCTATAGCGGAAACATTACTTTTAATGGGAGCTGGAGCTGTTACAGCGTTGCCACTTTTTTACTTTGCTAAGGGAGCACAAAGGATTCCGCTATATATGATAGGATTTTTGCAATATATTGCACCAACAATCAATCTTATTTTAGGTATTTTTATTTTCCATGAGCATTTTACGTCTGCTCATAGTATGGCATTTTTATTTATTTGGATTGCATTGTTTATATTTTCTATCGCAAAAACAAAGTTTTTACTAAAAAAACAGCCTAAGTTTTTAAAAAATAAATCAGCAAAGTATTATAATGCGTAGTATTTTCTGCGCATTTTTTCTTTATACTTATAGTATAGAGTTTCCATTACAATAAGTGGGGAGATGGAAATGTGGAAACAATTCTACATAATGAACCGTTTATGGCCGCAGTATTATCGTGGTTTTTAGCACAATTTACGAAAGTGATTTTTAAACTCGCTAAGACAAGAGAATTTGATTTTGCTCAATTCTTTGCTTCTGGTGGTATGCCGAGTTCGCATTCTTCAACAGTTACTGCCTTAGCAACAGGTGTTGGAATTGTGGAAGGGATATCGAGTGCCGTGTTTGCTGTGGCAGTGATTTTCGCCATTATTGTTATGTATGACGCTTCTGGAGTCAGGCTTGCCGTAAGTAAACAGGCGAAGATTTTAAATGACTTTTTTCATGGGAGACAAACGAATTATAAAAAATTAAATGAACTTGTCGGTCATACTCCTTATCAAGTTGTTGTCGGAGCTATTTTAGGAGTTGTTGTCGGAATTTGGTACTGTATGTAAGCAGAATGTGTATGTTACATGTTCTGCTTTTTTGTTTTATACATAATTGTTATAAATTGTGAATATCGTGTATGGATTTCGAAAAGGTAGGTGAAGAGGGTGGTATTATACGGAAGAGTGTGTGCAGAAATAGAGCGGACAATCACTGCACTTCATACAATGCAACAGCAAGATGGTGCATGGCGCTTTTGTTTTGAAGGATCGCCATTAACAGATTGTCATATGATTTTTTTACTTCGATTATTAGAAAAGGAAGAAGAAATAGAGCCGTTTGTAGCAAGGTTAACGTCCATACAAACAAATGAAGGAACTTGGAAGCTATACGAAGATGAACGTGCTGGCAACGTATCTACTACGATTCAAGCATATGCGGCGTTACTTGCATCTGGCATGTATACGAAAGAGGATGTCAATATGAAGCGTGCGGAAGCTTTTATTCAAGAAAGAGGAGGAATTGCACGTTCTCATTTTATGACGAAGTTTTTATTAGCACTGCATGGAGGATATGAATATCCTAGAATGTTTTATTTTCCAACTCCTATTTTATTCTTGCCTGAAGATTCTCCACTTAGCATATTTGAACTTAGTAGTTCTGCGCGTATTCATCTTATTCCAATGATGATTTGTATGAACAAAAGATTTACTGTATCAAAAACTATACTTCCGAATTTAGATCATATTTCAGGAAGCAGTAAGTCCGAATGGTTTCGTGAGGACCGCTCCTCATTATTTGAAACGATTCTTGGAGAAGTGAAAAAGTTTGTAACGTATCCTTTATCTCTTCATCATAAAGGGGACAAAGAAGCAGAGCGCTTTATGATAGAGAGGATTGACAGAAATGGTACATTATATAGCTATGCGAGCGCTACATTTTATATGATTTATGCACTTCTGGCGCTAGGGCATCATATTCAATCACCTCTTATTCAACAAGCAGTCGCAGGGCTCCGAACATACAAATGGCATATGGAAGCGGGCATTCATTTACAAAACTCTCCATCTACCGTATGGGATACGGCTTTACTCAGCTATGCATTACAAGAAGCGAATGTAAATGAGAGCACACCTATGATTCAAACAGCAACAGAATATATATGGCAAAGACAACATCATGAAAAGAAAGACTGGAGCTTGCATGCACCTACACTTTCTCCTGGAGGATGGGGGTTCTCAGATGTGAATACAACAATTCCAGACGTTGATGATACAACTGCTGCTTTAAGAGCGTTAGCACGAAGCAGAAAAAGGAATAGAAGAATAGAGGAGGCTTGGAAAAAAGGGGTGAACTGGGTGAAAGGATTACAAAATAAAGACGGAGGATGGGCTGCTTTTGAAAAGGGGGTAACAAATCGGTTTCTGACACATTTACCATTAGAAAATTCTGGTGATATGATGACGGATCCTTCTACTGCAGATATTACAGGACGGGTTTTGGAGTTTTTTGGGACGTATGCTCCTAATGAATTACAAGATCATCAAAAGAATCGCGCGATTACATGGCTAATGGATGTTCAAGAGAACAATGGATCATGGTACGGAAAATGGGGGGTCAGTTATATATATGGTACGTGGGCTGCTCTTACAGGATTGCGAGCTGTTGGAGTTGCGAATACACATCCAGCTTTAAAAAAGGCAGTTATGTGGTTAGAACGTATACAACATCGCGATGGAGGCTGGGGAGAATCTTGCCGAAGTAGTATAGAAAAAAGATTTGTTCCGCTATCCTTTAGTACTCCTTCCCAAACTGCATGGGCGATTGATGCTCTTATTTCTTATTATGATGAAGAAACACCAGTCATTCGAAAAGGAATTTCTTATTTATTAGAGCACGCTGCGAGTCATCAAGAATATCCTACAGGAACAGGATTACCAAATGGATTTTATATTCGTTATCATAGTTATTCTTATATGTATCCATTACTTACATTTGCACATTATATAAACAAATACCGAAAATAAACCGAGAGCATTTCTCGGTTTATTTTTCGTGGGTAGTAGGTCCCAATTGAAAAGAGTGAAAGATAGGATTTATTTTTTTTTCGATTGGCGTTTTTGGCGTGCATCGGCGGCTGCTGCACGCGCGTTTGCTTCTAGGTCATCATGGTCAGCTAGTTCACGAGAGAACTCAACATCAATACCATCAGAAACTGGTTTTTTATTTTCGTTTTGTTTGTTCATTTGACACAATCTCCTTGTGCATTATGCTATGTTTCGAGTTTAGTTTGACACAAACAGACTTTTTTATACAAATATAATTTGGGGTTATTTGTAATGTTATTTTCCCAGGATTTGTAGATACGGATATAACGAAAACTATACTAGATAAAGTGATGCACGGAATTTCAGTTGGTCGGATTGGAACCTTTCAAGATATTATAAATACAGCTGCATATTTAGCGTCAAATTAGGTTCTCTATATTAAATGGGGAATTTTACATGTCATCGGTAGCTTGTATGTGTGAAGTAACTTTTATGTTTCCATAACATGAAAGAGCCTAGCCGTATTTGGCTAGGCTCTTTCATTAGTTTAAGTTCACCCAAACGCTTTTTACTTCTGTATAGTTATCTAGTGCATATGATCCCATTTCGCGGCCTAAGCCAGATTGTTTATATCCACCGAATGGAGATGCTGCATCAAAGACATTATAACAGTTTACCCAAACGGTTCCTGCACGAACTTTACTTGCGATATAGTGTGCATTTTTAATGTTTTCTGTCCAAACGCCAGCAGCTAAACCAAAGGATGATTTATTTGCACGTTCAATTACTTCATCGATATCGTTAAACGGTAATGCTGAAATAACAGGACCAAAAATCTCCTCTTTTGCAATGGTCATTTCATCATTTACGTCGGCAAACACAGTTGGGGCCACGAAATAGCCTTTATCGAATGGTTTATTTCCTCCGCAAAGTACCTCAGCACCTTCTTCGATCCCTTTTTCAATGTAGCCCATAACGCGTTGCTGCTGTTCTTCAGAAACGAGAGGGCCGATTGTTGTTTCCGGATCTAATCCTGCACCTTGTGTTAAATTTTTTGAATAAAGGACAAGGTCAGCCATAACATTATCGTACATTTTTTTCGGGATAAATAAGCGCGATCCAGCGCAGCATACTTGTCCTTGGTTAAACATAACACCCGACAGTGCGGCAGGAATTGCACGAGATAAATCAGCATCTGGCAAAATGATGTTTGGTGATTTTCCACCAAGTTCTAATGTTACACGCTTTAATGTTTCAGAGGCTTGTCTCATAATTTGTTTACCAACAGGGGTTGACCCTGTAAATGCAATCTTATCAACGAAAGGGTGATTTACAAGAGCTTGTCCAGCAATTTCCCCAAATCCTGGAACAATATTGACTACACCTTTTGGAAATCCAGCTTCTTCAAATAATTCGGCTAAATATAGAGCGGATAGCGGAGTCTGTTCAGCGGGTTTCAGTACAATTGTACAGCCTGTTGCCAAAGCAGCTCCCATTTTCCACATGGCCATAAGGAGAGGGAAATTCCATGGGATAATTTGCCCAACAACACCCACTGCTTCATGGCGTGTATAGTTAAAGTATTCGCCGGATACTGGGATGGTTTGTCCGACAATTTTTGTAGCCCAACCGGCATAATAACGCATATGCTCAATAGCAAGCGGAATATCTGCCGCTAATGTTTCACGAATGGGCTTACCGTTATCTAATGTTTCAAGCTGAGCTAATTCATTTTTATGTTCTTCCATTAAGTCTGCCAGTTTGTACATCAAGCGACTGCGCTCTGCACCGCTCATACATGACCAAGGTCCTTCATCAAAAGCTTGTCTTGCGGCCATTACAGCTTTATGAATATCTTCACGACCAGCTTCTGATACGATTGCAAGTGTCTCACCAGTTGCTGGGTTCGGTGTTTTAAATGTTTTTCCGGATACACTTTCAACAAACGTTCCGTTCACGTATAACTTTTTTGTTCCCTGAAGAAACTGTTCAACCTTTTCATGAAGATTTACAGCTAATTGACTCATTGCATAACCCCCTTGAAAATATATTGTAAACGCAGTAAGAGACAGCGTTTATCCCTGTAACAAGGTTGTAAAGAACAAGTTGAAAGACCTCTAATTTTAATCATAAATAATAAAAACTGAAAATTCAAATTTCATTTATGTTACAATTGTAAAAAATACGTAATGATGCATGATTTCTACATCATGATACAAATTCTTGTTTGTTTTTACTTTCTAGTAGGAAAAATGGGAAAAAGAATGGTACAATTATACTTTGTGAGAGGAGGGAGACAATGAAATATGATCATGAAGATTCGCGTTTTCGGTTTGCTCATAAGGAAGCGTTAATCGGACTAGGTCTTGCTTGTATAAATTTTGTTATATGGTATGGGTTTGCTTATGGACTAGGTAGTAAAGATCCGAGTGAATACACATATATATTCGGTTTTCCAGCTTGGTTTTTTTATAGCTGTATCGTTGGATTTCTTATCATGGTTGTCTTGCTAAGTTTAGTTGTACGCTTTGTATTTCAAGATATTCCACTCGATGAGGAAGAAAAAAGTGAGGAATGATAGATGAATTGGTATGTAATAATTCCAATGATAATTTCTTTTATCATTGTATTTTTAATTGGTGTATATGCATCACGGCGCGTACAAGCGACAGCGCATCATAAATTTTTGCAAGAATACTTTCTTGGTGGACGTGAACTTGGTGGATTATTATTAGCAATGACAATGATTGCGACATATGGTAGTGCAAGCAGTTTTATTGGAGGGCCAGGTCTTGCTTACAATATGGGACTTGGATGGGTACTACTATCTGCTATTCAAATCGTCACCGGCTATATTGTATTAACGGTTCTTGGTAAAAAATTTGCCATTATTGCACGCAAAATGGAAGCCATTACACTTATCGATTATTTAAAAGGGCGCTATAATCATAAAGGTGTTGTCATTTTATCGGCATTATGCATTATTATCTTTTTATTTTCTGCAACTGTAGCCCAGTGGGTTGGTGGCGGACGGTTAATAGAATCGTTAACGGGGCTTTCCTATACAACATCTTTATTTTTGTTTACATTTTCTGTTCTTGTGTATGTTTTAATCGGTGGATTTCGAGCAGTTGCATTATCTGATACATTACTAGGAATCATTATGTTAGTGGGCACAACAATTATTTTAATTGCAACAGTAATCGCTGGGGGCGGAATTGAAAATATTATGCATGACCTTGTGCAAATCAATCCGAAGCTAATTACACCATTTGGAGCAGACGGCAGTTTAACGAAAACATATGTGACATCATTTTGGATTTTAATAGGGATTGGAGTAGTTGGATTACCGCAAATTAGCGTGCGTGCCATGTCTTATAAAAATTCAAAAGCGATGCATCAAGCATTAATCATTGGTACTGTTGTCGTAGGAACGATTATGATTGGCATGCATTTAACAGGTGTATTTGCTCGTGTTGTACTTCCAGGCATAGATGTGCCTGATAAGGTGATGCCTCTTTTAGCAATGGAAGTATTGCCACCTTGGCTTGCAGGAATTTTTTTAGCAGCACCGATGGCGGCGATTATGTCTACAGTGAATTCGCTCTTATTGCTTGTGAGTTCGTCTATCATGAAAGATATATACGTAAATTACATAAGTGAAAAAGCTACAGATCAAGCAATTAAAACAGGAAGTTTATGGATTACAGGGATCATTGGCTTACTTGTTTATGCAGCAGCGATTAAGCCACCAGACTTCTTAATTTGGTTAAATTTATTTTCTTTTGGTGGTTTAGAAGCAGCGTTTATTTGGCCGATTGTTTTAGGATTATATTGGAGAAAAGGAAATGCGATTGGTGCTTTTACATCTATAATTGTTGGGGTAGGATCTTATATCATCATTCACCTTTGGTTCCCCAATCCATTTCAAATTCATACGGTAGTATTTCCAATTTGTTTTGCGCTAATAGCTTACATACTTGGCAGCATTATGACAACGAAAAAAGAATCATAAAAAAACGCAGTGTTTACAAAAAACACTGCGTTTTCAGAGTGTTGAAAAACAACTCTGTCAATACGATTTTTTAAAAAAACTTTAAAAATGTCTCCTTTTCTAGAAGAATAAAAAGAAAGAAGGCGTTTTTCATGTTTTATAATCAAAAAAATCTTGAGATTACACAAAACCGTAAATTTTATGAAGCTATGTATGATCAAAATCATCATTTGGTTCGTATTGAAAAAGAAATGAATTGGAATATTGTTTATAAATTAGTAAAACCTTTTTATCAATCTCCTGTGGGGCGTCCTTCTGTAGATCCACTCATTATCGTAAAAATTTTGTTGATTCAATATGTTGAAGGGTTTCGCTCTGTCCGTTTCACATGTAAACAAGTCAAACAAAACGCTACATATAGATGGTTTTTAGGTATTTTTCCTCATGCAAACATACCATGTCATTCTACTATTTCTAAATTCCTTACTCACCGGATACAAGGTTCTTCCATTTGGGAAGATCTTTTTGATCATATCTTACATCAAATTCAAAAGGATGGTTTTTTATCCCGTGATATCTGGATTGCGGATGAAACAGAGCTGAAGGCAAATGCAAATAAGCGAAAACGTGAAGTTTGGATACAAGAAGTAGAAGTCAAAGAAGACTTTTACACATTAGAGAAAAGGAACAAGCGAAGAATCGAAAAGGGAAAGAAACCATTCCTTCCTCGGTCGACCAAAATCGAAACAAAACGCATTCTGAAAAGTCCAACTGATCCAGATGCACGTCTCTCTGTGAAACATGATGCCAGGGGACGGTTTGCTTATTTTGAACACCGAATGGTAGATGGCTTACACAATTTTATCATTGATACACACATTACACCGGCAAATGTCCCAGGACATCGTATTTTACGAAAGCGAATCGAATGTACAAAAGAACGATTGGGATATATTCCGAAAGAAATTGCGTTAGATGCGGGCTATTATAACGCTCGACTAGCGGAAGGATTGTTTCAAAACAATTTGTTTTCCTATATTTCTTATCGTCGTTATGCAAGTAAAGAACATCCAGAGTGCAAAAAGAACCAGTTTAAACAAGTACATGAAGATTTATATGCGTGTCCCTGTGGGATTCCGTTTTCCTATAAAACGACTACAAGAAATGGATATCATGAATACAAGCCTGAAAAAGGAAGTTGTACAGGGTGCCCATTTGCGAAAAAAACGGATCGGGTTTTACGTATCTCTGTCCACGAGGAAATCTATCATAAATTGAGGTAGCAGCGCTTGTCCGATAGAGGGGAAATTTTGCGGTTCGTGAGACCTTCGACTGAGGAACTTAGTTTTGCACAAAGTAAAGAACTCCACGGTTTCCGTTTCGCCCGTTACCGTGGAGTTCAAAAAGTAACAATCCAAGCTTTGTTGACAGCCATCATACAAAACTTGATAAAGTGGACCAAGCTACTCTCACTAAAAGAAGTTGGCCTATGTTTAACTTATCAAATTTCAGATGAAATAGAAAGTGAAACTGT
The DNA here is from genome assembly GCF_022662635.1 of Bacillus cereus group sp. BfR-BA-01522. Lineage (NCBI taxonomy): Bacteria > Bacillati > Bacillota > Bacilli > Caryophanales > Bacillaceae > Bacillus > Bacillus cereus group sp. BfR-BA-01522. Next base: position 82,521 of record NZ_JAKUDY010000012.1, on the reverse strand, counting down.
CACATTTTAGGTGACAGTTTCCTTGACAAGATCTTTTTTCAACAACGTGAAACAATTTATTCATAAATTGTTTGGTTTAGCTTCATAAGCTAAAAATGTAGAGGAAATTGCTACTCTATATTTCTAACTAACATTTTTGCACCAGAACCAGATTTTGTACAGTTTTTTAACTAATTTATTAATAAATGCGAAATCTAAAATAGAATTAGATTAGGAATGTGTAAAAAATTGTATAGATTTATAGGATAAAAAGAGTTTTTCTTGTGATTTTTAGAGTCCATAATTTTTATTGATGGTATAATCAAAATTATGGAGGGATATTATGTTAATTTTTTATGTAATCCTATTTTTTCTTATATTTGGTATTTCATTTTTTTTATTTATTATATCTGGTTCATCAAAAATTAAGGCTAAAAACCTATCACGAATAATGGTCTGTTTAGGAATAAACCTACTTATAAGTCCAATATCTTTTCTTATAGGTGGGATAGCAGATTATGCAGGTGTTGTAGCTAATTATGGAGCTTATTTTGCAGGTGAGTCGACAATAGAACCTCCTCTAGTTAGTCGTACACTTTATTTTTTGGGGGGATTCTTCTTTATTCAAGTAATACCGCTTGTTATGCTACTTGTGGCTTTTTTGAGGTTTATTCAGAAGAGGAAAAAAGGATAAAGAGAATTTCAAAATAATTTTCATTAACTAGAATTATTTTAATAAGAAAGTCCTCCAGTTAAACAATTTGGAGGACTTTTAATAGTTTTTAAAATATATTTAATTTCAATAAAAGGATATAACATTTCGATTAGTAATACTTTTATTTTAATGTTACTTGTTCGAAGCGAGCTGCATCATGGAAATATTTAAGTGGTAATTCAATAATATCTTGCGTAAGGCTATAAACATGCAATGTTCCTATTTTAGTTCCGAAAGCACTTATTAAATCTTCTTTAATACGGTGATTAATTATAAGGCTATCATATTTATTTTTCTTATGATTTTCAATTTTTTTCATTACTTTCTTTTGAAATTCACTAGGAAATGCAGGATTTTCGATAGAATTAAAACCTGGTGCATTAAATGTTACTGCGAGTAATGCAGATCCAGGTAAGGCCCCATCAATCATCTCACTTTGTACCCATTGTGCTAAGTATCCACCAAGTGAATGACCTGTAAGATACATATTTCTCATATTTTGATAATCAGTACGTACTAATTGTCCAACATAAGCAGAAGCGTCCTCAGCTTGTAATTTATCAAGATTTAGTAATATTTGTTGATAATCTTGTAGTATCCAGTCTTGCCATTGTTGTGAACCTCTAAATGCAACTGTATAATCATATCTATCTTCTACAGTTGTTTTTCCTTTGATAACTAGTTTTCTATATACATATGCATCAAGCTCAGTTCTTTCATTTTTATATTTTTGGTATAATTTCCAATCTCCTAAAGCGGTTGTTTCACCGATTTCTTTTTCTTCATTATACGTAGATCTTGCCATTTCAAGAAGTTGCATTGTAATAGATAATTTGCTACCATCTTTTTCTATTTTAGAAATACCATTATCTCGACCTGACTTAATATCTTTATCAATTGCGATAGAACCATTCCCGCTGCCAATTGTGTATTCTTTAATTTGATCAAAGGCCCAGTTTTTTGGTAATGGGAATCCTAAGTTTCCACTAAAACCAGTAGACATACCAGAGACAAAACTGTATGTTGCGTATTTTTTGTCTGATACTTGAATACATACGTTTCGTGAACCATACACTCCAATATTGTAATAACCACCTCCTAATTTTTTCATTTGTTCGTTAATTGCTTGGAAGTGCGGTAAAATTTTGTCTTTAATATCGTCACCTGTTGCATCAAAATCTACCGCAAAGTAGATAGTTGTACCTTTTGGAAATCCATGATATAAAGCGGCTTTATAAGCTGCAATTGCATCTTCTTCACCTTTTTTAGCATTAAAATAATCTTTGTCTCCACCATTTGTTTGGTAGATAGGGAAAATACTAAGGCCGGCTGCGAAAATGTTATCTATTTCTCCGTCTTGAATTTTTTTATTTCTAGCATCTTTTCCTTTAGCGTTTGTTAAATAACGTCCTACAGTTTCATAACCAGCTGCGACTAATGTTTTTGCTCGTTCAGGAGTAACTTCCGTACTACAATCACAAGCTTTACCTTGACGTTCTGGATCGCCTGTACTTACTAATAGAGAAGCCCATGTTTGAAAATCTGAAACGCCAGTCGCTTTCAATAAAGCGAAGTTTTGGAATTGCTTTAATTGTGTAGTCATAAATGCTGAAAAATTCCCATCAAACGGTACATCGTAACCATTGAAAATAAGGGCCGCTTGAAATAGATACACAAAAGCACCTGTTGAACCTTCTTTTAATACGACTAGTTTGATTTTTTCTTGTGTTGTTGGACCAAAGTACCCATTAGCTGTACCATCTTTTAGTCCTTCTTCATATTGAATCGCAAACATTAAAGCTTTTTGTACATCACGTGAATAATGACCATCACAAGGCATATAGAAAAAGTCAGTGCGATTGATATATTTGTTGTTTAACCATTGTTGGATACTTCTAATTTTTTCACTTCCGTTATTAACTAATACATACGCATCCATTGTTAATAGTGCTTTGAATAATTTAGGAGTTACTACGCCATCAGCTGATGTAGATCCTAAATTTTTTTGCATAGTAGCAATAGCAGCTTGTGTACCAGATCCATATGTTCCTGTAATGCCACCAGGTCCATAACCTTTGCAATATAAAGCGGCTTGAATAATTTTTACGATATTTGCATTTGTATTAGATGTTGTACTAATTGGACATTTTTTTGTAATTTCTGCTAATGTACCAGGTCCAAAGGTTGTAGATGTTGCTGTAATTCCAAGTTCTAATTGTAATGCTTGTGTTAAGGCACCCATTGTAGACCAACCTGTTTTTCCGGTTACTTCAATTTCTTTATAACCAGCTCTACCTTTATAGGTTCTGTTGACCCATTCTTGTGCTTCTTTTACCATTTGATCCATTTTTATGACCCCTTTTTTAATTATTTTTTAAAAGCTTAATTTAATAATGGGGTTAAAAATAAATATTCATATTTTAAATGAAATTTAATTAAATTAGGCTCTTACTCTATTAAGTGAAAGAAAGTGAGAATAAATAAAAAAAACAAAACAAAAAAATATATGCAACTGATCTGGTAAACTTGAACATCATAATAATATACCCGGTTCTGGTGCAAAAAATCTATAAAACTTGGACATACTGATACTATTACTCTAAAAAGGTGTGTGATTGGTATGGAAAAGAAAAATTTGTTCAAAAGGAAGCATAATCTATTTTTTCCTGTTCATAAATTAATAACAACTGTTAGGATGGAGTTGAAGTTTATGAAGAAAGTACTGTTTTTGGGGGATCCAGGAATTGATGATTCGTTAGCGATTATGTATGGGTTGTTGCATCCTGATATTGATATTGTTGGTATTGTGACAGGATATGGGAATGTATCGCAAGAACAAGCGACAAGTAATGCGGCCTACTTATTACAATTAGCTGGGCGGGAAGATATTCCGGTTATTAAAGGAGCAATGATGCCACTGTCAGGAGAATTTACAACGTACTATCCAGAAATTCATGGTGCAGAAGGAATGGGGCCCATTCGTCCACCAAAAAGCATTTCACCGAATGTAAAACCTTTTTGTGAATTTTTTTCTATTTTGGAAAAGTACAAAGGAGAAATTATTATTGTTGATGCTGGGAGATCAACAACATTAGCAACAGCTTTTATTTTAGAAAAAACACTTATGCAATATGTGAAAGAGTACTATATAATGGGCGGAGCCTTCTTAATACCAGGGAATGTTACGCCAGTTGCTGAGGCAAATTTTTATGGAGACGCAATTGCTTCGCAACTTGTTATGCAAAATGCAAAAAACGTAACATTAATACCGCTTAATGTTACCTCGGAAGCGATTATAACGCCAGAGACAGTAAAATATCTTGCAAAGCATTCAAAAACTGCTTTTCATACATTAATTGAACCGATTTTTACGTATTATTATAAGGCATATAAAAAGTTAAATCCGAAAATAACTGGAAGTCCGGTTCATGATGTTGTAACCATGATGGCGACGGCTAATCCCTCTTTTTTAGACTATGTATACCGCCGCGTTGCGGTGGATACAGATGGAATTGCAAAGGGGGAAAGTATTGCGGACTTTCGACCACAGCCTGATGCGAAAGCGCTAAAAAATTGGATGAGAATTGGCTGGTCGTTGCACTATAAAAAATTTCTTAAGGATTTCGTTAGAATTATGACATAGACATAATAGCGACATACAAGTTAAAATAATAGAGACGACTTATTGATTAGTCGTCTCTATTATTTTGACTATGAATATATAAAATCGAGAAAAGACATACAAGTAGGAGAGGAATTTCACTTGAAGAAAGTTATAGTTTGTGCAGGAATTGTAGCTATGTTGATGTTGTTAGTATCAGGTAACTTTCTAGCGAAAAAAGTTTGGAGCTCCAATAATGATGATGCACAGTATATCGCTTCATTTGTTGAAGAACATAAAGATGAAAAAAACAGCGCTTTACTCATAAAGCGAAATGATAAAGTTGTGTACTCTGTAAATCCAGATGTTGTTTTACCAGTGGCAAGTACAATGAAATTAATTGTTGCTCTTGAATTTACAAAACAAGTAACAGAAGGGAAAATTGATCCAAATAGCTACGTCTCCATCCATGATGTGAACCGTTATTATGTACCAAATACAGATGGTGGTGCCCAGGAACGATGGCAAAAATATTTACAAAGAAAAGGAAAAATAGATGAAAATGCTGTTTCTTTAGAAGAAGTAGCAAGAGGGATGATGAAATTTAGCTCCAATGCGAATGCGGAATACTTGATGGAAAAGCTCGGATTGGACAATGTGAATCAAAATTTGAAAAACCTAGCACTTCCATCGCATGAACCGTTATTTCCAATTGTTTCATCCTTGTATATTCCAGGATATCTGCATAAAGAGTTACACGTTCCTAAATATCAAATCGAGAAAAAGTTAAAAGAAATGTCTCAAGAGCAGTATCGTCAATATGCAATGGTGATTCATGAGCGTTTGAAAAACAAGGGTGCGATGCTACAAAAAGAAATTCCGTTATATTTAGAAGAACGATATGATAAGATATGGTCCGATCGTTTGCCAGCTGCTTCAGCAAATGACTATATGATTTTGTTACAAAAGGTAAATCATAAGGCAGGGTTTGCAAAGGCTGAGGCAAAAGAATGGGCTAGTCTTGTAGAAACAGATATGAGTACGAAAAAGTATCGTAAAATATTCAGACATGCTGGACAAAAAAATGGTTATACACCATGGACATTAGCAAAAGCTGTTTATGCTACAGATAAGTTTGGGAACTGTACGGAAATTGTGTTTTTAGCAAATCATTTAAATGAAGATGATAGTGCTGAATTGCGTAAGCATTTACGAAATTTACATTTTCAAATTTTACAAAATGAGAAATATAATGCGACTGTTATTAAATAAACCGGGTGCAATATGCACCTGGTTTATTTTTGTACAAGCACCTTTTTATATTTATTGGGTATGATGGATAGTAATAGTTCTTAACGAGGGGGGAGAGAATGAAGCAAATGAAAGAAGAATTTATAGAGGAAGAAGGCAGTGATTTCCCTGGAAAGACCTATATGAATTGTGTGTTGAAACATGTGTTTGAGTTTCAAAGAGAGCATTTGTTATATGATATGTTTATGGTTCACAGAGCTCATATCATTATGTTAATAGAAGAAAAAATAATAAGTTTACAAGAGGGAAAAGAGATTTTAACAGCAGTCGAGAAAGTCGCACAAATTCCGAAAGACGAGCTGCATTATAATTCGAAATATGAAGATCTTTTCTTTTTGATTGAACATTTCATCATAAAAGAAGCAAATGACAATACGATTAGTAATATGCATATTGGCAGAAGCCGGAATGATATGGGAGTGACAATGTATCGGCTGAGTTTGCGTCGTTATCTATTACGTTTTATGGAACATTTTATGTTATTACAGGAAAGTATATTACAAGTTGCTCATAATCATATCGATACAATTATGCCTGCTTACACACATACACAACCAGCTCAACCAACAACATTTGGTCATTACATGGTAGCTGTTTATGATGTAATGGGGCGAGACTTGGAGAGAATTTGGAAAACATATCATTTCTTGAATAATTCACCAATGGGAGCTGCGGCTCTTTCTACAACGAGTTTTCTGATTAATAGGAAAAGAGTAGCTGAATTACTTGGTTTTTCAAGTGTTATTGAAAACTCTTATGATGCAGTTGCAGGTGCTGATTATTTGTTAGAAGTGAGTTCTTTACTCATGGTGACAATGACGAATATGGGGAGATGGATACATGATTTTTTACTGCTTGCAACGAAAGAATATAATGGTATCACGGTTGCGAATCCATATGTGCAAATTAGTAGCATCATGCCGCAAAAACGTAATCCGGTATCGATTGAACACGCTCGTGCCCTCACTAGTAGTGCGATAGGAGAAGCTTTTACTGTCTTTCAAATGATCCACAATACTCCGTTTGGTGATATTGTAGATACAGAGGATGATTTACAACCGTATTTATATGAGGGAATGGAAAAAGCAATTCGTGTATTTTGTACGATGAATGCAGTAGTTCGAACAATGAAAGTAGAAGAGAAAGTTTTAAAAGACCGATCATTTCAGCACGCTATTACCATTACGGATTTGGCAGACACATTAACAAAGAAATATCATATTCCTTTTCGTCTTGCTCATCATGCTGCAAGTGAAGTTGCAAAAATGTCTTTGAAACAAAGCAAAGAATTGCATGAATTAGAGCTAGGAGAAATAAACGTATACTTACAAAAGCAATTTAAAATAAAGCTTTCAAAGGAAGAATGGGAAAATAGTATATTGCCAGAAATGTTTGTAAAGAAACGAATTGTATATGGAGGACCAAGTCACCAAGAGATGGAGCGGATGATTTTAAAAAGAAGAGCAGCATTTGAGCAAGCAGAGAAGAATTTTGAAAGAGAAAAACAGCGCATTTCTAAAGTAGAAAAAGAAACAATGCAACTTGTTACAGGCATGATCAGATTGTAAAATGATATTTTTATATATAGACTTAACAATAAATTAAGGCATTGAATATGAACGAATCATGGAATCGATATGACTATTTTTAGAATTGATTAAGTGAGAATAGTAAGAACTACACGAAGATAGCCTGCTAAGAAACGGATGATTATATTGGTGTTCTGAAACGAAGCAAGTGAAGGAACTCAAATCGCAAACAAAAAAGCTCGTTTATAAGCGAGCTTTTTTGTTATGAACGTGTTATTCATCAATACGAATAACGCCGCCTTGTTTGAAGTTTTCAGTTTCTAATAGATTGACAACCGCCTTAGCAGCATATTCAGGTGAAAGTAATTTTCCTTCTTCTTTTAAGGTGATAAAGCGATCTAAATTTGTAAAATCTTCTTTCTTTGTTTGACGAATTTGTTTTTGCATATTTGTATCAACGACACCAGGTGCAAAGGCGATGATTTTGACGGGAAATTCTTTTTCAGCTTCTTCTGTAGCAACGCACTGTGTAAACATATTGATACCGGCTTTTGTCGTACAATAAGCTCCCCAACCAAAATAAGGATTTTTCCCAGCGCCTGAAGAAATGTTAATCACACGTTTATCAACTTTCCAATTTTTTGTATGCTTCATAAAAGTAGAAGTAAGAATCATAGGAGCAATTAAATTAATTTGCACATTGGCGATTAATTGTTCACTTTCCGATTTTTCAATTGGTTTCATCGGTGCAAGTATACCGGCGTTATTAATCAAATGAATGGATGAAACGTCTTCCAATTCAATAGAGGACAAGATTGCTGCAAAATCTGCTTCTAATTGGTGGACATTTTGAAGATCCATCGGATGAAATGATAAAGAACTTCTTGTTTGATTTGCTATTTCAACAAGTTGTTCATTTGGTCTTCTTGAAATACAAATGAGATTTGTATGTTCCTTTAATAATTGTGTAGCAATGGCTTCACCTAAACCTTGTGAAGTACCTGTTATGATTACGTAGCGCATTTTGTATGGAACTCCTCTCTTATGTATAGAATTTTAGGGACAATGTACATTCTATAGTTTGTCTTCATTTTATAGTATAGAGCATTTTTTATCATCGAGGAAAGGAGAGGATACAGTGCCTTTTATCAATCGTTTTACAACAACAGTTTCTGGTGCAGTTACATTTACAGGGAATACACTTGGTTTAAGTCCACTCTCGCCAGCGCCTAACAATAATTTTGGTACGATAGATGTATTTACAACAGTCGATACAACTTTACAGGTTCCTGGTTTTCCGGCAGGAACAACAGATGATTGGAGAGAAAATTCTTCGAGTGCAATTTTAAACATTCCAATTGGTAGTAATATTTTATATGCAGAACTTATTTGGGCAGGGACATATAGAACCGATACTGAAGATGTTTCCGCATTTTTAGATGATGACATTATCTTTGTGACACCTTTTGAGGAAGTGTTGATTACTCCTGATCCAGTAACGGCTCAGCAAGGTTCAGTAGGAAAGCAATTTTATTATGTTCGCTCAGCAGATGTAACCGAATTTGTTACCGAGGGAGGAACATATACTGCGGGAAGTGTTCCGGCAGCAAGGGTATCCGTTGATGCGACGGTTAGCCGTTCAGTGGGATGGACACTTCAAGTCGTCTATCAAAATAGTACTTTACCACTTCGTAATCTCTCTGTTTATACCGGGCAAGAAATTATTGAAGCTGTATCTCCACCAGTCGATGCTACTATTTCAGGGTTTGCAACGCCTGCAACAGGAACTGTTACAGGAAGGGTGCTTGTTACTGCGCAAGAAGGGGATCCTAATATTATTGGAGACCAGCTACGCTTTGGGCCAGATGTTAATAGTACAGTTACATTGTCGGGGCGAAGAAATCCAGCTAATAATTTTTTTCAATCCCAAATTTGTAATGATAGAGGAGAGTTGGATAGAACCGGTACTTTTGGTGATTTAAATCAGCCGTTAGGAAGAGCGGTAGAAATGAGAAGACAAGGATGGGACATTACAAATGTAGATGCATCCGCATCTTTAGTGAATAATCAAACATCGGCAGTGGTTCGTTTTGTTACGAATGGAGATGGATATGCTACTGCTGGTTTTGGTGTTCAAATAGATGCAACAGGTCCTATTATTAATCCAATTAAATCTGTTGATAAAACAAGTGCTAGAGTAGGAGATCTTCTCACATATACGATTACAGTTTTAAATACCGGTACGGGAGATGCAGAAAATGTTATATTGCAAGATGATATACCGAGTGGAACAACATTTGTTCCTGGTAGTGTAACGGTCGGAGGTATAACACAACCAAATGCTAATCCATCGACTGGTATTCAGCTAGGAGAAATACCAGTTGATGGTACGTCGCGAATTGTGACATTTCAAGTAAGAATTACTAATTTTCCAGATTCGCATACGATTTTGAATCATGCGATGGTATCTTATCAATTTCAACCTTTTGTAGGAAGTCCGTTTATTACAAGTACAGCTTCTTCCAATATAGTAGAGACCACGCAAGGGAATTTTGTTGATTTACAGTTACAAAAGTTTGTCGATATACCAATAGCAACAATCAATGACGTATTAACATATACAGTAAATATTACGAATAACGGAAATGTAGTTGCAAACAATGTAATCTTTGTTGATAGTATACCGAGCGGAACGACATTTGTTGAAAATAGTGTAACGATAAATGGGGTAGCACAGCCAGGAGCTAGTCCTGCTAATAGTGTTAATCTTGGAAGTATCAATCCCTTACAAACGATTGTTGTTGGCTTTCAAGTGAGAGTAACATCCACACCTTTTACAAATCCAATTCCCAATCGAGCGAGTGTAATTTTTAATTTTATCGAAACACCTGGTCAGGAACCTATTTCAGAGCAGGCCACAAGTAACACAGTGTTCACGACAATTATGATAGGTGATATAAGAGCGAGAAAAACGGTAGATAAAAGTTTTGCAACAATTAACGATATTCTTACGTATACAGTTACAATTGAAAATATAGGAAATACGACAGCAACCAATATAATGTTTCAAGACTCAATCCCATCTGGAACAATTTTTATCCAAAATAGTGTAACGATCGATGGAATTTCACAGCCAGGAGTACATCCAGAGATCGGTTTTACGATTGCTAATATTTCTGCTGGAGGGAGTAGGAGAATTACTTTTCAAGTCCAAATTGCATCATCTCCATCCGGTGATACGGTCGTAAATACAGGGAATGTAACGGCTCGTTTTATCATTGACCCGAATCGACCGCCAATTACAATTAATAGACAAACGAATACAGTAATAACACAAATTAATGTTGGAGAATTAAATGTAGTGAAAGAAGTAAACACACAGCAAGCGGGAGTAGGAAATACATTAACATACACGATTACGGTTCAAAATACAGGTAATATTCCATTAACAAATGTGTTCTTTCAAGATACGGTGTCTACAGCGGTTTCGTTTATTGAAAACTCTGTCACGATAAATGGAGTCGCACAAAGTGGACTTAATCCAACTGGTGGATTTCCTCTTCCCGACATTCCAGCAGGTCAATCAGTTGTGATTACATTTCAAGTATTCATTGAACAAAATCCCGAAAATGAAGAGGTTTTAAATCAAGCAAATGTAACGGCTCGTTTTCAAGTTATTCCCAATGAACCACCTGTTACAATTTCAGGTGTGAGTAATATTGTGAATACGACAGTGCAGACAGGAAACTTTGAAGTGATAAAGTCTGTGAATACAGATGTAGCAACAGTAGGAGATATTTTAACGTATACGATTGAAGTGATAAATGCTGGCAGTGTGCCGGCGATGAATGTATTCTTTCAAGATTCGATCCCGCAAGGGACGCTATTTATTGAAAATAGTGTATTTGTTGATGATGTATTACAAGAAGGTGCCGATCCAGAAACAGGAATTTCATTAAGTGATTTCCTAGCTGGGGAGAGTGTGGTCATTACATTTGAAGTGTTAATTGTCGAATCACCATTAGGAAATAATGTTATAAATGAGGCAAATGTTACAGGAGACTTTCTTGTAAATCCAACAGAGCCACCTATTACAGTAACTACACCGAGTAATACAGTTGTGACAGCTATAAATTCAGCGGAATTGAGTGTTAGAAAAAGCGTCAATACAAATGAGTCCGGGGTAGGGGATATATTAACATATACGGTTCGTATCCAAAATAATGGTACCGTATTAGCGACGAATGTTTCTTTTCTTGATCCGATTCCAGCTGAAACAACATTTATACCAAATAGTGTCGTAATCAATGAGGTGCCGCAGCCAGGGCTAGATCCAACCATTGGTTTTTCACTTGAAAGTATTTCTCCGGGATCGATGGTAACGGTAACATTCCAAGTGACTGTTACAAGTGTACCTGTTAGTAAAGTTATACCAAATAACGCAAATGTTACAGCGGACTTTCAAGTCAGTCCTTTGCAACCGCCCATTACAATCGTGACGATTAGTAATATCGTTGTGACGCGGGTAAATATTGGTGCAATTCACGTGATAAAGAGTGTAAATACAAGTGAAGCTGGGATAGGAGATACGTTAACATATACAGTTCTTATCCAAAATACAGGAAATGTTCCAGCAACAAACATTATGTTTCAAGATTTGATTCCAGATGGAGCGCTGTTTGTTGCAAATAGCGTTACAATCAATGGAGTGTTGCAGCCGGGACTAGATCCAGCTGTAGGTTTTGCATTGCCCGATATTCCAGTAAGAGAAACAGCAACTGTTACGTTTCAAGTGACTGTAATGAGTATTCCAAGTGGTAGAAATATAACGAATCAATCAAATGTTACGGCGAGCTTTCTTATCAATCCAGATCAACCTCCTATTACGACGACTACGGATAGTAACTTTGTTGTGACGCAAATCAATTTAGCTCAGCTAGATATACAAAAATCTGCATCAGTCCAACAAGCAGCACTTGGAGAAACGTACACTTATACCGTTGTTATACGAAATAATGGTACAGTTCCAGCGACAAATATTTCTTTCGTCGATACAATTGCTCCAGAGACGACATTTGTTGCAAATAGTATCACGATCAATGGAGATTTGCAACCTGGATTCGATCCGAGTATTGGTTTTCCACTTCCTGATATTGCAGCAGAAACATCATTAACGATAACGTTCCAAGTTACAGTTGCCGCACCGTCTACACGTGGGGGCGTTTTAAATACAGCGACTGCTACAGCAACGTTCGTATTAAACCCTTCACAACTACCGGTTTCCACAACAAGTTCTAGTAATACAACAGTAGTGGATATACCTTTACCTTCTCCCGGGGAAGTAATAGCTACTAAAACAGTGAATATGGATGCTAGGACAGTTGGTGATGTATTAACGTATACAATACTCATTACAAATGTAGGAATTACGCCTGTTACCGATGTGTTATTTCAAGATACCATTCCAGAGGGAACAACATTTGTTCCAGGTAGTGTGACAATCGGTGAAAGCGCACAACCGAATCTAAATCCAGAACAAGGATTTCTAGTTATTTCAGCGTTAGAATCTAGTGAAAGTATTTCTGTTACATTCCAAGTTACGATTACATCAGTCCCAAGCGAGGAGGTTGTATTAAATGAAGCTGATGTAACATTTACTTCGCAACCAAATCCGATGGAACCGCCAATTACGCAAACGATATCAACGAATTTAGTTGCAACATTTATGAATATAGCTGATATTTTTGTATTAAAGGTAGTAGATAAAGAGGCTGCAACTGTTGGGGATATATTAACGTATAATGTGCTCATTTTTAATATTGGAACAGTACCGGCAACGAATGTGCAATTTCTGGACTCTAGTTCGAGTGGGGTAGAATTTGTTACGGGAAGTGTAGTTATAAATGATACCCCAGAACCTGGGTTAAATCCATTTACAGGATTTCCACTTCCAGACATCCCAGTAGCTGATGTGATGCTCGTCACATATCAAGAGAGAGTTACAAGTATACCGGAAGGAAGTACAATTGTTAACGTTGTAGATATTACTGCTTCATTTGACGTAAGTGCAACGAATCCACCTATTACAGAAACCGTCTCTAGTAATGCAACCGTAACAGAAATAAATGAAGCCGGTTTAAATGTTATAAAAGATGTGGGTCAATCAATCATTGCTGAAGGGAACACCATCACATATACAACGGTCGTGCAAAATATCGGTACAGTTCCAGCTATGAATATTCAATATCGTGATATATTACCTTCTTCTTTACGTTTTATTCCAAATAGTGTACAGATAAATGGGGTAGGGCAACTAGGGTTAGACCCAAATAATGGATTTTCGCTTCCGAATATAGACTCAGGCGAAGGAATAGAAGTTACATTTCAAGTAATGGTTGTAGAGGTTCCAGAAAGTGGAACGATTGCAAATACTGCAAATGTAACAGGAGAGTTTGTTTTAGTGCCAGGGGAACCACCAATCACAGTGAATCAGCCCAGTAATACGGTTCTTATAATGGGGAATAGAGGAAGTTTCCAAGTTGCAAAACAAGTGAATGAAGCAGTAGCTCTTGTAGGTGATGTATTAACGTATACAGTGCAAATTATAAATACGGGGACAGTTCTTGCTACCGATGTTCAGTTTATTGATACCATTTCTGCTGAGGCCCCATTCATTCCGGGTAGTGTAACAATTAATGGAGTGCAGCAGGTAGATCTAAATCCTATTAGTGGATTTTCTGTTGGAGATATTCCTGATGGAGAAACAGTGGAAATTACGTTTCAAGTAGTCGTTGCAGCTGCTCCAGAAACAGAGAGCATTACAAATGAAGCGAACGTAACGGGAAGCTTTACTTTAGTTCCAGGAGAGCCACCAGTAGTGGTCGAACAACCAAGTAATATGACAATTACAGAAATAAATATTGGTCAATTTAATGTAATAAAAACAGTAAATAAAGAAGCAACGCGATTAGGAGATACGTTAACATATACAGTGCAAGTAATAAATATAGGGACAGTTCCTGCTACCGACGTCCAGTTTATTGATGTACCATCAGCTGGATTGGTATTTATTCCAAATAGCGTACAGATCAATGGTAATTTGGCACCAGGATTGAATCCATTTGAAGGTTTTTTAGTACCGAATCTCGATGTAGGAGAAAGTGTTTTCATAACATTTGATGTTACTATAAATACAATACCATCGTCTAATAGTATAACGAATATTGCGCATATAACAGGTAATTTTGAACTTGTCCCAGAAGAACTTCCAATAGAGATAACAAATACAAGTAATACAACAATAACACCAGTAAATCGTGGCAGTTTAGATTTATTTAAGGAAGTAAATTATGTAAACGTTGGGATAGGAGATGTTGTCACATATCGTGTTCGAGTATTGAACACAGGAACGGTAGATGCAACGAATGTTCAATTTATAGATCGACTATCTCAAGGTGCAACTTTTGTTCCAAATAGTGTCACGATAAATGGTGTATTACAATCAGATCTGAACCCGATAACAGGGTTTGTCATACCGAATATCCCAGTAGGTGAAACGGCCCTTGTAACATATCAGGCTGAAATTACTAGTTTTCCTGATGGGGGAACAATTGAAAATGTTGCTAATGTATCGGCAGAGTATGTTTTAGTTCCAGGAGAGTCACCTATTATAGTAGAAGATACAAGTAATACAGTAGTCATCACAGTAAATACAGCAATATTGTTTATTGTAAAAGGGGCAAACTTTGAAGTGGCGACGATAGGCGATGTAATTACGTATGCAATTGCCGTTATAAACGATGGAACAGTACCGATCGAAAATGTAATTTTAATAGATCGTATTGATTCAAATACGTTATTTATAAATGGAACTGTAACAGTAAATGATGAGCCGTTACTATTTGCAAATCCAAATATCGGTATTCCGTTAGGGAATTTACAGCCAAATGATGCAGCAATTATTAATTTTCAAGTCGTTGTCATAGGAGGACAAACAAATCCAATCATTACAAATGCTGCTACTGTAAATGGACTTGCAACTATAAGTCCAGGTCAACCGCCCGTAGCCGTTGAAGAAGATAGCAATACAGTAGTTATTCCTTTTATTACGCCAAATGTTTCTACAAATGTTGTAAAAATGGCGGATTTGCAAACAGCAACAATAGGAGATGTCGTCACATATACGACAGTCATTACGAATACTGGAGATATAGCGATACAAAATATTCATTTTCAAGATCTCGTTAGTAATCGTGTTTGATTTATTCCAGGAAGTGTAACAGTAGATAGGGAAGTCTTGCCTAATGTAACTCCAGTATCAGGATTTAGTGTTGGGAGCTTGAATCCTGGTGAACAGAGAATCATTGCATTCCAAGTTGCAATAGAAGGGCCGCCACAAGGTTCTAATCATTATATTAACCAAGCGAACATTCGTTATGAATATCAAGTTGGTGACATTCTTCCACCAGTAACAGAAATAATAGAAAGTAATGTGGTAGATATTTTATTTGAACCTACAATAGCACAAATTTGTGAAACAAACAGACATTGTTTTAAGAACATTTCATTTAGTTGTTTTCCGTGTAATAAGAAATATATGGATAAATAAGAAGTGCGGTCTCCTAAAGCGAGGAGACCTTATTTTATATAAATTATAATCATTTTCCTTTAAAAGAATTATTACATATGAACATGAAATCTTATAAAATCGCTCAATACGTTGTTCAACGTGAAGTTTGACAATATAAAATAAAAAAATCTTTACTTTTATACGATCGGTATGATAGTATAAGTTTGAACCATTTTACTTTTAATAATATAGGGATTTAAATGAGCTGTAACTTCAAAGGAGGAAAGCAATGTTAAATCTCCTTTGTGGTTACAGTTTTTTACTGTCTTCGTTATTTTTGTAAAGTGGTTGAAAATCAATATGTACATATAGGTACATTGTAGGAGGATTTTTTCATGCAAAACGGTAAAGTAAAATGGTTTAACGCAGAAAAAGGTTTCGGATTCATCGAAGTTGAAGGCGGAGAAGACGTATTCGTTCATTTCTCAGCAATCCAAGGCGAAGGATTCAAAACATTAGAAGAAGGTCAAGAAGTTACTTTCGAAGTTGAACAAGGTAACCGCGGACCACAAGCTACTAACGTAGTTAAGAAGTAATTGAACTAAAAAGAGAAGGGATTCCCCTTCTCTTTTTTTGCATTTGTTAGCTTATTTTCTCATTTATAACAGAGAAAAGTACGATACTTTAATTGCGAGCTACAAGTTGAGAAATCTGTTTTTTTAGAATATGCAAAATGTATGTAATATCTCTTAGTTGTAACAATATGTACAACATAAAAAAGAACCTGTATACGGAAACAGGTCTATCGAAAAATATGTCTATCTCATTATCTATATTTTAACAATTATTAGGAAGAAACTCTAGGCTTGCATATTGAGAAAATTTTTTAGGAAGCTTTGTTTTCATTTAATGTATTTCCATATTGTACAGCTTTATTTGCGTTCACTCTTCCGTTTTTCCAATAGGTTCCTGTTCCTGGTACTTTATCAGCTGTAGTTTCCATGATTTGGCGAATTTGTACATTCGTATATCCTTGATTTGCTAGTAATCCTGCAACACCTGCTACATGAGGTGTTGCCATAGATGTACCGCTTAATGAGCGATAAGTACTGCCTTTATAGGTAGAATAAATACTTGACCCAGGTGCCGCTACATCTACCCAACTTCCATAATTGGAGAAATAAGATTTTTGATCATTTTGATCCGTAGATGCTACTGCAATTACTTCAGAGTAATAAGCGGGATAATTTGGTCTTGTGTTTCCATCATTTCCTGCTGCAGCAACAATGACAGCACCTTTGTTCCAAGCATATTGTACAGCTTGTTGTAAGGCAGTTCCTCCATTAGTAGCCCCTAGACTTAAGCTAATCACTTTTGCACCAGCATCAGCAGATTCTCTAATGCCTTTTGCCACAGCATCAAGAGTACCACTTCCTTGATTATCTAGTACGCGTACCGCATATAGGGAGGACTGAGGAGCAACACCTGCAATGCCAATATTATTATTTGTAATCGCACCTGCAATACCGGCGCAATGTGTACCATGCCCATTTCCATCATCCGACTGACTATCATTATCAACGTAATCGTAACCGTATATAACTTTGGATGATAAATCAGGATGGTTCCCTTGTACACCAGTATCAATAATTGCTATTTTTACACCAGGGTCACTTCTTTGTGCATCCCATGCTTGAGGTGCTTGAATTTTTAATAATCCATATTGATTATTAAAGTAGGGATCATTAGGAGTCCAAAACGCATAGAAATAATAATTTGGTTCAGCATATTCCACATTAGGGTTATTTTGGTACATTTTTATTTTATCTTTGACAGTGCCTTTAGTGAATTTGACAACTTCAAAGCCCAATACATCATCTTTTGACACCACTTCCGCTCCGACTGACTTATGGAATTCTTGGGATTTAGAAAGGGAAGTATTATCTTTAAATTTTACAATAATCTGGTTTGGGACGTATTCGTTAGATGAAGGTGCTGCATTGGATGAAGAAGGATGAAAAAAGAAGCAACCAAAGACTAGAGATACAGTAAGCAGTAAAAATTTAATTTTCCTTTTCAATAGCTGTTTCCTCCTTGTTGATTTCTCTTTTCAACTATATAGTCCGGTCCTGCGATTTATGATTAATTATTTATTTTTTTTGAAAGTTCTTTCTAACGGTTCTAGCTATCGCTATAGAGTGAATATGCTAAAACGATAAAACTAAGTAATTTATACAAAATATTCCTTATTGGAGCTGTATGAAATTTTAAGTTGATGGGCATGCGTTAGGACTCCAATTAGTTAAAAGAGAGCTTAGTTTCTCTCTTTTTTTATTTAATTCGACAAAATATGACAAAATTTAAATTGATTGTTTGCTATGATGGGCTTGGAAATCTTACATTTTACATAATTGGAGGAACTGAAATGTACAAGAAATTAGGTACGATTATTCTAACTGGAGCACTTGCTTTTGGTCTAGCTGCATGTGGATCTAATGAACAGACTAGCAATGGAGTAGAAACAAAAGAAAAAGAGCAACCAAAACAAGAAGCAAAAAAAGATAATTTAAAAGAAGGGAAAACTGAATCAGCTAAAGGGAATCGTTCTAATCCTATAGCATTTAATGAAACTGCAACAATAGACGATATTATTTTAAATACTGACGGCGGAGAATTTAAGAAGTTCAAAGCGAAAGTTGAAGTTTCTATTTTAGAGGTTGTACGTGGGGAACAAGCTTTTGAAATTCTAAAAAAAGAAAATGAATTCAACGAACCTGCTCCTGAGGGAAAAGAATGGGTATTAGTTAAAGTAAAAGGAAAGGTAGCAGATGCTGAAACACAAGACTTTGACTATTTACTATCTGATATGAACTTTAAATTAGTATCAAAAGAAGGACAAGTATATAATCACGAACTATCTGCTGTAACTCCTAATGAATTGCACCAAAAGTTATACAAAGGTGCTGAAGGAGAAGGTTATATTTCGCAAGTTGTAAATGTCGGTGATGATTTCATGATTCAATTTGAAACAAATGAAGGAAAAAAAGTATTCTTTAAATCTAAATAATTATATAAGGAGTTAACTATGAAACGAACAACTGAATTTGTATTAGGACTGATTGGTGGTATTTTTGGCGTATTAGGGGCTGTCCTAGCTTTGATGATAGGCGGATTAGGAGCTGCATTTGAAGCTGATGGGGCTAATTCTATTATTGGTTCAGGTTGGGCTGCAGTAGGCTTATCTATCCTAGGAATTGTTGGAGCTGTAGTGGTTAAAAATAAAGCTAAAGCTGGCGGCATCATGATGACAATTGCTGCAATAGGTGGATTTATTTGCATTTTTGTATTTTATATCTTACCAGGTATATTATTATTAATCGGCGGGTTAATGGGGATTTTCCGTAAGGATAAGGCTTCGGTATCTGCATAAAATAGAGGCTGGGACAAAACCCATCTCTAAACTAAAAAGCCGGTGAAATTTTACAATCAGT
Source organism: Bacillus cereus group sp. BfR-BA-01522 (assembly GCF_022662635.1). Lineage (NCBI taxonomy): Bacteria > Bacillati > Bacillota > Bacilli > Caryophanales > Bacillaceae > Bacillus > Bacillus cereus group sp. BfR-BA-01522. Next base: position 63,326 of record NZ_JAKUDY010000012.1, on the reverse strand, counting down.
AAAATTTCACCGGCTTTAAATTTTTTTCATAAAAATAAGGACCATTTCTGATAAAGTGACACTTTAATCAGTGGGGAGTTCTTCATCCTCCACTGATTATGAGCCCTCACCAATCGGGCTGTTACGGGCAGTTAATCTCCGACCTATCTTCCTTGCTTCTCTCTGCATCTTGATATGGAAACATAATTGCTATTTTAAACACTTTAGAAGTCATTTTTTATACAAGAGTTTTATTCAACCCCGCTCGGATCGTAAGAATATTGCTGCTTATTCTCAATCCGCTCAATCACATCTTGCAATTCATCTGGCTTTAGAAACTCAATCGGAGAGAAGCCTTTCTCAAACGTAAGTGTATCAGCCTCAATCATTAATACGTATCGGTCATTTACCTTTGCAATATGTATTTGATCCCCGAAATCAGCAAGCAGAGCTTTCACAGAAATGTGATCGGCTTTAACCTTTAATTCTACTTCAGGAGCATGCTCGACGATTTGAGCGGTAGCTTCCATTATTTCTTCGGTTGAAAACTGTTCCATAATTTCGCGTTTCGGACTAGCGGCCCATACTTCCATCGCTTGGTCGAATTGTTCGCGTTCTTCCGTACCTTCTTCAAATATATCTTCAATTTGGTCGTATACCATGTCCATTACTTGTGTTTTCATAATTTCAGGCATGGAGCGTTCATATTCGACAAATTTTAAGAAGTCTTCAAAGTAGCGGGCATGCGATGCTTGGTGTATTTTTAATTCGCCGACTTCGACCATACCTTCTTCAGGCATGTATGGATATTGAATGGACTTCATATTTTTTGTCGTAATAGCCATTTCGACGTTACGAATTAAAGTAGTTTCATCAGAAATTGATGCGACTTTTGGTTCAAAGTCACATTTCATAACGAAGACAAATGGATCATCAAAGTATTTTCGCAATTTTGCCTGTGCAATTAAAAAGACACCGCCTCGAACGGCGCTTGTATCAATATAAGTATAAACGAGTGGTTGGCTCATATCTTTGAAATCCTCTTTCGTTTTTGCAAATCGAATCCGGTTAAATAAATTATAATGAGGATTTGAATCTAATTCATGTCCAGCCTCGACAATAAATCGACCGATTTTTGTTGGAGCTTGTTCTGTTTTTGCATGGCGTTCCACTTTTCGTTTTGATATTTTTAATAATTCTCCATCAAGAAATTCTTTTAGAGAGCTATTTTCATATTCTTCCGCATCTAATGTTTGGAAGTGCTTATATCGCTTATCCGCTTGTTCTCCTTTTCCTTCTACTTGTATAACATAAAAAGAAAGAAAATTTATTTCGAAATCCATATTTATCACCTTATTTCATTTCGTTAACTCTTATCAGTATAGAGATGGAGAAAACATTCGTCAATTTCACAAAAAGAAACGTTAGTTCGTAGAAAAAGGAAGGGGAGTTCCCTTCCTTTTTCTTTCCCCTTGGTTTGTGGATTAAAAGCCATCTTCAACTGCTGAGAATGGTATGTTCAATCTGTTTTCTACAGTGCGCAAACGTTGGTTTAAGCGATTAAGTCTTCGCGTATGACGTTCTAATATGTTTTGAAGGTGGTTTACTTGCCTATTTAATTGATTAACGCGTTGCTCAAGTTCATTTACTCGTCTTTCTAATTGTCGACCGCCGCTACCAGGAAATGAAATTGGAATTTGGAATTGTCTGTTTGGGTCATATGGATCAATTTCTTCTGTTTGCTCTACATATGGCTGATATTGTAGCTGTGGGTCGTATTGCTGTGGATAAGCATAAGGATTATATGGAGCATATGAATTGTAGGGATACATATAACATCCTCCGTTCTTTCAAATTAGGTTAAATTCACCATAATGTATGTGCAAAAGCGGATGGGTGACACGGCAAACACCTATAAAGGAAAATTTGATATGCAAAATGATTATAAAAAAGGATTTTTCATACGAAAGTCTAAAATATAAAAGACAGATATATTACATTTGTTTTTCACATATTACATGGTATATACTGGTTATAAATGATAAAGGTTACAATCGTAACAAACTTATGTTTTTTATGCAAATATGTGTAGACATTTTGTGAAGAAAAGAGTAATTTTAATAGAGTAGAAATGAAAATGTAATATTTTATAATCATATTGTAAAGTAAGGCAATCATACATACATAAGATAGGAAAAAAGAGCAAGAAAAGTTGTTGGGGAAAAGGAGAGAGTATGTTGTTACGTAAAGCAAAAAGTATTGTAATAGGGGCACTATGCATTGGTGTAGTAAGTGGCTGTGGTACAAAAGTTAGTGATGTAGCGTTAGTTAGCGATATTGGAGGCCATACAGTAGAAGCGAAAACAGACGTTAATGATAGTATTAGTTTAGTAGATGGTCGCACAGGAACAGAAGTGAAGAAACTAGATTTATCCAGCTTAGGATACTTTGAAGATGAAAATAAGTTTAAAAAAGAAGTAACAAAAATTGTAAGTGAAGTTGGGAAAAGCGTTGATAAAAAAATGGTTCCTTCGCGTATGACAAGTGATGGAACATGGCAAGAAGGTAAGCCTTCTTATGAGTTAATGGAAAAGGAATTAGTAGAAAAGTTAATGAATGTCGGCATGTGGGATTCTTCATATCAGTTACCGATTGTTGAGAAAAAACCAGTAGCAACACCATCTGATGCAAGCGGATCTGGTACAGTCATCGGCCGATATGAAACAAATTTAGGTGGCTCGACTGGTGGAAGAATCGAAAATATTCGTATATCTGCTAATCATATTAGCGGAGTTGTATTAGGAAAAGGAGATCGCTTTTCTTTTAATGCATTAATTGGAGATACAACACCTGATAAAGGGTATCAATTAGGAAAAGAAATTGTTGATGGGAAATTAGTAGATGGATATGGAGGCGGAGTGTGTCAAACTTCATCCACTTTATATAACGCGGCAGATCAAGCTGGTTTAAAAATGGTAGAGAGAACAACGCATTCTAAAGCAGTTGGATATGTACCAAAGGGAAGAGATGCGACAATAGCCTATCCGTATTTAGACTTAGTATTTGAAAATACAAAAGATGTACCTGTCAAACTGTATATGGGTGTCGAAGGTGGAAAGCTTGTTGCTGAAGTACGTGCAATGAAGTAAGAATTTGACTTTACTTATTGTAAACTTGGCCATTCTTTTTAGTATGATACTAAAAAGGATGGCTTTTTATCTATTTTCCGAAAGGAGACGCCCGCCTTAAGGAATGAGAAGGGCGATAATCCTATGAGTAGGCGTGAGATATGAATGTCAGTTGGCATTAGCCAACATTTTTGTGCTACAATACATGTAGAACGAATTCAAGCGTGGTTGCTTGCTGCGTAAATAAAGTGAAACTTTAATCAGTGGGGTAGTTCAAATAATGAAAATGGTGCGCGACGACCAACTAGAACTGGTTAAGGGCCTTGCTGTTTTTATGATGATTTTTGATCCACTGGTATGAAAGAAATGACGATAGTGACCTGCTTTTCCGCTATATGAATCGGACTAGAAACTTCTAGTAAAGAAGCCTTTAGTCATACATTTTAGGAGGAAGCATGATAGATTTTATTTTAGAAACTATGGCGTTTGCTGGAATTATATGTATCATTTTAATTTTAAGTGTAAGTAAAACATTAAGAGATGCAAAGAAAAAGAGACAGAATAAAAATGATAAATGAAATCAGTTTAGAAGAAGGCCCTTGCGTATGGAAAGGGTCTTTTTTGCTATCGTTCAATCCCTTCGAACAACATTTCTATTTTCTTTAATAAATCCCTCATCACGAAGGCCACCGTTATGTAAAGCAATTGTAGAAGTGATAAAATCAACATCATTGTAAACAAGCTTCTTTTAGATGTAATATATATAATATTAGCATAATTTTAAAAGAGAGGAGGTGTTAGTTGGCTATAAATAAAAAAGAAAGGAGAAATGCAAAATGATATTAGATCTTGATTTTGTTTTAAGAATAGGTGTTGCTGGATTATTAGGTGCTATGGTTGGGATAGAACGAGAAATTCGTTCGAAAGAAGCAGGATTAAAAACGCATTTTCTTGTGGCAGTAGGAAGTGCACTAATTATGGTTGTTTCCAAATACGCCTTTTCTGATATTATGCTGGAGGAACATATATCACTTGATCCAAGCCGTGTGGCAGCTCAAGTTGTTAGTGGGGTTGGCTTTTTAGGAGCAGGTACAATTATTATTCAAAAACACGCAGTTAAGGGATTAACAACTGCTGCTGGCTTATGGGCAACAGCAGGAATTGGCCTGGCAATTGGAGCGGGGATGTATGCAGTTGGGATAGGAGCGACGATTCTTGTATTAATTGGTTTAGAAATTGTCAGTCGTATTTTTCGAATTCAGTTTCTGTTTCCACAACACATTTCAGTAGAAATATGTGTAAATACACAGGAGGCTATACAAAATATTCTTGAGTTATTGAAAGCCAAAGGAATACAAATGGTAACTTATGAGGTAAATATAATCAAGAAAGAGGAAGAAATGGAGTATAAAGTAAATATACAAACGAAGGCGATTTCATCTGATGATAAAAATAAACTTATTCAAGAATTACAAAAACTTCCTAATATTTCATTTATAAAATTAAAGTCTTAAGACTGTAGATGAAGTGAGGAGAAGTTATTACCATAAAAAGGATGGTGCACAATATGTATGTCACTATCCTTTTGTTATTATACATGATTTTTGTATGATTTCATGTCAAAGAAAGAGATACATAGAAAGTATAATTTTAAATATCTTCTAGGTAATGAGCAGGATTATCATCCATTGATAAATTGCATCTATACGAAGATATTCCATTTTGATCGATAAGTATTTCTTGCATTGAAGTAAGTTAAATATAGAGTCCTGTTTCAAGGATCATCAAACTGAGCTTGATATGAGATTTGTTACATGATATGGAAAATAGAAGAAGAGGATGGGAAGTAAAAACTTGAATTATCTCATTTTTCGGATTATTATTTATGGAATAGTTAACTTACTTTAAAATTAAATAATTAATAAAGGAGAGAGGGAGATGGAAGCTACAACAGAGCACTTAGTAGTGAATTTAAAAGAAATACTTTCTGAGGAGCGAGTCGTAGTTAATATGACAGTAAGAGAACTGCATGGTAAAGACGAATCGTATCATGCAAGTAGTTTACCTGATGTTGTGGTGTTTCCGACAACGACAGAAGAGGTGAGTCAAATTATGAAGTTGGCAAGTCAATACGGAAAGCCTGTTGTGCCGTTTGGCGTGGGATCTAGTCTTGAAGGACACGTGATTCCGTATGAAAAAGGGATTACAATCGATTTCTCTTTTATGAATAAAATACTCGAAGTAAGAGAAAAGGATTTTCTCGTAAAAGTACAACCGGGTGTAACACGCTCACAGCTTAATAAAGTATTAAAAAAATATGGTTTGTTTTTTAGCGTTGATCCAGGTGCAGATGCTACGTTAGGCGGGATGGCTGCAACGAATGCGAGCGGAACGACAGCGGTAAAGTACGGAGTTATGCGAGATCAAGTGCGAGATTTAGAAGTCGTTCTTGCGGATGGAACTGTGATGCATACTGGTAATTTAGCTGTAAAGTCATCATCAGGTTATCATTTAAATGGTATTTTTATAGGTTCTGAGGGAACACTAGGATGTTTTACAGAATTAACGTTAAAAGTATACGGTATACCGGAGCATATGGTAGCAGCAAGAGCATCATTTCCGGCGGTAAATGATGCGGTAGAAACGGTTATTCATATTTTACAAGCTGGTATTCCTATTGCGAGAATGGAACTTGTCGATGAGCTTTCAATGAAACAGGTGAATCGATATAGTGAAATGAACTATAGAGAAGAACCGACATTATTTTTAGAGTTTCATGGCAATAAAGCAGGATTACATCAGGATATTGAATTTACGAAAGAGATTGCTGGCGATCATAAATGTAAGGAATTTGTGTTTGAAGTAGAAACGGCAGCGCGCAATAAATTGTGGGATGCAAGACATAATTTAGCTTATGCATACGTTCATAGTTATCCTGGTAAAAAACTGATGAGTACAGATGTTTGTCTTCCGGTTTCAGAATTAGCAGATGCGATACAGTACGCAAGAGAAACATTACATACAACCGGAGTAGTTGGAGGCATTCTCGGACACGTAGGAGATGGGAATTTTCACGTCCTTTTAATGGTGAACCCAAATGATCAAGAAGAAGTGAAAAGTGCAGAAGAAATAAATGAAAAGATTGTTATGTACGCGCTAGAACACGGAGGAACATGTACGGGTGAGCATGGTGTAGGGATTGGGAAGCAAAAATATCAAGAGAAAGAGCATGGACCAGCACTTCTTGTTATGCAAAAAATAAAACAGGTCCTTGATCCGCAAAATATTTTAAACCCAAATAAAATATTCCAAATGAAGCAGTAGGGGATGAGTTGATGAGGGTTTTGGAGTAATGGAAATAATGGGAGAAGAATAAGAACCCCCGAGAATCGTATATGTTCTCCGGAGGTTCTATTTTCTATGCTTAAAGACAACTGTCTCACGTGCCACAAAAAGTACGATAAGGTTGAGTGGAAGGCTCGGGCACTGTAGCGTATTCATATTGTTCAGGTGAATGGGCATAAGGAGAGGAAAGGGCAGCCAGCAGTCGTTCCATTACACGGTAATCCTCTTGTTTTACTGCAGCTTCTAATGCCTCTTCGACACGATGATTACGCGGGATAATCGCAGGGTTGTTATCTCGCATTAGCTGTTGTGAAGATGATTTTGATTCTTCTTGTCTGCTTAACCGTTCTTCCCATTTTTTATGCCAAGATGTAAATGCTTCACTTTTAAAGAAATCAGTATCTTTATTTGTATCGAAAGTTAAAGCAAGGAAAGTATTTGTATAATCTGCACGATATTTTTCCATCGTGTTTAACAGTTCTTCCATTAGCTCTTTATCTGTAGCTTCTTCATTGAATATGCCTAGTTTTGCTCTCATCCCAGCAAGCCAATGCTTCTCGTATAGTGGGCCAAATTTTGAAATGGTGTTTTGAGCAATTTGAGCGGCTTGTTCTATATCTGTATGGAGAAGTGGCAATAGAGATTCAGCTAATCGTGCTAAATTCCATACCCCAATATATGGCTGGTTTCCATACGCATATCGGCCTTGCATGTCAATGGAGCTAAATACGGTTACTGGATTATATGTATCCATAAAGGCACAAGGGCCATAATCAATCGTTTCTCCACTAATGGTCATATTATCAGTATTCATCACACCGTGAATAAAACCAACAAGTTGCCATTTTGCAATTAAGCTAGCCTGTCGCTCTATTACTTCTTGTAGCAGTGCTAGATACGGTGTTTCATGTGCTTCAATATGCGGGAAATGACGTTTTATTGTATAGTCAGCCAAACTTTTTAAGTCTTCAATTGAGCGGGTAGCTGCTGCGTATTGGAATGTACCGACACGTATATGGCTACTAGCTACCCGCGTCAAAATGGCGCCTGGTAATTCTGTTTCGCGAAATATGGATTCGCCCGTTGTCGTCACGGCGAGACTGCGAGTGGTCGGGATCCCAAGTGCATACATTGCTTCGCTAATAATATATTCACGGAGCATTGGCCCGAGTGCAGCGCGTCCATCTCCACGCCGTGAGTATGGTGTTCGTCCAGAACCTTTTAACTGAATATCAAATCGTTGGCCAGAAGGTGTAATTTGTTCACTAATTAGTAGTGCACGTCCATCTCCCAGCATGTTAAAATGCCCGAACTGGTGGCCTGCATATGCCTGTGCAAGAGGAGAAGCACCTTCAGGGACTTTATTACCAGCAAGTACAGCTACGCCTTCTTCACTTTTCAGTGCCTCCGCATCTAATCCTAAAGATGTTGCTAAAGAATCGTTCAGAACCACTAACTTCGGTGCACGTACAGGTGCTGGAAGAAGTTTTGAAAAAAATGATTCCGGCAGACGAGCATAACTATTATCAAAATTCCATCCAGTTTCTTGACGTTTTGTTTTCTTTTCCATTGTATCCCCTTTTCTCATTTTGAATTTGAATTGTTTTTCCAGTTCCTTATAGTTATGTGTAGTATATGTAAAACAATAAGATGAAAAAATGTTTTTTGTTTATCCCGCTATTTTAGGGCAGTAAGGCTCCCATCTCAAGATTCAGAGAGAAGCAAAGAAGATAGATGGGAGATTACCAGCCCGTAACAGTCCGATTGGTGATGGCTTATAATCAGTGGGGATGAAGAAACCCTTACTGATTAAAGTTCCACTTTATGACGCTACCTACGGACAGTGCGACTTCCGCATTAAGATATAGTGAAAAAAGAAGTGAGGTAGGAGCAGATTTGCTTATAAAATCCTTCATTTCATATTGTTCTGATATTTATAGTAACACTTTTAGGCAGGATACTAAAACATAAATTCTTTTTTACTTTTCATTTCTTATAATCCCTGTGACTCTGGTACTTATTCAATTATTTTCTTAAAAATTTCTTTATACTTGTATTCTCTTGTCACTTTTGTGAACTGCTATTTATTCATAACTTACATGAAAATTTACATAATGGATAAAGGAGTATCTTTATACTTGATAATATTTGATCATACACATAATTATATAACTATTTATCTATCTATACAGAAGAAAAACATATGCAATTATTCATATTTGTATGCTTTGTCTAAAAAATAATTGTATATTAAGTTATGCAATTTTATTTTGATATATTACGAATATTGAAAGGAGAAACAAAGATGAAGAAAACGGTTGTTACATTGCTGACTGCTGGTGCAGTTTTAGGTGCACCATTTTCAACTGCTTTTGCAGAAGAACAAGCGTCACAACAAAAAATTATGGATCAAATGGAAGTCGTACAAAAAGATTGGAATGACGAAAAAGGGAACCCGTCTTTCCTAGCGGGAGAATTATCAACTAAAAATGTACAGACTCAAAAGGAAGTCGAGAAATTTTTGGAAGATAATAAAGCTTTATTTAAACTTGACCCAAAAACAGACTTGACACTTAAAGAAGTGAAATCAGATGATTTGGGAATGAAACACTATGTTTACACTCAATCTATCAATAAGGTACCAGTTGATGGTGCAAGATTTATGATTCATACAAATAAAGAGGGTAAAGTAACAACAGTAAATGGAAATATACACCCGGATGCTGCGGAGAATGTAAGAAAGAATACAACTGCTAAAATTTCGAAAGAAGCAGCTCTTTCAAATGCGTGGAAACATATTAATCTTACAAAAAATGACACGTTAGTCGAAGGGAATGGAAATGTATTAGATAAAGTAAAAGACAACTTAGAATCTACAAGTGAAAAAGCTGATTTAGTCGTATATGAAAAAGAAGGAAAATATTATTTAACTTTTAAAGTACAATTGCAATTTGTTAAACCTTATGGAGCTAATTGGCAAATTTATGTTAATGCAGAAGATGGAACAATTGTTGATTCATATAATGCAGTTACAGATGCAGATATTGCTAAAAAAGGCTATGGTTATGGTGTATTAGGTGACCGAAAAGAACTAAACACTACTTATAATAGTACAAAGGGAAAATATTATTTACGTGATATGACAAAGCCTATGAATGGAGGAGTCATTGAAACATTTACAGTCAACCACAGTGATGCAGATTATCCGGTTAACTACTACCTATTAGATGATGATAATGCATGGATCAATAAAAATCAAAGACCTGCGGTTGATGCTCATTATCATGCAGGAAAAGTCTATGATTATTATAAAAATATTCATAACCGAAACAGTATTGATGGAAAAGGTAAAACGATTCGTTCAGCTGTCAATTATGGAACTAATGTCAATAATGCATTTTGGAATGGGCAGCAAATGATTTATGGAGATGGAGACGGTTATGAATTTATTCCACTTTCAGGTTCACTTGATGTTGTTGCCCATGAATTAACACATGCAGTAACTCAATATTCAGCTGATTTGCAATATGTGAATCAATCTGGTGCATTAAATGAATCTTTCTCTGATGTATTTGGATATTTTGTCGATCCAAACAACTGGGATTTAGGGGAAGCTGTATATACACCTAGAGTTGCTGGAGATGCACTTCGTAGTTTATCGGATCCAGAAAAATATGGACAGCCTGCTCATATGAAAGATTATCAATTTTTACCTCCTACTGAAGAAGGAGATAATGGGGGCGTGCATATTAACAGCGGGATTCCAAATAAGGCGGCTTATTTAACAATTAACGCTATTGGTAAAGAAAAAGCGGAAAAAATCTATTACCGTGCTTTAACAACTTATTTAACACCAACAAGTAACTTTAAACAAGCTCGTGCAGCTTTATTACAATCTGCAGCTGATTATGATGGTTATGATAGCGCAACATATAAGGCAGTAGAAAATGCTTGGAATCAAGTTGGTATAAATTAATTTATTATTCTATTCAACTAAGATATTTTATAAAATGCAATAGTAAAAATCAAAAAGGAATCCCTCACGGATTCCTTTTTCTGATTAAGTTTTTAGAAAGGTTTTTCTTTTTAACTTTTTGCACCAAACCCCTTTGGATTCTTTAAGAGTATATTACTTTGTCTCAAGTGGTTTCCATAATGATAAAGCAAATATCCAATTTGGATCTCCATTACCTTGGTAACTTTGAACAGCTTCATATAATTTGCCTTGGTATTCTACTTTATCGCCTTTTGTATATGCTTTGTATGGATCCCATTTTGCAAAAGATGAACTTTGCTCTTTTGTAGTTACAGTCAATTTATTACTTTCCATAGATTCATTTTCGGCTGTATCAATTGCAGTGACTGTATACGTATAGGTTGTATTTGCTTGTAGGTTTTTGTCTATAAAAGATGTAGTGTTGGTTGTCCCAATTTTAATCGGCTTACCTCCAGCTACCTCGCGATAGATTACGTAATGATCAACTTCTACATTATCCTCGGATGCACTCCACATTAAATTTACACTGGAATTTGTTACCTCCATTGCATGAAGGGTAGTTGGTTGCGTCGGTGCTTCTGTATCAGGAACTTCCTCCATGGTCTTTACTGTTATAGGCTGACTTTCTTCGGACATATTTCCAGCTACATCGATTGCTTTTATTGTATATACATATTCTGTATTCGTTTGTAATTTTGTATCTGTAAATGTGGTTCCGAATACGGAACCAATTGATTTTCCGTTACGGAATACTTGATATTCTTTTACGCCTATATTATCTGAGGCAGCATCCCATTTCAGCCCAATACTATGGGGAGTAACTTTTAGCACATGTAATCCTTGTGGTTTAGTTGGCGGTTGTTTATCACTATTGTCATTATTGATTAAATTAACATCGATTACATTATAAAAAGCATTACTAGTGTCCGCTACATCCCAAACCGCTAAAATGACATGATAACCGTTACGATCCGTAGGTACATTAATTGTATGAGATATATTATTTGATGCCGCAGAACCATTATGTTCAACAGTACCAATTGGCTCAAAATCAGCACGAGTTAAAGGTTTATTTGGATTCCATCCTTTTTTAGTAATATAATAGTGCCATTTACTTGTTGCATGTGGCGCTGTATATTTCCATGTAAATGTATTTGGTCCCCCTGTAATCGTGTTTTTAAACCAACGATCTACTGTTTGTTGGTCGAGAATACCGCCAAATAGGCCACCTGCAGAAGCAATTTTACCATCAATTGGTCCGCCTTGAGGAAATCCTTTCGGTGCTTCTAGACTTTGCGGTTCATACATTACGTTTCCACAATTTAAATTGAGTGCATCGTATTTCTGACTGCATAAAGCTGCGCGACTACTAGGTTTTTCAACGAATCCGTGTGCATATACATTTTCGGGAATTGTGAGCATTCCCATAATTCCGGCTACTAATATGGTAGCACTTATTCCTTTTTTTCCTTTACTTAGTTTTTTGAACTTAGATGATAGTTTTGTATTCATTTTTGTAACCTCTTTCCTTTTTTGTGACTAAGAGGGGTTTGATGCAAATAGCTAAGAAGAAAATTCTTAAATTCTTGTAAATGTAATGTAGCATACCACTTTAATGTTGCAAGAATCCTGCATGAACGGGTAGTAAGACTTCCGGCTGATTAAAGTTTCACTTTTTATCGGAAATACAAAGAGAAAGAAAAGTTTTAGAAACCATAGATTTTTATATATCAATTTTATTATATTTCTTTTTGTTTCAAATGAGTTCAATATGTTATGAATTGTAATAAAATGTTCAAATTAAATGTATGATTAGGGGAAAGATATAAACTTAAGTATAGGCTAGCGCCAAAATATATAGATTAATTGTTTCATATTTGTTACATATTGGAATTCAAAAAGGTTTTATGTGTAAGGAAAGATAAATAGCTATGAGGGATAAAATTTTGGCTAAAATTCTCGTTTTAAATATAATGTATAAGGATGTGGGAAGATGAAGAATGTGCAGAAAATTTTCATTCTAGTTGTATTTGTTTTATCTATTTGGAGTTTTTCTAGTATGAATAATGTATTTGCGGACGAAATACAATTTTCAGGTGTGACAGCTCCTATTGGAGTAAATGTACGCGATAATAAAAATTTGGCTGGAAATATAATAGAGCGTCTTCCGGGAAACCAGACTGTTCATTTTAATGGTTGGGAATATGGAGAAGCTGTAAAGGATTATTGGACAGGCAATTTAGATAATCGTTGGTTTTATTTTTATAAAAATGGAAAGAAAGCGTATATTGCTTCAGCCTTTGTGAATGGAAATCCACCTAATTCTGCAGCAAATTATAAATTATATGTTCCTAATATTCGACAACAACAATCAAATTGGTGTTGGGCAGGTACTGCTGTGTCTGTTTTAAACTATTTTGGTCAACCTACCAGCCAACAACAATTTGTTGGGTATGTAAAGGGAGGTTTATATAATGATCCAGCTACTTCTAGAGAAATACAACATGGTCTTGCTTATTTTGGTCTTACTTCAACAATTAGTAGTGGGGCTCTTTCTTATGATTGGTTTAAAAGCCAAATTAATAGTCATAAACCTATGATTACGCTAATTAACTGGAAAAATGGCGGGAATGTTGGACACTTTCTTGTGTTAGATGGTTATTTTAAAGGAGGCGATGGGACCGACTATATTACTTATATGGATCCTTGGTATGGTGATCACTATAATCATAACTTTGAATTATTCAAAAATAATAATAGATTTTGGTGGAATGAAACGGTTCAAAATATTAGTAGAGGGTATTAGATTACAATAAAGGGGAGAATGATTTTATGAAAAAAATATTGAAATTTGTCATTCCGTGTGCGTTGTTAAGTGTTGCAATTCTATGTATAAATAAAGCCTATGCAACAGATCGTCCAAAGGAAGATCCTGAAAAGATGGCATTAAAAGATTATCAACATAGTAAAAATATTTCATCGAAAGATGGAAAGCAACTTTACCAAATGAGTCATTTTACTTCTCATTCATCTGTAGAGACATCTACATTTTTCTTTCGTGTGTATGAACCAAAACAACCACAAGATATGATAAATAGTGCTTCTGAAAAATTGTCAGAACTTTTAATGCCTACAGATGAAAAATTATGGTTTATTCTGAATAGAAATAACCCGGAAGGTTTGATTTTTACAAATGATCAAGCACCTATACGTATGGGGGGAGAGAACCGTAGTAAAGATTTATATAAACTCTATCAGTCTATCCAATCAAATACAGAACAAATGAAAGAAATTGCTTATTTTGAATTTGAAGGACAAGGGTTATTTCTTGTTACGCATGAAAAAGGAGAGGAAGTATATGCTAGTGAGGGGGCTTCCTTTATTTTAGGAGTTCCATCCGGAGAGAAGCTTGCACCTAATGAAGTTATTTTAAAAATGAAAGAAAGAATTCTAGCATTATTAATAAGGTAGCGTATCTCATTGCTAGTGGCGTTACTCAAAATGGTGTAGTCGTGCAAGGGATTGGGGAAGATAAAATGTTTAATATTTTCTATTATGCCAATACAGATGAGTTAAATATGACTTCTAACTTCAAAGAACTAAAGGTAGCCTGTATTCGTGTAGCAACAAACTTATATGGTGAAAATTTAGCAGAAGTACAAGCTGTTCCACAAGCTTTCAAATCGTTCCCTACTAAAAAGGGAGCATATTCATGTAGAAAGATAGACTTTTGTATGGTTGTGCAATTGAAAATAGCTTATCATTTTTTATCCCGCTATTAAGCCCAACACTGATGAAAGTTTCACTGTATTAACAATTGCACAATTTATTTTGTATATTCATATTAACTTGTATTTTAATATTTAAATATAATATAATAGTGAAAAATATGAATAAAAGGGAGTTTTTTCTTGTGGATATTTATTCTAATACAAATGGTAGTACTCAAGTATTAGATCAGTCGCTTGTTTTAGCTGGATTAGAAGCGAATTTAGCGATGATTGAATTTAACCTAGATAAAGAGGTAATTTGGGTAAATGAACATTTTGCACAAGCTTTAGGGTATACAGTTAATGAAATGAAAAATAAAGTTCATCAACAATTTTGTGTTCCTAGTTTTGTAAATAGTAGAGAATATAATCAGCTATGGGATAATTTAAAACAAGGGATTAAGTTTCAAGAAAAAATTCAAAGAGTTACTAAAAAAGGGGAGTTAGTTTGGTTTGAAGCTACATACATTCCAATCTTGAATGAGCAGGGAGCAGTAGAGGCTGTACTAAAAATTGCAACAGATATTACACAACGTGAAAATCAAACAAGAGAAGTTGTTTCTCAGCTGAAAGATTTATCAATAGACTTAGGAAATAGAGTAAATGTTAATTCTAAGGAAAATATGGAAGCGCTCTATTCTTTGAGGGAAAAGGTTACTCTAGTAAGTGATATTGCTCAAATCATTAAAGATATTTCTTCCCAAACAAATATCTTATCTTTAAATGCAGCGATTGAAGCAGCAAGAGTAGGAGAACATGGACGGGGATTTGCAGTAGTAGCGGAGGAAGTAAGAAGATTAGCTAACAATGTTGAGAATGCAATCAAAAAAATCAATTCAAATGTAGAGAGCATTGTAAAGGGAGTAGCTACTGTTAACGATGTGAATAAAAAATTACAAGAAGAAGTGATTGATAATCAAGAGAAAATAAGTAAAACGATGGACGAGTTCGAAAAAATTGTAAATTGATGATTGAAGAATAAACAACATTGTATCAATTAGTAGATGAAAAAGGAGCTTTAATCATAGAATGAGTAGGTAGAATTTTTCTATGAGGATAATGTGCCGAAAACATAAAATAATAAATCACAAGCTAAAATTTTAGTTAAATTAAGTGGAGAACTGTAATTCAATATACTTTTTATCTAAAGAAGCCAGAAACGCTGTTTTCCTCAGCTTTCTGGCTTCTTTTTCTGTCTAATGAGTATTTTCTTATTGATATGGAATAAAGGTGTGATGATAGATAGGAAAAGTTGTGAAATGTTAAATAGGCAACTTTTTATCAATTAATACCAGAATATTTAGAGGATTAATTATTATAAAAAGAAATGTATATTCCGCTGAAAATCTTTCCTTAAGGAAAGATTTTTTCTGTGAAGAAAAATGTAGAAATTAATGAATATACACTTTTTGAAAAAAATGTAGATTGTCGTCTAATTATATTCATTTACAGATAGATAGAAATTGTCTAACAATTGAAGGTGTACAAAATCATTAGAGGAGATGAGAATATGTTTAAAAAAATTGTTATGGGGACTTTATTATTTGGAGGAATGATTGGGATTTATTGTAATCCAGCATCGGCAGCTCCCATACATTCAACATCAGAAGTGAAATCTTTAGATCGCAGCGGTTTATATTCTACTTTTTCACCATGGCAGTATTTAGGTCAAACTTCAAGGGAACTTCACATCAACACCAATGATCCAGAGATCTTAGCTGCTGAATTAGCGAAAGAAGCACCATTTTATGCGGACGAATTGTTTACAGTATGTTCTACCATTTTAAACGCACAAGTGAAAGTTGTATATTGGACAAGTAAGGAATGGGTAAGAATGCAAGATGGGAATTATGTATTCAAACATGAAATTAAATTTTATAGAGATAAAGAACGTACGCAACTCATTACAGAAATGGAGTCTTAGCTTCTTTAATTAATAGAGATTCAAAGAATTGTTATTTTCTATTTTGGAATATAAAAATAAAATGAATTAGCTTAAGGATAAGTTTTGAATCATCGTTTTCAAAACTTACTTTTTTTGTTTGTCATCTATCTCCTTTCTTCTCTCTGAATAATGAGATAGAATCTTACTGATTATAAATAGCAGGATAAACGAAATATAATTATAATACTATAAAAAAGAATGAATGCACATGTTAAGAGAGGAGACCATTATGGAACTTTTCGGAAAAAAAGTATTGCTATCTAAAGTAGCAATTCACGATTTGAATTTTATTTGTAGGATAGAGTGTGATTCGAATTTATGGTATTTTGAAGAATACGTAGAATCAGATGAAAATGTAATATATGAAGAGTATATAAGGAAAATTAAGGATACGGAACAACCAACAAATTATGATTTTATTGTAAGTATAGTTGAGGATAAGCACAAAATTCCAATTGGTTTAGCGCAAATATGGAACAATAGTGAATATAGAAAGAGTTGGGAAATAGGCTTTGCAATACTTCCAAGCTACCAGAGAAAAGGGTATGGAACTGAGGCAATTCAACTTTTATTACAGTTTGCTTTTGAAAAGTTAGATGCACATAAAGTGGTAGGGATGTGCAATGAGCATAATATAAGTTCGGCAATTTTAATGGAGCGTGTTGGTATGAGAAGAGAAGCTATTTTTAAGGAAGAGCTGTTTTGGCAAAAGAAATGGGTTGATCAATATTATTTTTCTATTTTGGAAAGGGAGTATTTTGGTAGAAACTAAAATTCGAAATACATTCAAGTAAACAAACTTGAGGCTTGAGGAAGTAATGTATAAAGCTTTTTTTTTAAGAATAAGGAAATATAGAAAAGCTCTTCACTTATATATAACAAAAAATCTCATGAATTGTTAAAAAATATTCAAAAATTTTCATAGATTTGGTATGATTAAGTATGACAAGTTAATAGAGGCTGGAGATTTTGAGACAAGCCATAAAACAGTTTTTGGGTGCTAGTAGTGTGCTCTAAAGCGTTTTATGGCTTTTTGTTTAGGGAAATAAGCACAATAGGGAATACGATTACGATGAAGAAAGGAGTGACGATAAGAAAATTTTTAGTTACATAGAGTAGTAGATTGAAATGCTTTAGCAAGTGTGCAATGTTAGGATAGGTTTATAAAAACATATATGGGGTATTTCTTCTATTTCGTGTAAATCTCATTAACTTGTTGAAATTTGCAATATGGAAGGAACGAAAACATGAAAAAGATAATAAGTTTTTTAGTTATTTTCTTGTTAATTGGGAGTTTTGTTTACGGAGGAACGGTTGATGCGAACACAAATATGAAAAATAAGGTGCATGCAAATAAATTTTTAAATATTGCTCATCGAGGCGCCAGTGGACATGCTCCTGAACATACTTTTGCTTCATATGATTTAGTCAAAAAAATGAAAGCGGATTATTTAGAGTTAGATATTCAATTAACAAAAGATGGTCAATTGATTGCTATGCATGATACTGCTGTTGATCGTACGACAAATGGAACAGGTGAAGTGAGAGATAAAACATTAAGTGAGATAAAAGGTTTAGATGCGGGTTCTTGGTTTAATGAGGCTTATCCAGAAAAAGCAAAACAAGAATATGTGGGACAAAAAGTGCCTACACTTGAAGAAGTTTTCCAGAAATATGGAAGAAGTATGAAATATTACATTGAA
Organism: Bacillus cereus group sp. BfR-BA-01522; assembly: GCF_022662635.1. Taxonomy (NCBI): domain Bacteria; kingdom Bacillati; phylum Bacillota; class Bacilli; order Caryophanales; family Bacillaceae; genus Bacillus; species Bacillus cereus group sp. BfR-BA-01522. The sequence goes on along the minus strand of NZ_JAKUDY010000012.1, from coordinate 45,459 downwards.
ACAAAATCTCCTGATGTGTACCCAGGAATGGAAGAGAAATTATTAGGATTGTTAGAAAAATATAATTTAGTTGGACAAAATATGTCCTCAAGTCGTGTTATGATTCAATCATTTAGTCAAGAAAGTTTAAAAAAGATTCATAATATGAATCAAAACATTCCATTAGTTCAATTGCTTTGGTACTATCCAAATGACAAGAATGAAATTGTTGAAGAGTCAAAAATTACATCTGCTCCACAGCATGTAACAAATAAAGAATTCCAAGAAATTAAAAAATATGCTGTTGGTATTGGACCAAACTTACGTAATGATAATGGAGAGTTAATCATTAATGAACCATATATGAAAATGGCTAGGGAGAATGGACTGCTCATTCATCCTTATACAATTAATGAGAAAGAAGATATGAGACTGTTAATCGGATGGGGAGCAACAGGCATGTTTACAAATTATCCGGATCGATTACATAGTGTTTTAAAAGAAAAATAAAGAGAAACGGAATAAAAGGTATACCATTGATTTAGGTATACCTTTTATTCCATTTTCATTTTTTTAGAACTCTTTAATTCACTACGCCTTTGAATACCTAAGAAAAAATGTCTGACTGTATCTTTCTTTTCGAGAATAAATATGGCGATGAAGAGGGGGACTGTTACTCCTACAATCGTATAAATTATATTCCCATAATCTATAAATTCAAGAAGAATTTTATTAACCCCTATGTGCATATACATAATTGCCATACTTTTGTTATTCATGAAAGAACAAAGTGATAGTACTTTTTTTGATTTTATAAGTTGAAATATTCCGCAATATGCGATCGTCATGATTAGCGGAATTACTATATCTAAACTATAATGATTATATGATACATATTTCATACTTAAATGATAATCCAGCAAATTTAGCTCTTGAATCGTAATCAGTCCCATTATCAATAGGGTGCAGAGTCCTGTAAGAACAGGGGGAATTTGTTTTAAATATGGTTTTATATAATATCCGATACTATAATATACGAGGGCAAGCATAGATACATCTATATTCCAGGGAATCCACACATGTAGAGAAGGCTCTAAGCCGCCCAAGGTGCTAATATACCTTCCTTCAATATGTGATATTATATATAAGAAAGCAATGAATAATAAGCGAGTGTGTGTTCTTTTAAAAATAAGAAATATAATGAGGAATAATACTTGTGTAAAGAACAGACAAGTTATAAACCAAAAGACCCCGTAATAGCTTGAAATAAATCTTCCACCGAATAGTACTTTTCCGATATCCTCTATATACCAATGAAAAGAACTATTTCCTTGCATTAGCTCCTCTGCATAACGAATCATTGTAAAAAGACCTAAATACGTTATATAAGGGATGAGTAGACTATGTGCTCTTTTCTTTAAATAAGGTCCGACTTGTGACCATTGTTTTACTGGTTTAGACACATAACCACTAAACAGAAAAAAGGCGGGCATATGAAACCAATAGATATAAGTTATAAGGTTATTATGATTATAAGCATGCCCAGCAACAACAAGGATTAGCGCAAACCCTTTTGCTGAATCAAGCCACAATTCATGTTTTTTATCTATCATGTTTTCACTCCCTAATGGTATTTACAACATCTATTTTAGAGGGAATGAAAGCGAATTTTCCAACATGTTATTGGAGCTTAAAGCGCTGGTAAGCAAATAGAAATATTAGTAATAAAATAATGATTTTGTAACGAAAGAGAAAGATACATTTACTGTTAGGTAATTTTCTAATGAAATGATACATTTTCATTTATTCTATCAATAAATTTACGTAAAGCATTTGAATAAAAGGTATCTTTGCGAACGATAAACATAGTAGGGACCTTTGAAACACGTTTTGGCAAAAGTGTAAGTTCAAAAGGGTGTTCATTATTTTGAATGAGGGATTTAATCATGATTGCAACTCCCATACCTGATTTGACACAAGCGAGAATTGCCTCAATTGTTCCAAATTCTAATACTCGTTTTGGAATAATTCCCTTTTCATAAGCCCATGTCTCAAATAAATTTCGATAATAACATCCTTGACTAAAAGCGAGTAGATTCATTTGCCCAAGTTCTTTTAGAGAAGATAAAGGCGATTTACTAATGATAACGAGCTCTTCTTCTTGAAAGAAAAAGGAATCAAGGTCAGCATGATGAACTTGACCAGCAATACATGCTCCGTCTAGTTTTCTTTCAAGAACAAGCTGAATTAATTGCTCTGTTGAGTGAGTTTCTAAAATAAGATCAACTTCGGGATACATGTCATAATAGGATGACAATATAGAGGGAAAACGCACTGCCATTGTAGATTCTGTAGCGCCAATTTTTAATGTCCCTGTTGGATGCAATACATTATTTTGGATGGCTTGTATAGATTGATCCATTAAGGAAAGGATTTGCTGTGCGTAAGACAATAAAATTTCCCCATTTGAAGTTAAGGAAACACCTTTCCCGTTACGGTAAAATAGCGGTACCCCAAGTTTTTTTTCTAATTGTTTAATGCGCATCGTTACATTTGACTGTACATAATTTAAGTTTTGAGCAGCGTGAGATATATTTTGTTCTTTTGCAACTTCGTAAAAAATAGTAAGATCTTTTATATCCATGGAAGACCTCCTAAAAGATATCAATTTTTTTGATGATTTTTATCATTAATACTTATTTTACATGATATCTGAACATTCATACAATAAAGTGTGTGGGGGAGGGATGAATTTGTTAAAACAAGAAAAAGTGACGGAGAGTGCTCATTTTTATAAATGGCTTGTATTGATATTAGCAACAGGAGTGCAAGCTAGTGCAACGCTTGTTACATATGGTGTAGGACCGCTATCTTTCTTTTGGAAAAAACTGTACAATCTAAGCGATATGCAGATGGGATTGTTGTTAACTGCTGTTAATATTGGACCGCTTTTTTGTATGCTTGTTGCAGGAAGGTTACTTGATCAATATAATGAGAAATTATTAATGGGAATGGGATCTATCTTGCTTGGCGGATCTTTACTACTTGTTCATCTAGCGGATGGCTTTATGGGACTATTCATTGTTCTTTGTTTTGTAGGAGTGTTCTATAGTACAGCGCAACCTGGAGGGAGTAAGGTCATTTTAAAATGGTTTCCAAAAGAAAATAGAGGGTTCGCTATGGGCATCAGGCAGGCGGGGATACCAATCGGAGGAGCAATTGCAGGGGGTATCATTCCGTTTCTCTCTGTAAAATTTAGTCTATCGCTTGCTATATATGTACTTTCAAGTATATGCATAATTGGAGGGATTTTGTTTTTCCTGTTTTACAAAGAACCTTTTCATTCTTCTAGTGAGCGTGTATGTAATAAGAAAAGCATTTCGTTTTTGCAACAGTTAAAGATGATTGCAAGTAATAAAAAATTATATCCTGTTTTGTTTACTGGAATTTGTATGATTTCGTTACAACTGATTGTAGTGGGACACTTTATGAAATTTTTAACTGCTACCACTTTTATATCACCTATTTTGGCAGGAAAGATATTTTCCATTATGTTATTTTGCGGGATGATTGGCCGCGTTGCTCTAGCGACGATTAGTGATCGTCTTTATGGAGGAAATCGAACTAAGCCGTTAATGATTTCTGTATTTGTTGCATGTTTCTGTGCCATTGCTATATTAAATATAAAGATAATGTCAATTGGATATATATGTATGGTAAGCGGGCTATTAGGCTTCTTTAGTCTCGGGTGGTTTAGTCTTTTTATCGTTGAAGTTACAGAAAATGCTAACGAAAATGAGGTTTCTTTCACTGTTAGTTTTGCTTTAACATTAAATCAAGTCGCAATTCTATTGGCCCCGCCTATCTTTGGTTTTGTAGTAGATAAGTGTGGATATACAGCGGCCTGGATTGGCATCGCTTTATGTATACTAGCATCAGGAATCAGTCTATTGATTCACTTGAAAAAAGAGCATAAATAGAACATTTTTTGCGATATACTACATAATCCGTTTTAGTAGGAAAGGTATATTATTTAATTTATTTTTATGTAATATTCTATTAATATGTACGTTTTTAGTGAGAAGGTTATATGAAAAATTATGAATTATATAGAAAGATAAACAAATAACGGGTACCTATGTATGACAGGCACCCGTTATTTGGATTATAACGTTGAAAATTCTTCAACAAGTTTCTTAAAACGCTCTAATGCACTTTCAATTGGTTTTGGTGTTGTTAAATCGACACCCGTTTTTTGTAAAAGTTGAAGCGGATAATCGGAACTTCCACTTTTTAAAAATGCAATATAGTTTTGCTGGGAAAGAGGGTCGCCACTTAATAATTGCTCGGCAATTTGGATGGCAGAAGCAAATCCTGTTGCATATTTATAAACATAAAATGGACGATAAAAATGCGGGATTCTTGCCCAACCATATTTTACTTCTTCGTCAAATATAACTGCTTCTCCGTTATATTCTCTAAACAATGTTTCGTATACTTCGTTAAAGCTTTGAGCATTAAGTGGTTTTCCTTCTTGTGCCATTTCATGTGTGATTTTCTCAAATTCTGCAAACATAACTTGTGTAAAGAAAGTGCCTTTAAACTTTTCGATAAAGTGATTGATTAAATGGTTGCGCACATCTATATCTTTCGCTTCTTTTAGTAAATGATGAATAAGTAATACTTCATTTACGGTTGAAGCAACTTCTGCAACAAAAATGGAGTAATGGGCAGAAATTCTCGGTTGGAAACTGTGTGAATAATGAGTGTGCATGCCATGTCCACATTCATGCGTCAATGTAAAGAGACTATTTAAGTCATTGTTATGATTTAAGAGAATAAAAGGGTGAACATCGTATAAACCAAAATTATAAGCACCCGAACGTTTACCAGGTAGTTCTCTCACATCAATATAGCGTTTATCTTTAAAACTTCGAAGTGTTTGAATGTATTCTTCGCCGAGTGGAGATAGAGATGCAAGCATGGTTTCAAATGCTTCCTCATAAGAGATGTCTTGTTTCACACCTTCCACTAAATCGACATGTAAATCGTATTGTCGCAATTCATCGAGTTGTAATTTTTCTTTTCGTAAATTGTTATATGTATGAAGCGATGCAATATTTTGTTTCGTTGTCTGAATTAAATTATCATATACTTCCTTTGGAACATTATCATCGAATAAAGACTTTTCTAAGGCTGAAGGATAATTTCTAATTTTTGAAATGGTGATATTATTCTTTATTGCTGCTGATAAAGTGGAAGCAATAGAGTTTTTCAGTTGTATATAAGGTTGATAGTACGCTTTATATGCTTCTTTTCTTTTGTCACGATCTTCATCTTTTATTAATTTCGCATACATACCGCGTGTTAAAGGTACTTTTTTTTCATCATCTGCTGTAACAGTTCCAAATACAATATCTGCATTGTTAAGCATACCGTATGTATGCTGAGGGGAAGAGAGAGCTTCACCCATTTGGGACAAAATTTCTTCTTTATCTTTATTTAACACATGTTTTTTATAACGATATAATTCTAATAAATCTTCTTTATAATATTGTAGACCTTCGTTTTCTTCTATGTAAGAATGTAACGTTTTTTCTTCTATACTAAGTAAAAATGGAGAGAAAAAGGAGCTTGCTGCACTTATTTTCACATGTAATTGCGATGCTTTATCTAGAAGAGACTGTGCCTTTGTATCGCGTGTGTCAAGGTCTGACTGAAGGCGTGCATATGCATAAATGAGACTGAATAAGCGGGATATTTCTTCACGTTTCGTTAAGTAGGAAAGAAGACTATAGCTATCATGAATATTCCCGTTGAATGTTTTTAAGTCGTCTACGAATGTTTCCACCTTTTGATAGTCATTTTGCCAGTCTTGGATTGTTTGATAAATATCCGTTAAATCCCATTTTTCTTGATCGGGTACGTCTACTCTACTTTTGAATGTTGTCATAATCATGTCCTTTCTAATGATATAGTTTATCTACTCTCTATATAACTATGAAATACAACAAATTGCAAAAAAATACCTGCTATATATAAAAAGTCTTGTCAAAAGCGATAAAACTTTTTAAGGATAAACTATAATCGGATGTCAAATATTGCATGTAGTAGGTTTAAATATTGCTGCTTTGTGATCTTTTCTTTTCTCTTTTCGCCTTGTTTCGTTACAGTTAAGCTATCTTTTGTTAAAGAAACATGCCCATCAGAAGTTAGTTTTGTGATAAGAGGTACTTTATTAAAAGGAGAGTCTTTATGTTCGACAATTGTTTTTTTGTGCTTCATTTACGATATTTTCATCCGCTTTTTCTATATAAAATGCATAACCTAAAGTCCACTCTTGAGAGGAAGCAGCATTTAGCAATTCATTATTTATTCTCATTTCTAAAACGTAGTTTCCTTTTGTAGTCGTTTCTTTTCGGATACGATAGTCGCCTGTAACAGAATGGACGATTTCACCAGAGAAAGGAACAGGTGCCAGCGGAAGGTATGAGCCAAAACCGACTTCAATTAAATAGGATTGTTTGTTGTGCTTTAGAACAGTTGCTACATGTCCAGAATCGACAGCCCAAGTAGCCGAAGCAGCATTATAAACGGTCCCAGATACGAGATGAACATCAAACCCGCAATCTTTAAGGAAATAATACATTATCGGGCCCAGTTCATAACATAGACCACCTCGGTTGTTTGCTAAAATTTTTTCTTGAAGATGTTCTTTTGATATTTCTTTCACTTTACCTTGAATAATATCCAAATTTTCAAATGGAACGGTTTGCGCCATCGCGTAAAGAATTTCATTTAAATCTTCAAATGAAATTGATTCTTTTTCTTTTATATGCAGTCTAGAGAAGAATTGTTTTTGGAGATCTGTCATGGGAATCACTCCTTATATTTGTTATATACTCATTGTACTGAAGGTAAGGAAAGAAAGCATCTGTCATGTATGAAGTGAAATATACTTATGGTGAAAGCGTGACAAAATGACACCTTTACATGGATTGGAACATATAGTATGATAGTTGCAATAAATTAGATTTTAATGAGTGGACATAAATGAATGAGAGGTGCTTTTTGTGAGTGTGGTAGGTTCTAAATAGGAACAATTGAATGAAATAAAACTGGTAATAACAAGGGGAATTTTCTATTAAGTATACCCCTTAGTTTGCCATGGATTTATTTCAAAACCCTATGAAGATACCTACTATACTTTATAAAGCGTGTAATGATGATGGGATTGCCGTGTTTTTTTACGGTTTCTTTCATGATATTTTACACATGCCTTGTAAATGTAACGAAAGCTGCGGTATCTCCGCAGCTTTTTTTGTACCCATTTGAATAAACCAAAATATATGACCAGCTCATTAAAATGTAATGAGTAGGTATCTTCGTTTATGATGTAAATCAATCATAGTGAGGAGAAAAGACAGTGAATCAAATGACTTTTGAAAAGTTGCAGTACAATGAATTGAAGGACATTGTTAAATCTTACTGTGTAAGTGGGTTAGGAAAGCGATTATTGGATCAATTAGAGCCAAGTACAAATATAAAGGTAGTACGAAATCGATTGAATGAAACGACGGAAGCGCGAGCGATATTAGATGCAGAAGGACATGTACCTTTTTTAGGTATTTCTAATATTGATAACATCATGCAAAAACTAGAAAAAGGAATGATTCTAGAGCCAAGCGAGTTCGTGAGTGTTTCAGATTTTTTACGGGGCTGTCGCAAGATTAAAAAGTTTATGTTAGATAAGGAATTTTTTGCACCAATGCTCGCAGCGTATGCAAATTCTATGTCCGAGTTTAAAAGCATAGAGGAAGAAATACAATTTTGTATAAAAGGAAACCGTGTTGATTCTGCTGCAAGTAAAGAATTAAAACGAATTCGAAATCAAATGGATTCGGTAGAGGGAAAAATAAAGGAACGGTTAAATAAATTTTTAAACAGTAGTGCAAATAAGAAGTATATACAAGAATTCTTCATTAGTAAAAAGGACGACCGATATACGATTCCGGTGAAAGCGTCTTATAAAAATCAAGTTGCAGGAACAATTGTTGCAGTTTCTTCTAAAGGTTCTACTGTTTTTATAGAACCAAATACTGTTACAACATTAAACGTGGAACTGGCAAGCTTACGAGCGGAAGAAGCGATGGAAGAATATCAAATATTAGCAACTCTCTCAGGAATGATATTAGAAAACATATATCAAATCAAAATAAATATAGAGCTAGTGAGTCAATATGATTTAGTATTTGCCAAAGCAAAATTTAGTAAGCAAATTGGCGGAATAGAACCAAAGTTAAATGATTACGGGTATATAAAGCTCGTTCATTGCAAGCATCCGCTTTTATCAGGAAAAGTGATACCGCTAAATTTTGAAATTGGTCAAAAGTATCGAAGTTTAATTATTACAGGACCAAATGCTGGGGGGAAAACGATTGTTCTGAAAACAATCGGATTATTAACATTAGCGGCAATGTCGGGGTTTCATATTGCAGGAGAGCGAGAAACGGAGATTGCTGTTTTTGAACATATCTTTGTAGATATCGGTGATAATCAAAGTATCGAAAATGCACTAAGTACATTTTCATCTCATATGAAAAATCTTTCAGAAATTATGGAAGTATCAAATAATAATACGCTGTTATTATTTGATGAAATAGGCAGCGGTACGGAACCGAATGAGGGAGCTGCGCTAGCGATTTCTATTTTAGAAGAGTTTTATCACATGGGCTGTATCACTGTCGCGACGACGCATTATGGTGAGATTAAGCGATTCTCAGAAATGCATAGTGACTTTATGAATGCAGCGATGCAATTTCATAGTGAAACATTGGAACCGATGTATCAATTATTAATTGGAAAATCGGGAGAAAGTAATGCACTTTGGATTTCTCGAAAAATGAATGTACGAGAACATGTATTGCAAAGAGCAAAAGAGTACATGGAAAACAAAGAATATCGTTTAGAAAAGCTACATGAAGGAAAAGTAAGAAAGCCTAAAATTGTAAAGCAAGCGGTAGAAGAGGCATATGCATATAAAAAAGGAGATCGCGTGAGATTATTAGATGATGATGAATTTGGAATTATATACCGAGAGAAAGATAACTTCTCCAACGTTGTCGTGTTTTCCAAAGAGCGGTTTATAGAAGTAAATAGTAAACGGATTGCTTTAGAGGTCGAGGCGAAGGAATTATATCCAGAAGGTTACGATTTAGATACGTTGTTTGTAGATTATAAAGAACGAAAAATGCAGCATGATATAGAGCGTGGATCAAAAAAAGCACTGCGTAACATTCAAAAAGAAATAAGAAAGAATAAAGGATAAGAGGTTATGCCAATAATTGTTAGACAAGAACGTGAAGAAGAGCATAAAAAAACAGAAGAAGTTGTACAACAGGCATTTTTACATGAAGAGTTTAGCGATAAGAGAGAGCATGAACTTGTAAGTCGTATTAGAAAATGTGATGCGTTTATTCCAGAATTATCATTAGTGGCGGTGGATCAAGAAATTATTGGTCATATCCTTTTATCTAAAATTCAAATAGTAGATGGTGATAAATGTATAGATTCGCTAGCACTTGCTCCAGTATCTGTTGCACCAGGGTATCAGAAAAAAGGAATTGGAAGTTTGTTGATTTCAAATGTATTAAGAAAAGCAAAAGAGCTTGGATACCATTCTGTCATTGTTTTAGGGCATAAAGAGTATTACACGAAATTTGGTTTTAAACCGACTCACCTATGGGATATACGTGCACCATTTGATGTGCCAGGCGAAGTGTTTATGGCAATGGAGTTAACGGAACATGCTCTTCAAAATGTGCAAGGTGTTGTTCAATATTCGGAAGCTTTTTCTGGATAGTACAAAAAAGGTAGCTAGAGAATTTCTTCTAGCTACCTTTTTGATATGTAAATTGAAATGATTAAGGAATGAATCAAATCTTTCTTGTATTTTTTCGACTTTTTAATAATCGGTGACTTAGCACCAATTTCTAAAGAGAACGTAGTTGGGTTTTAGACATGTCATCAGTAAATGAAGAGGCAGCAGAGTTAAAAGAATTGCACGGTAGTGTGCATCAACTGCAAAGTGAAGTTCAACAGCTTAGACATGAAAGACTGGTTGTAGAAATTAAAAAAGGTGTTCAATGATTGGGGGATTGTGGTAACAAACAAGGTTTGCAGCACATCGCTGCAAACCTTGTTATATTAAATAACGTAAATATATATAAGCATGTGATAATAATAATGCAATGATGGTTAACGGTAAGCCAATTTTTAAGAAATCAAGGTAAGAAAATCTATGTCCTTCACGGTTCGCAATACCTGCTACGACCACGTTTGCGGATGCTCCGATTAAAGTTCCGTTTCCGCCTAGGCAAGCGCCGAGTGATAGTGCCCACCAAAGTACTTCGATTTGTGGCGAATCAACAGATAAGCCAAGCCCTGCTGCCAAGTCTTGAATAAGCGGAATCATCGTTGCGACAAATGGAATGTTATCAATGGTTGCGGATGCAGCTCCTGATACCCATAAAATAAGCATAGCTGCAAAGCCAATATCACCATTTGTTACATCAATTACGTCTTTAGCAAGAGATGAAATGAGCCCAATATCGATTAATCCACCAACAAGAACAAATAATCCGGCGAAGAAGAAAATCGTTACCCATTCAACGTGAGCGAATACATCTTCTAATTTGTGCTGCTTCACGCCAATTAGCATAAGGAGCGTCGCACCAGTCATTGCGATAACCGCTGCATCCACATGAATAATAGAGTGAAGAATAAAGCCGAGAATCGTTAAACCTAATATAGAAAGAGATTTGACGAGTAAGCTTTGATCACGAATATAGTCTTTTTCATTTAAAGCCATAAGTTTTGCAATTTGTTCAGGTGTTGTTTTCAATTTTTTCCTATACATAAAGTAAATAATAGTTAACGTAACGATAGAAATAATAAGAACAATGGGTGCTAAATTAAGTAAGAAAGCATTAAAATCTAGATGCTTATTCGCTGATCCAATCATAATATTTGGTGGGTCACCAATTAATGTCGCTGTACCACCAATATTTGAAAATAATACTTCTGAAATGAAGTAAGGAACAGGTTGTACTTTTAACATGCGTGTAATGGATAACGTAACAGGGACGATTAATAAAACGGTTGTAACGTTATCTAAAAATGCGGAACCGACGGCAGTTAATAGGGATAAAAATAATAAAATGCGAATGGGCTTTCCGCCTGCTGCTTTTGCTGCTTTAATCGCTACATACTCAAATACGCCTGATTGACTTGTAATATGAACAAGAATCATCATGCCGATGAGAAGGGTAATTGTTTCCCATTGAATATGAGATGTAAAAGCAGTATGTAAGTCTACAATGCTAAAAATAATCATAATAGCAGCACCGAACAGTGCAATAACAGCACGGTTCAATTTTTCCGAAATAATAAATCCGTATGTAATTAAAAATACGGCAATTGCAAAATAATATTGCAGGTTTGTTACTTCATGTGCTGAATGTTCCAATATGTCACCTTCTTTAAAATATGTATTCAATTGTCGAATTTATCCCTCCGTATAAAATATATTGTAGCAAATTAAAAAAGGAAAGAAAACGTTTTGCAATTGTAAGCGAAAACAAAATTTCACATACTATAAATTTGTAAAATAAAGTGCAAATTATTAGGAAAAGTAAGCATTCTGCTCTAATATAGAGATAGCAATTTACATTATTTTTGCGTAAAATGTTTTAAAGAGGTGAAATCCGATGGAAATAGTAAAAGATAAAACAGTTGTTCAACATGAAATTGAACGTTTTGTAAATAAAGATGTATATATTCATTTAGAAACAACAAATGGAGCATACGCTTCACATTTTAATGAAAAGATGATGACAGTTGGGGCATTCATTCGTAATGCTATCATTCGTTTTGAACGTGGTAAAATTGTTGGAACGAATCCGTACCGAGTTGGTCTGAAAATGGATCACGGCTGGGTATACGCTGAAGGTATTACACATTGGGAAGTGGACGAGCAAGGTCGTTTGTTACTTTCAGGTCATGATAATAAAGGGCGTCTGGCTGTAGCTCTTGAATTAAGCTTAACACCATTTAAATAAGAAGGAGGGGAAAATATGGAGAAACATGTATTAGTTGTATTTCCACATCCCGATGATGAATCCTATGCAGCAGGAGGAACAATTAGTTTATTAACAAGACAAGGAGTACCTGTAACATATGCGTGCGGAACGCTTGGTCAAATGGGAAGGAATATGGGGAAACATGTATTTGCAAACCGTGAGACAATCTCAAGTATTCGCGAAAAAGAATTAAAAGATGCATGTGAAGCAATGGGGATTACTGATTTAAGATTGCTCGGATTTCATGATAAAACATTAGAATTTGAAGATGTAGATTTTGTAGCTGATAAAATTGAAGCTGTCATTCGTGATGTGCAACCATCAAGAATTATTACATTCTATCCAGAACATGGTGTTCATCCAGACCATGACGCATTCGGACGTGCTACAGTTCGCGCTGTATCTCGCATGCCAAAAGAAACGCGTCCAGTGATACATGCTGTTGCGATTACAAAAAATCGTGAAGAAGTATTAGGAGAGCCGGATATTGTAAATAATATTAGTGAAGTCTTTGATCAAAAACTAGCAGCTTTGCGTGCGCATCGTTCGCAAACAGAAGCAATGCTAGAAGAAACAGAAGTGAAAATTCAAAATAAAGATGCTGCAGCATTAAAATGGTTGCAGATTGAAGAATTTTGGATTTATAAATGGGAATAGACAAGAAAATCGTTTCTTCTCATATTCCTTACGTATGAAAGAGATACCATTATGCGGTATCTCTTTTCTATTAGATAGGCACATTTTAAATGAATAGAACATACACTTACAGAACATCTTGAAAAGAGGGGGCTAAAGTATGTACTATTCATATGAGGATGTATACGGCTATTTTCGAGATGGTTATGAGTTAAGTGGAGAAATCGTTGCATTAGTTGATCCGTACGTTGTACAAACATTACAATCTATTGTAGGAAGAAGAATTACAGTTGAAACGATTCGAGGAAGTGTGAGTGGAACGTTAAGAAGTGTAAAACCAGATCATATTACATTAGAAGAAAAAGAAATACTTACATTTGTTCGCATGCAACAAATTGTATGGTTCACTCCTGAAAAATAAGAATACTCACAAAGAAAGATAAGAACCTACTATCTGTATGTATGGGAATTTACAATATATGTTATCTTAATGTTTATGAAGAGAAATAGTAAAAATGATAGCTTCACTCATACCCTCCTATAGATATTGATATGAGGAAAATGAGGTGCTTATTTTGTTGTTGTATAATCACATTTCTATCATGGTCCCTCCCATTCCGTAGCAAAAGAACGTTTTAATAATCTGAGATTTTCTAAGTTATAGGAGGGGATTAGAAATGAAAAAAGTCTCAGTGCCATCGCTATTGTTAATGATTATTCTTGTAGCATTTCCACAAATTGGTGAAACAATTTACACGCCATTTTTGCAAAGTACCTGAAGATGAAGAATCTTTTTCTTACTCTCTTGATGCAAATTTAATTGTAAAGGAGACAAAAGGGACATGGAGTTATTATGATTTGAATGATGAAGAAGTCAATCATTTATTGTCGGAAGAGCTTTGTTGTGTATTTTGAAAAACTGGAAGCGGTAGTTGCTGCTCAGTTTTTGTATTTCATAAATCAAAAAAAGTGGAGGTTTTCTTCATCCCCCACTGATTATGAGCCCTCACCAATCGGGCTGTTACGGGCAGCCCTACTCCCAGCTATCTTCCTTGCTTCTTTCTGAATCTTGAGGCGGGAGTCTTACTGCCCTAAAATAGCGGGATGAATGAAGTTGGGGAGGAATGAGTATGCAATATGTACATGTCGGAATTCATGTAAAGCATTTGGAGTAATGACTGGGAAGATAAGAATGAATGGGATGTATTCCAAAGAGTACGGAGTGAGATTGGAGAGCGAATTAAAACATTTGCTGAAACAGGAGAATGATTTAACCTAAAAAAGAGGCTTCCTACCTATAGGAGAGCCTCTTTTTTACATTATATTTTGAATGATTTTTTTAATAAAATCATAAACCAAACAAGACTTAGACCAATAAGAGAATGAGAAACTGCTACGATATACGTTAAGCCTTTAAAATCTGCCCCATTTAGTTGAAGGAGTCCTCGTGTTGCCATGGAAGCAAGGGTTAATATTAACCCAATATTATGAACGATAAACCACATATCAAAACCTTTTATTTTATGGAATGCAAATGATTTTGCTAATGCTAGAGTGATTAAAAAGAATAAAAATCCTAGTACGAGCGTATGCGTATGTAAAAGATTTAGTAGAGTAGAGCCGAGAATGCCTTTTGCTTTTGCGTATTCTCTCGCAAATACACCAGCTAATAACCCGATAATCAAATATACAAACGATGCATAATATAATTTTTTCATGATTATGTTCCCCCTTGAAGTAGTCATGTTGTATTTGAAAGTAATAATCGTTACATATTTCTATGTTTTTAAACACTTCCTCTCATTTAACAAAGAGACTGCAATGAAATAGATATTCGGTAGTATCCTTATAATCTCACTTTTTGATTTTCCAAGGAGAAGCGAATAGATACAGCAACTTAACATCATGTCATGCATTAAGTTCTAGACTTGTTCTCTGTTCTAGTAACAAGTGTCAGAGTCTGAGTGATAAAAATGATAAAACTCCCAGATTTCTAGGAGTCATGGTACAACAACGAAAAGTTGCAATCATTGTAATTATAGGATATCTGTCTATACAAAACAATTGAACGTTATGTGAAAACTTATTTTATAGCGAAGAAATCCCCTTGATTTGTAAAAAGAAAATTTATATGATGGAAGAAAACGCATGAACATATGAACATATATTCATGCGTTTTAGGACGAAAAGAGGGATGCACATGTTAGATGTGATTATAGTGGGAGCAGGTCAGGCAGGTTTAGTTATGGGGTATTACTTGCAAAGAGAAAACAATCACTTTGTCTTATTAGATGGAGAAGAGCGAATTGGTGATGTATGGAGAAAGCGATATGACTCTTTGCAGTTGTTTACACCGAGAGCTTATAGTGCATTGCCAGGTATGAGTTTAGCTGGAAAGCAAGATGGGTATCCAACGAAAGACGAAATTGCCAATTATTTAGAAGCATATGCAAAACATTTTTCTATACCAGTAAGGTTACAGATGAATGTTTCAAAGATAAGAAAAAAGGGGGATACATTTGAAGTCTATACTTCAGACAAGGTGCTACAAGCGAAACAAGTGATTGTTGCAGCAGGTGCCTTTCAAAAACCGTTCATTCCCTCTGTTTCCAAAAATCTTTCCAATGATATTTTTCAAATTCATTCTTCTCAATATCAATCACCAAAACAAATTCCTAATGGGCCAGTTCTTGTAGTTGGCGGTGGAAACTCCGGGACACAAATTGCGGTAGAGCTTGCGCAGTATCGCGATATTACGATTGCTGTTAGCCATCCGCTTTCTTTTTTACCATTAAAAATAATGGGAAAGAGCATTTTTGCTTGGCTTGAGAAAATCGGACTACTATATGCCGGAACCGATACGAGACGGGGAAGATGGTTTCAGAAACAGAAAGATCCCATATTTGGTTTTGAATGTAAGAGATTGATTCATAATGGGAAAATAACAGTAAAATCAAAGGTAGTAAGTGCATTGCAAAACAAAGTAATCTTTTCAGATGATAGCACATATGAAGTGCAAAATATAATTTGGTCCACAGGATTTATACCGAATTATCAATGGATTGAAATAGAAGGTGCAGTGAATCAAGCAGGTATGCCAATTCATACAAGAGGAGTTAGTGTAGTGTCAGGATTATACTATATAGGTTTACCTTGGCAACATCAAAGAGGTTCGGCGCTTCTATGTGGTGTAGCGCGAGATGCAGAGTTTATATTGTCAATCATAGAAGGACAAAAAAAGGATCGGTAACAAATCGTACCGATCAACTATATGTACATGAATTAGGAGAGGCCAATCTTTTATTACATTCATTATAAGTCATTTTAAGCAATGCGAAAATAGGAAGGGGAGCTTGAAATGTTGAGAAAGTTTTTTGTGATGAAACATAAAGAGAATGAAGAGTGCTCTATAGGAATAGGAACGGATTAGATGTATTTTTTTGAAATGATTTATGATAGATTGATAGCAAGAAGGGAAATTCTGTAAAAATGTTTTTTGATAAGTAAAGAGAGGGATGTAAGATGAAATTTGATGATCAACGCTTACTTGAAATTCGATTAGGTTCTCTACTAATAACAGAAGAAAATCAGTATTTAGTTATAAAGAAAAAGGATCATTATTCAGTATTAAACATTAAAACATTAGAATGTACACCGCTTGAAGTATCATTAGAACACATAGAAGAGATGCTTCAGGAAGACTTGCAGGAACATATACAAGAAATTATTGCACCAGAGCATTTAAAAATTGTTGCGAAAAATATTCTATAATGTAATAAATACACACTGTTTGTAAGGCTGATGTGATAAGACATCAGCCTTATGATTATGCGCTATATACACCATTTCAAAATAAGTCCCGCATGTACAAGGCCACCGCCAAATCCATATAAAAGTAATGTATTACCAGTAGTGATTTTTCCGTCTTTCAACCCAATATCAAGTGCTAGTGGAATAGAAGCAGCAGAAGTATTTCCGCAATATTGTAGACTCATAAGCGTGTTATCAAGAGAAATACCTGTTCGTTCACAAATGGATTCGATCATTCTTAAATTCACGCTATGTGGAATGAACCAATCAATATCGGTTACATGTAAATGATTTTTCTGTAGTAATTTTTGTACACCTTGAGGAACAGTATTTACAGCCCATTTGTAGACGGCTCTTCCGTTTTGAACGAGATAAGGTGTGTCTTGTAATTGTGCTCCATTCATCGTTTTAGATAAAGCTGTTTGATATAAATGAATTCCCCCAGAACCATTAGATCCCATATAAGTTCCTAAAAAACTAGGATTATGTTCGTCATATTCTACAAGAGCTGCACCAGCGCCGTCCCCGAAAAGGATGCAAGTAGTACGATCGCTATAATCTGTAATTTTTGACAGTGTTTCAGCGCCAATTACGAGTATCTTTTTGTTAGTCCTTGAAGTAATAAGGCCATTGGCAACAATTAATCCATAAACAAAACCTGCGCATGCTGCACTTAAATCAATTGCTCCTGTATGAGGGATGTCAAAATGAGTCTGAACTTGACTTGCGGTATTGGGGAACATGTAATCTGGTGTAGCAGTCGCAACAATAATTAAATCGACATCATCAATTGAAACATGGAATCGATCGATTAAGTTTTGGACAGCTCGAATGCATAAAGTTGTAGAGAATTCATTAGAGGAAGCGATTCTTCGTTCATGCATACCAGTTCGCTGAACAATCCATTCATCTGTCGTTTCTACAAGGTTTGATATATCTTCATTTGACAATACTTTCTCAGGCACATAAGTCCCAACAGCTGTAATTCGCGCTTTTGAATACATAATGACACCTACCTTTATTACTAGGTTATAAAACTTAATATAAATTGTATTATAATTTTTATGTTAATTCAATCATTTGTGAAATTCTAATTATTATTAAAAGAAAAAACAATCTTATTTATCTCCAAAAATATGTAGTAATATTTGAATGTAGAGGTTTTTATTACATGTTATTAACTGTTTAGATAATAAAAAAATAGTGTGGAAATTCAAAACAATAACGCTAAATTTAGAATAATAAAAATTATTTCAAGTATCCTTATTTTTGTATTCAATATATAGCTTTGTTTTTCTTTCATTTACATTAAAGGGGATAGAAATGTCCATTGCATATGCAATTTGGTCAGAAATGGGAAGTGTTACAATTACAATCGTTGATTTCTTTTATTTGGGGGAAAATATCAATTTGATTAAGGGATTGGCGATTTTTTATTAAGGTATGAGCCATTACATTTTTCAAATAATGAAATTGCATTATTTGGCTTTGTTGCAATTAATCACTATTATTTCTTATCTTTATTCGTTTTGCCTATGACAAAAATAAAACTATGCAATAAGGCATAGGATGCTGTTCAATTATAGGGCCCGTTTCTTCAGTAAGCGCAGTTTAACATATACAATTATATATTGAGTGAACAAAAGGGGGAAAAGTAAAGTAATGCAAAATCTAGAAATAAAAGAGAGTAAACTACTTGATGAAGATATTGAAGAGATTTCTGAACTTTTGAAAACTTTAGTAGATGATGGAGCGTCAATAGGTTTTTTACCTCCACTGGAACAAGAAGAAGCGATAAAGTATTGGCAAACTGTTTTAGCACCGGAGGTAATATTGTTTATTGCCAAAATCAACAATAAAGTGGCGGGCAGTGTTCAATTGCATTTAATTACAAAGCCAAATTTAGTTCAATAACATAGCAAAAAGTGATCAAACTTTATTTTAAACCTACATTAAAATGACTCAAAAACTCTTAGCGTGGTTATTTTCCAAAATGCTGACGATACCTTATGTTCATCAACCTAAGATTTTTTCATTCCCCCATAACGAAAATTTTATGCATCGTTGACTACTGATAACGAGAATTATGTAAATGGAGCTGCCCATGTGGACAGCTTATTTACATAATTCTCGTTATAGGAATCATACCCGCGGAACCGCCTAGTTCAAGTGTTCATGAATAAATATTTATTTTATATTTTTAAGACATTAAAAGGGTCTAGCCTCTCGCTTCACTTACCCCAGCCAACCACCAAGTTATGTCGTGAAATTACTGGTAAATGGGCTTACATACTCTTTGACAGGTGTAGAAATCACCTCCTGTTATTTGCATGCAACGCGCAAAACAACTTGGTTCAGATGAATATCACATGATTGCAGGAGAATTTGAGGACATTTCTACCGGTCCTAATGGTTCTGAACCGGGTATTGGTATCGGAATCTCTGGTATAGTTGGACAAGTCTTTATGGTACATTGTTGTTTATAATAGCAAATCGGTCTATTTCCAAAATAAACACAGTCAAGTACTGGAAAACAGTTTATACAGTACATAGTTTTTTCTCTCTCTTTAATTCATATATTAATCTAAGTGTAAATTAAGGTTTTATAAGGTATTTTAAGAGTTTTACATAGTCATTCAAATTATAGATTATGAGTAATTTATCTAATGTGATTGGGTAGTTTTAAGTTTTTACTTGTCTAGGGGGAAAGTACTAAATAGACAAGATATTTATTAGATTTTTTAATTTAGATATTTATTTAAAAAAGTTAAATATTGATTGGTTAATCGCCCATACATAAATTGTAAATGGGCATATGTTTTATAGGAAATGGAGTGTATTGGAGGGATTTTTATGTTTTATGACCAATATAGTTATAATTTAAACTTTCGTGGTCCTGTTAACACTTTTTATGAACATATTAATGGGGCAGGTTCTTCTTTCACAATGAACTCAGGAGAATTTAAAGAAGTTTTGGAAGACTGGTGGAGTGATAGAATTTCTTCTGTGCTTGTTGCACCTCTTACTTTAGTGGTTTTATATCAACATAGAGGTTTCGGGGGGAGAGTTAGGTATCTTGTAAATACAGGGAATTCTCCTCAACTTTTTAATCTTGTAGAAGGTGGTTGGGGGGACAATACTTCATCAATTAAAACATATAGACTTTGTTATTAGGTGGAATATGGACATTTTAACATTTGTATTTTAGTTAGGTATTTTTTTTATTAATCCAAAGCATAGCTTTGGATTAATAAGGCATTCATCCAATTTTATATGGACAATTATCTAAAAACTTTACAGTTAAATATAATGTCATTGACTGCGAAGTTGTATCAATAATTAATATTAAGATGATTAATATAGCCTAGAAAAAGAGTATTGGAGAGATGTTTATGTATTATAATCCAAATAATTACAATCCAAATAACTATGATCCAAGTAATTACAATCCAAGTAATTACAATCCTGATTCTTATGAAAATATAGATGTTAGACAAAGTACAGTCGAATTCTTTGAACATATAAACGCAACTGGTTCGTCATTTAATGTAAATCTAGGAAATGATGTAGAATATGTCGGAGATGTGTGGAATGATAAAATTTCTTCTGTAAGATGCCCACCTAGATCTTTAGTAGCTTTGTATGAGCATAGAGGCTTCAAAGGTAGGATTATTTTACTAATAACTAGAGGTAACAATTCACGTGTGGTTAATCTTCATACGCATTTAGATTTTAATGATCAACTTTCATCGATTCGAACTTTTCGAATTTGCTAAAAGAGCTTCAGATTAACCCTCACTTAAATATGTCAAATAACTAGAATTATTAATTGTGGGATAGCTTAACATTAAAGATGTAATTTAGTTTTCTTTTAATTGTAAAGATTAATCTTGATGAATACTATATGTATGTAAGGTTAATATAACGTCCTATTATAGGTAGCGAATTTTTCATAGAATCCTTGTCAATACAAGGATTCTTATTTTTAGTGCGCCCAGCATGTGCATATTCTCTAGGGTTCAAGTCCCGAATTGTGAAGGCAGTAGTAACGATTAGCTTAAGACAAGGGTGTCCGTGGTGACGCGGAATCTGAAGGAAGTCGGCGGCAAATCTCCGGTCTGAGGAACACGAACTTCATATAAGGCTAGGTATCATTGGATGAGATTGCTAAACAAATCAAAGTCCTTACTGCCAAAGGTGATACAGAGTAAATGAAGCAGATAGGTGGAGAGGAAGAATATGTGCTTACCTGGGGAGGTCTGATTGATACGTCAAGTGAACTTGATAACCTTACTTATGAAAGTAAGCTGAACAATCGGAAGTTAGCAGAGGTCATAGTACCTATCTCGGCGAAAAGATAGGGAAGGACTGAACAATTAGGAAGAACATTACACTGGGCGTTCACTCTTTATGTAGAAGCAGACAATCCAAACGGACTTACTTGAGGGAGGAAATGGTGAATACATGGGGGACTACTTCAAGAGGGCTGAGTAAAGAGTGGCACAAACAGAAAGTAACGTTCACGAAGAAAGGAATATCAAAATGTTGATGAAACAACTATTGTCACGGGAAACCTTAATCATGGCTCTGAAAAGAGTCGAACAAAGGGAGTCATGGAATCGACAACATGCCCGTAACATTCCTACGAAGGCATGTGTACGAGAATTGGCAAATCATTCGCGAGCAAAATTGAGGAAGGAACATATATACCTTCTCCTGTCCGTCGTATCGAAATCCCGAAACCAAACGGAGGAGTAAGGGTATTAGGTATCCCAACCGTGACAGACCGCTTCATCCAACAAGCAATCTCTCAAATCTTAACTCCCATATTTGATCCTACGTTTTCACCAAATAGCTATGGCTTTCGCCCGAATAAAAGAGGACATGATGCCGTAAGGAAAGCGAGAACGTATATAAAGGAAGGGTACAAATAGGTAATAGACATGGATTTAGAGAAATTCTTTAACAAAGTAAACCATGATAAATTGATGGCAATTATCGCAAAGAAAGTGAAGGACAAATGAATACTTCGACTGACTCGAAGATACTTACAATCGGGTGTAATGATAAGTGGAGTAGTAAGAGACACTTACGAAGGAACACCACAAGGTGGACCGTTAAGCCCCCTATTATCGAATATCCTCTTGAATGAACGAGATAAAGAACTAGAAGCTAGAGGTCTCCGATTTGTAAGATATGCGGATGACTGTAATATTTACGTGAAATCAAGAAAAGCTGGAATCCGTGTGAAAGAATCGGTTACAACCTTCATTGAAAAGAAATTAAAGTTAAAGGTAAACCAAGAGAAGTCAGCAATTGACCGACCTTGGAAGAGAAATTTTCTTGGGTTTAGCTTCACGTTAGGGAAAGAAGTAAAGATTAGAATCTCCAACGAAAGTAAGAAACGAGTGAAGAAGAAAATTCGAGAACTTACAGCGAGGTCAAAATCTATATCAATGGAACAAAGAATGGAGAAACTCAATCAATATCTAATTGGATGGTGTGGATATTATGCATGAAGTGACACACCAACCATATTTCAAGAATTGGACAAATGGACTCGGAGAAGACTTCGGATGATTGTGTGGAAACAATGGAAGTTACCAAGAACAAGAAGGAAGAAGCTTCAATCTTTCGGTATTTCCAAACAGATAGCATACGAATGGGGGAACTCTAGAAAACAATATTGGAGAATCTCAAAAAGTCCAATTCTACAAAGAACCCTAGACAATTCGTATTGGGAAAGTCTAGGGCTCAGAAGTTTGAGTAATAGATATTCAATGATTCGTCAGACTTAATTGAACCGCCGTATACGGAACCGTACGTACGGTGGTGTGAGAGGTCGAGGGTTAATCACCCTCTCCTACTCGATTAGTCTTTATTTTCTGATTGGGAAATATTTTCAAAAATGGTGAATAATTTGCTGAAAAATAGTATAATTGTCGAAGGGAGAAGTGAAAAAAGGAAGGATTATGGTTTTTTGTTAAATTATAGGAAGGTTTTAAGTAGTTTAGTAGCAGCTGGAATTTTATTTTCTGGTTTCACAAGTGCTGAAGCTTCTTCAGAAGGAGTAAATAATTTAAGTAATCAAGATAAGGAATTGTTAGAAAAAGCTTGGAAAGTCTCAGAGGAAACAGCCTTTAAACAAGAAAAAGAAGTTTTATCACAAATGAAAAAAGATGGTTATTCAATTAAAAACTCTCCAATGTTAAATCAAGAAGTAGAGAGATTAAAAGAAGAAAATCCAGAAAAACATGAATATCTTTCAAATCTTACTAAATCAAATAAAATTAATAATAAAGGATTAAAACAACAATCTTCTATTGCCAATACGAGTCCTTATTATGGTGATGCTTTAGGGTCAGCTGGAGATATTTTATTCAAATACTTGGGGATTTCAGCATGGTCATACAGCTATTGTAGATTGGGATAGAAGTTATATGATTGATGCTACTCCTACATATGGTGTTAAGAGAAGACCAAATAAATGGAGAAACTATAAAACTGAAGTAGCTTTAATTGTAAATGGTGCTAAAGGTGGCCAAACTACAAATACTGTGGATTTTGCACTTAGTAAAGAAGGATCACCATACACAATATGGACAACTAAATGGTCTGAAAGTGAATATTATTGTTCTAAGTTAGTTTGGCAAGCATGGAAAAAACAAGGATTTGATTTAGATTCTAATATTGGTGGTACTCGTGTTACAGATAAAGTGTTGCTAAATCAGTTTGTTTTAGCCAGTAGAAATACATATGTCTAATAAAACTACTGCTTATTATAGTACTTCGAATTAAAAAGAAATCGTTTACATGTTTATAAAAGGATTGCTTAATTTCTAATTAAGTAGTTGTAAACGCCAGAATAAATTTTACAGTTTTCGCTAATATGAACTTTACATTTTTATCCACATTTGTCGCCCACTTTATTTGGAGAAGCAGGTATGATAGCCTTGTAGAATCAGCCATGGTTCTTTTATTACTAAGGCTTCAAGGCTGTTTATCATACCTGTAGAGGCTCCATATCAAGTGGGCTATGCGTAATCTAATGTGTAAAAGGAAACTTAGCAGAAATTGTAAAATTCTCCTTGGCGTTTACAGTTATATCTAAGTAATATAGGGGGTTTTTATGGGAATTATAGAAGTTAAAAATTTAGAGAAATCATTTACTATTGAAAGGAAAATGATAAATATCTTGAAAGGGATAAACCTTGAAATAAAGCAAGGTGAATTCTTATGTATAATGGGTGCAAGTGGATCAGGTAAAACTACATTATTACAATTATTGGGAGGAATAGATGTACCAACTGCAGGGGTAATTCACATAGGGGATACAGAAATTTCAATGCTAAATGAAAAGGAATTGGCGTTATTCCGAAGAAGAAAGATTGGGTTTATTTTTCAGCAATTCAATCTTATACCGATATTTAATGCAGAAGAAAATGTTGCGCTTCCATTATTATTAGATGGTGTTAAACAACAAAAAGCAAATGAACAAGCAAAGAAGCTTTTAAAAATTGTTGGCTTAGAAGGGAAAGAAAGAAATCTACCCTCCCAACTTTCTGGAGGTCAACAACAACGAGTTGCAATTGCTAGGGCTTTTGCAAATAATCCAGAAATTATATTAGCGGATGAACCGACTGGTGCTTTAGATTCGGAAAATAGTAAAAATATAATTACCGTACTTAGGGATGCTTGTGATGATTTAAATCAAACAGCTGTGGTAGTAACACATGATCCTTTTGTAGCAGCTCATGCAGATAGAGTAGTTTTCTTATTAGATGGTGCAATAATTCATGAATATAGAGAGACTAAAGAAAATATTCATGAAAAAGTTAAACGTATTCAAGAAATTATGAACAAATATTTTCAGTAGGATAGGAGGTTCTGTAAATGTGGACTTTTAAATATGCGTTAAAGTCAATAAAAGAAAATCATTTAAGAACAATACTCATTATCCTTGGTACGGCTTTAGGTGTAATGTTGGCCACCATGTTGTTACTTGGAAATAAATCTGTAGAAGAAACTGTAAAGCAGCAAGTTATTAATAACTATGGTGACTATAACTTTCAATTTGGTTATCTAAAGAATGATAAGTATTTGGATGATGAAGAAGTAAATAAAATAAAAAAACTTGTAAGTTTGAAAACTGTATCGAAGGTATTGATCCCATATGTAATACCTAATAACCCAGAAATCTCAAATCAGCCATCATATTGGGGAGTTGAGCAAAATTCACCTGAAATTCGTTCTTATAAGATTGTTCAAGGTAGGTACCCAGAAAAAGGAGCTGAAGTTGCACTTACAAAGTCTTATATAGAAAAAAACAACCTTAAACTAGGTGAAGAAATCAAAATGCCCTTCCCACCTTTTAATGAAAAAACAGTGAAAATAGTTGGAATTCTTAATCCACCTACAATGGCTGCAATGAAGCAAACTGCATTTTTTCCTATTAAATGGCTACAAGATGAATTAAATTTGAAAAAAAAATATAATTTAGTGCAAGTTAAAACAGTCAATGCTAGTGAAGAAAAATCTTTAGTTTCTGAAATCAAAAGTGTGCTGGGCGATGTGAAAATTGATCAGCGTGTATATGTAGAGAAAGCCTTTGATCGTTTAAATGTAATGAAACCTTTAATCTGGGGGTTAGGTGGTGTTGCATTATTTGTAGTAGCTCTTTTAGTCATGGGAAGCTTTTTCTTGTCTGTACGTGATCGATTTAAACAATGGGCTTTATTACGTGCTCTTGGTAGTGGATCTACACAAATCATTGGTGTAGTAATAATTGAATCGTTAATAATCGGAAGTATAGGTTCTTTAGTAGGAGTTTTATCTGGAACTTTATTTTACCGTTTGGCTGCTGGACTTATTAATAGATGGATAGGTGTGGGAAGTGTTGATAACGAAATTTTTATAATCCCATGGAATCTATTAATTTTGACTTTAATTTTGGGGATTATTATGTCTATAGTAGGATCAATTATTCCAGCGATGTCAATAAGAAAAGTTCCTCCTGTACAAGCTTTTAGACCTGGATTTCTTTCTGCCGAAGAAAAAGAGAAAAAAATAAGTATAATTAGCTTCTTTATAGCGATATTGGGTATTGCTATTGGAGTAAGTGCAAGTTTCACAGAGAAGTTTTTCAAAATAAATATTAGTCCTATAGGTACATTTTTATTTGTGGTAGGTTTATTATTTTCCATACCATTTATTATTCGAGTTATGGCACCTATAATCACGAAACCGTTCCAAATTTTCTTTCGTATAGAAACCTCTATAAGTAGCCGAAATGTAATTCGTAATCGACAAAAAGTAGCAATATCGGTTGCAATAATATCATTTGGATTTATGTTAGCCTTAGTAGGGAGTATGTATATGAATTCAATGAAGGAAGGTATGAAACAAGGGATAAAGGAAAGTATGCCTTCAGACTTAGTTATTCGTATTCCAATGTTAATGCGTGGGAATGAATATATTCCTTTTGAATGGTTAGAAAAAGTTAAGCAGATAGAAGGTGTGAAAGATGTTGTTGCTATAGCGACGGATACTCAATCTCAATTAGTTGATTACGATTTTAAAAAGTCTGATCCTGAATGGTATGACTATATGCGTAAACAAAATATTGATTTTAAAAATATAGAGGTTTCTGGGGTAGATCTGGTTGAATTTAGTAAGATTAAAAAAATAAAAGTAGTATCAGGGAAAAGTTTACAGGAACCTTTAAAAAATGGTGAGGGAATTATTTCAAAGAAAACAGCTGATTATTTAGGAATAAAATTGAATGATAAAATTAAAATCCAATCGCAAAATCATAAGCCACAATTTATTAAGATTACGTCAATATTAGAAAAAAATTTACAAATGAATACAAGGGCAGTATTAGTTAATGAAGAATGGGGAAAAAAGAATTTTCATATAAAAGGTTATGAATCTATAGAAATAATGATAGATCCTCATAAAAATATTAATAGTATAGAACAGAAGATTAATCGAGTTATAAAAAATGGAGCCAATATAGAACTTATTAATAGTACAGATTTATTAAGAGAGCAACAAACGTTGTTAAATCAAATGTTACTATTAATTCAGCTATTGGTTGGTATTATTTTTATAATTTCCGGGATTGGTTTGATGAATGCAATTATAGCAAGTATATACGAACGTCGTGCTGAAATTAGTATGATTCGAGCAGTTGGTGCAATTCCAGGACAAATGAAAAAAATTATTTGGTTAGAAGGGACTTTTTTAGGGCTAATAGCGAGTGTTATTGGGGTGCTAGGAGGAATAATATTTAGCTATATTGTCTTGCCTAGTTTGGATTTAAGTGTGATAGATATTCCTTATGTACAAATAGTATTTTTAGTCGTAATTAGTATATTATTGGGGACATGTGCAGGATTAATTGCTTCTTATCAACTTAAAAAATTTAAATTACAGGATACATTAAAGGAGCTATCCTCTTAATTTAAAAGTATAGTATACATTTATAATACAGTTTATTCAATTGGTATGATGATTGGGCCAATAGCTAGCAGTACTATAGCAGATGCATTTGGATTAACAATATCCTACATGACAATAGCCGCTATTGTTCTACTATACATGATATTTTTAACTACAACTTCGCGATCTCAATCTTGATATAATTGTATATGAGTTCTCTAGTGAATAAAAAATTTAATCTAATCTATTAAGCTTGTATATGCTAAACATTAATAGCCCAAAAAGTTTTGGATAAGTAATAATTTATGAGATTAAATAAATATAAAACTAAGATTCTAATCTTACAGAATGAATTAAGAGGAGAATGGGAAGGCCGTGCTTTTGAAGGTTTTGACCAACAGTTTAATCAATTAAAACCAAAAGTACAGAATTTCGCACAGTTATTACAAGACATTAATATGCAGCTTAATAAAACTGCAGAAGCTGTTGCTTCTCATGATGAAGAATTATCACGTAATTTTGGTTTGAAATAAAAAACGTTCTACTCTATATAACAAGAACTTAGAATGAGCCATACAACTTATATTGTATGGCTCATTTGATTGCGTGCTTAGTTTTTAGATTGGATAGGTATTTAAAAAAGGTGATATTGATAAGTAAAGTTCATTTATTTTATTGAAATTCCCTGAATATGTTTGGAGAAATTATAGGAAGGGTTTGAAAGAATGGGACAATTTCAAAGTAATTTACAAACAATAACTCAAATTGCTACGAAAATGAGATCAGCTTCTGACAGGATTCAAGGTGTAACAAGTCGTTCTATAACAAAGGCGACACGTACAACATTATCTGTTAATTTCAAAGCACAAGAAGCGAATCAACAAGTTTTAGATTTGACGAGACAATTTCTTGCTGCCTTTCAACAATCGATTAATAATATTCACTCGGTAGCTAACGAGTTTGAGAGAATAGATAATGAACTTCATAATACTGTTCGCTAATGTGACCATCTGATAAAAGTAAAAGGGTAGGTGGAAAAAGATGAGTCAAGATATTGAAAAACAAATTAATCAATTGAATCAAAAATTACAAAGTGTATTCGAAGAACAGGATCGAAATCAATTTGCAATTCAAACTCAGGAACATGTGGAACGAGATTTTTATGAATGGAAAAATAGAAGTAATCGTTTATTTAATCGAATTTTAGAAGCTTGGCATCGTGATAAAGAATTATCTTATTTTTTTATGAATATGCGTCAAGAAGCACAACACATTGAGCGAAAACTTACATTTGAATTGGAAAAACAAAAAGAAACATTGTTTAAAGAGAAACGAGATCTTAGGGATTTAGAAAATGATTTTTCTTATCAGAAACAAAAATTAGTAAAGGAGACCAATTCATGAGTTTAAATATGTATTTGGGAGAAGTACAAAACCAAACTCAAAGTATGAATGCTGTATGTACTGCTACCATTCAAGGTATGGAACAAGCGATCCAGTCGATTGACGCTTTTGCAATCGATACGGTTTTACAAGGACAAACATATAGTAGTGCAAAATCATTTTTTGTACAAACCTTTCGTCCTTTAGCGCAAGGTATTATTTAATTATGTGAAGAACTAATCCGCCAAAATAATACCTTTCCAAGTCAATTTCAATCAAAGGTAGCTTCAACTGATGTCATCGAACAAGAGTTACGAGAACAAATTCAAGAAATTGATCGAATGAAAGTAAATATGGAGGCCATGAGTCAAGCTATGCCAATCTCGGGTATGGAAGCTATGGCGAATCTTTTTATTGCTATGAGGCAAAAACTGCAAGAAAAGCTAGATCATCTATATGAATTTAATCAAACATCTAGCAATAACTATAGTACAGCAATTCAATTAGCAACTAGTATTGCGCAAGGCCTTGCGGAAGTTCAAAGTGGAAAAGGTTTTAATGCCGTTAGCGGCATATTTGATACGCAAGTGTTGAACATGGGATGCGCAATATCTATTCAAAAAATTACAGAAACGAAAACTCGTGAAGCTAATAAAATAGCACAGGCAGGAATTAAAAAAGATGATAAGGATAACATTAAATATTTTACAGGTGAAGCAGAATGGAAAGATGGAGATCGTGTTGGAGGAGTTTTAGAAGGTTCTGTGATTGATGGTAAGGAGCCTCTTGGTAATAACAGCGAGTGGAACATGAAAGCTTTATCTGGAAAAATAGATGTAAATGTACCTTTTTCTGTTGATGCTGCTAAAGATGATTTAGTGGCTGGAAATATTATTGGAGCAAAAATAGAGGGATCTGCTTTAGAAAACTCCTTTAAAATAACAAAAATAAAGGTTCCAATTACTACTTTTATTGGGCCCATTGGACCTATTAGGTTTACTCCGCAAGAGTTAACCCTTACTCAAAAGTTTGGCGAAGCAAACTTTACAACAGGTGTGGATCAATATACATTAAAAATTGCATCGGAACTTACTGCTAACAAATATGAAACAGAGTTAAATCTTTTTCATATCCCAGATTTCGTTCCATTTATAGGAGACTATGATGTAATAGCAAAAGGGGAATTAGGATTAGGTACATTCGGTTATAAAGTAAAGCTTGGAGCTGAAACCGGGGGATACTTTGGGGAAGAGTTTGGCCTTGGAGGATTTATCAAATTTGAAAAAACAAAGAAAGAGGAAAGCTGATATGCAAGCATTTAAAGTTGGAAAATTAGTCACATTCGTTGCAATTATAATACTTCTTGTAGTTGCTATTTTATCTCCTTACAGTGTATTTAAAAAGATTTATTTTATTATTGGGGTTCTTATTATTGGTGCAATTTCACTTGGTGCAAATAAGTTTTTTGAATTGGTACATAGTAAATTTAACAGGAAATGATATTACCTATGTGATAGGGGAATTCAAAATATGAATAAATTGTTAAGGATTATTCCCATTGTTGGGGTACTTATTCCCCTTGTAGTAATATGGAATTTACCTGAAGCTTCTTCAAAAGAAAAAATCCTTTTTACAGTCATTCAATTATCTATTGGATTTGCTTTTATAATTATTTTAGAATTTATATTCAGATATAAAAAGAAAAAGGAGAGCAAATAAATGAAACTATTACCTATTGGCTCAGTTGTTAAACTAGAAGGTGTAGAACCAATCATTATGATTATCGGAAGAATGGTTATTTCAGCAGATAAACGTGATTTTGACTATGTAGGTGTTCCTTATCCAGTTGGTTATTTAGGTGATGAAAAAGTATTATGCTTTAATTGCGATAAGATTGTAGAAGAATTACACAGAGGTTACATGACTGAAAATGAATTGATATTACGTGAGAAATTGTTGGAAATATAGTTTCTTTATTACAAATTGAATTAAATACAAAATGTATCTAGTACACTATCTTTCGCTTCTTTATTGATTCCGATATAAGTCAATGTGATTTGTGGTGTACTGTGATTAAGTATTTTTTGCAACATAGCAACATCTCCGGCTTTTTGCAATTGTCGATAAGCCTGGATCTTACTAATGGGTTTGTCTCCTTTTCGAGAAGGAAATAACCAGGTATTATCTAGAGTTTGAGCATAAGAGTATACTTCATCAAAAATGGAAGTAAGGTTAATCATGCGTTCTTTCTTTGTTTTTCCTTCTTTGATTTTGAATTCTTTTCTCTTTTTCCGTTTTAATTTTATTATGGTTTGTGTTTCGAGTTGGAGTAGATCACTCACGCGTAATGTTTAGTGCAAAATGTATACACCGAAAATTGTTGCAGATTGTTTAGGGGTGGCTCCCGATTTATTAAAAGTATGGTCAAATGAATTTAATATACAAACAGAGCGAAGTCAGGGAGGGCACCGCAGGTATTCTAAGAAAAATATAGAGGAATTAAAAGCAATTAAAGAAAAAATACAGGGACAAAAATGATCTTATGATTAAGTTCGATCATAGCGAAATGGAGAACTTGATTTATTTGTTTCAAAAGAAGAAAAGTCGGAATTAGAAAAGAAATTGGATAAAGTATTAGAAAATCAGGAATTGCAAAATCAATTCAATCAAGCACTCGTTCAAAACTACACGAAATTACGAATGAATTGGTTACCACAAAAGAGCATTTAGCTAATAAGGAGAAAAAGTTAACGGAAGTAGAAGGTAAAAACAGCGCATTAGAAATTTTTATAGAGGTTTCCCTAAAAATGTAAGGGTTTCCTTTTCTTTTTAGTTATATTATAATTATTTACAAATTATTACAAAATTTAAAATTATGAAGTTCTAAACGTATTATATGGATTTTTTGTTGTTTATTATATGAATTTACAAATTTAATTTTATTTTAATCTATCACTCCATAAAAGTAAAATATTGACTTTTATTGTAATATATGTTAATTTTATTTTTGTGCTAGTTAAAACTAGTAAAATATTTTATGAATGGAGAGATTTTATGTCACGTAAGGGGTTTTTAGGTAAGGGGATTTTATCTTTAGGATTATGTGGTGCTGTGTTAGTTTCACCTGCAACAAGTTTTGCAGCGGAGGAAAACACATCAACTGAACCACAAATGATTTATACTGAACATGGTTTTACAAATGTTGAATTTGGAACACAGCCTGTTCTTAATGGAGCTCAAAAAGCACAAACACAGCGTGCAAGTTTTGGGGCAGGTACATGTCTTAATGTAGATGGTGGAAAGTGGTGTAAAGGTCAAAAAATGGGTTGGAGATTAGATTTAGCTCAATTTTCTGATTATGAACATAGCTCTCGAGTACATAAAGCAACAGCTATGGCAAATGGGGAATATGATTATAGTGGATGGAAAAATCCAGGGAAACCAGCTAATGCTCTAACATCATATTATAAGGAATTGAATACTTATAGATCATATTATGATGTTCAATAGTTTATTTGTAATTTAATTAGATAGCAGATAAAGGGAGTAAAAAAGTCTTGGTTTATAATGTCTTTTTGCTCCCTTTTTTATTGATTTAGTAATTATCATTAATTTAAAGAAAGAGAGTATATATGAAAAGATTTTTATTTCTTTTATACATAGTTGTTTTTTCTTTTTCATCTTTTATATATTTTGATTTGATTTCTAGTAAACAAGAAGACTTAATGAAAAAAGCAGGAAAAGAAGATAGTTTTGTTGTGACTATTAATGAAAATTCTTTAAAAATTGATTCAGAGAAGTTTTTATCATTATTATTTAAGGTTTCTGATGATTATAATGCAAATGTATTCAAATCTGTTTATTCGGAAAAAAAATCAGTGGAATATGTTTATTTTGCACATGATACAGATTCTTATTTTGAAAATTTCTTACTGTTAGATGGAGTATTTCCAGATAATAAATCTGATGAATTTAATATTTCTACATCAAAAGGTAAGGGTGTAACAGGAGAAATATTTTCTTATAAGGAAGACAATAATTTTAGTATTAAACCATTAAA
Organism: Bacillus cereus group sp. BfR-BA-01522; assembly: GCF_022662635.1. Lineage (NCBI taxonomy): Bacteria > Bacillati > Bacillota > Bacilli > Caryophanales > Bacillaceae > Bacillus > Bacillus cereus group sp. BfR-BA-01522. The sequence goes on along the minus strand of NZ_JAKUDY010000012.1, from coordinate 13,008 downwards.
AATGTTTCCAAAAGATAAGTCAGTGGCTGGAGATTATATAGTTTCTTTAAACGATAATAGTAAAATTGATCTTTTTATAGATAGATTACAGAGAGATTTAGGCATGAAAATTAATTATTTTAGTTATGAGTATAATTCTGTTATTGATACATCATCTTGGTTAAAAATCATTCCTATTATCTTGTTGTATGTTTTATCGTTATTTATGATTATTTATTATTATTTTTTAGAGTATAAAAACTCTGCTATTAGATTGTTAAATGGTTATGGATCTTTAGATATTTGGAAAAGATATTTTCTACAAATATTTAAATTGTATTTTTTAGCTTTAATTATTTCTACTACAGTTGTTATGATTTTTATAACAATGAAAAATTCATTATTTAGTTTGTATTGGTTTAAGATAATTATTGATTACTTGTTTTATCAATTTATAATCGGAATGATAGTTTGTTTTATTATGTCACTTCTTTTTATAAGAGTTGGAAAAATTTCAATTTCTGCAAGTATAAAAAACAAAAAGCCTTTAAAACAAATACAAATTGTAAATAGTTTGGTAAAAGTGATTTTTTCAGTGATTATATTATATTTACTTTTTATTTCTTATAGTGCTTTTTCGGATTCCTATCGATATTATTATAAAAACGCAAACGAATGGGAACAAATGAAATCATATGGAGTTATGCCAACTAAAGCTCCTTTACCAAGTGGTGATGATCCTAAAGCTATTCTTGAAATGTTTGATAAAAAATATAAATTATTTAAGTATACAAATGACAGAGGTGCAATCTTAGCTCGATTTTCTGATGCTTACAGGGCAAAACAGATGGGAATGGAAGTTGAAGGTGTTTCTGTTTATGAAGAAAAAACAATACTTATTAATAATAATTATTTGAAATTAAATCCAATATATGGGTTAGATGATAAGTTAATTGATATTAAAGAAGATGATGATAGACTTACGGTTTTAGTTCCAGAGAAGTATAAAAAAGATGAGCAAGAATTAAGAAGATATTTTGAAGAAGAATATTATCTTCAAAAATATAAAGTCAAAAATACTTTTTTAAAAGATGCCGGTAAAAAGCTTCCTGATAAAGAGGATATAGTAATAAATATAATTTGGATAAAGAATAATCAATCGTATTTTTCTTTTTCTAATGATATCGCGTCAGATACCAATAATCGTTTTTATGATGGTATTGCGATGATATTAACTAATGCAAATGGTAATGAAGCTGCATGGTATGATACAGTTGTTGGAAATAATGGCTATTTTATAAAGTTATTAGATAAAGAAATACCATATAATAATATTAAGGATCAGATTGAAAATTTAGGATTACAAGAATTTTATCCAGTATTATATAATGCCTACGATCGTATTGAAGGTATAATTCAAATACATGTAGAAAGAGCATATCAGTTTTTAGTTGTTTTATTTGTTGCTTTGTTGGGTTATTTGTTTATAAGTATGTTTACAACATTAAATTATTTAGAACAGTATAAATTGAAACATACTATTAAGATAATACATGGTTATTCTTATTTTAAAAGACATAAATTATATTTGATGTTTACTAATTTCGTTTGGTTTGTTTCAATGTTGATTTTATGTATATTAGAGAAGTTTGATTTTATATATCTTGTTTTCTGTATCCTTCTTTTAGAAAATTTATTTATCTATTTATTGATTAAGAAAAGTGAACAAAAGAAAATGGTACAAGTTATAAAAGAGGGGTGAGTACATGAAAAAAGAAATAGAAATTAAATTAGAGAACATCATGAAAAAGTATGGGGATCAATATATTTTTAAAGATTTTAATGTTAGTATTTATAATAATGAGTTCGTTGGGATTATGGGGAAAAGTGGTACAGGGAAATCTACATTACTTAATATAATTGGGTTATTAGATGAACCGGATAATGGTAAAGTTATTATTCAAGGAGATAATAATCCTTATAAGAATAGAAAAAAATTTTTTAGAGATAATTTAGGTTATATATTTCAAAATTATGCTTTAATGGATACTGAAACAGTTGATGTGAATTTAGAAGTTGCACTTGAATTTCAGAAGATCTCTAAAAAAGAGAAAAAGATTTTAATGGAAGATGCATTAAAACAAGTTGGGTTATCTTGTTCTTTAAAAACTAAAGTTTATACTTTAAGTGGTGGTGAACAACAAAGACTTGCATTAGCTAGAATTTTATTGAAAAAATGTGATGTTATTTTGGCTGATGAGCCTACAGGATCTCTTGATAGAGAGAATCGTGATCAAGTAATTGAAGTGTTAAAGAAGCTTCATAATGAAGGAAAAACTATTATTGTTGTTACTCATGATATTGATTTGCAAAATTCATTTTCTAGAATAATTAATTTGGGATAGTATTAGTTTTTTTAATAAATAGTTAAAAAATCGATATATTTTTAGCTGTTTACTTTTTGTTTAGAGGTAGCATCGGGATTTTTCGAATTTATAACGTTAAGGTGAAAATCTTTGTATCAATGGGGGTTATTCTATTCGTTGTAAATCAGCTTTTTGGGGAGGATACCCCATCGCTATCAAGCTAAGCCCATACAACGTCAAATAGAGTAGTGGTTGTTTCTTTTTTCTCTAGGAAACCTAAGTTAGCGAGTTCTCGTACATAGGTATCATTAATAGAAGGTTGAAAGGCGAAATCAAATTCTTCTAATGTAGAGATGCGCGGGAACTTTGCTAACGATATTTTCCGATTTATGGATCGATCTGTTTTGGATAGTGTTTCAGCTTCTATCAGCCTTGCGAGAAATCTAATATAGCTCATTTTTGTTTTTGTTGCTTTCTCAGCTTCTTCTTCAAAGATGGTACCAATTTCCCTCAAATGTAGCTCTTTTAATTGTTTTGTTAATCGCTCCAACTGTTCGTTGATATGTAACAGCTTGTTGAAGTACCACATCAATGATTGTATCTTCATAGTAATATCTTAATTCCCAAATCTTTTGAAAACGATAAGCGTGATTTGTCTTTACTTCTTGTTGTAGAAGCTCTACATAATCGTTACCTGACGGAAATGTTTCGAGAAATAATTCACGTAATTTTGGTAATGATTTTGGAAGTTTATTATTCATCCCTTCATAGTGTTCTTGCTTATAAATTGTACTCCCTTTTTGATTCGATATCGTGTGTTCGTCAATCCATTTACCATTTTCGTTATACAGTTTAAGAATGTGACCATGGCTAGGAAGAATCCAAATCTGTTTTCCGGCGTATAGATGTGGCACACTGTATTTCACTCCTTTATATGAAAGAAGGAAATTCCAGCTCTGAACTGTACCCTATAAAATGGACAGTTTCATAAAAAGACCTTTAAAAATCAAGCACTTAAAAGATGGTTCCGGTATTGTACCGGAGCCATTTTTTTGAGTGTCCATTGATAACGATCATGATTATACTCTTGCATATACTTGTCTATTACTTCTTGAAGAGATTGGAATGTTTGACAACACTTATCATTTCATTCATCCTTCATATGACCGAAAAAAGATTCCATTGGAGCGTTATCTAAGCAGGTTCCTCTACGTGACATAGATTGTCTGAGTCCCATTTCTTTTACTCGCTTTTGGTATTCCGGATGAGTGTAATGAACACCTTGATCAAAATGAAGCAGGGCTTCTGGATGAATGGTGCCTCCTAATCTCACTTTCCATTTTTCGAGGGTGTGATAGACGATCTCCATTTGTAAAGAGGGAGAGACGTGATAAGCTAAAATCTCTCGCGTCTTACAATCTTTTACACACGATAAATATGCTTTTTTCCCTTTCCCATAAAATAAATACGTAATATCGGTTACCATCTTTTGTTCCGGTTCTCCCTGATGAAATTGGCGGTTCAACAGGTTTGGACAGGTCTTATGTTCTTGTGTCGCTTTTGCGATTTGTTTATAAGGATTCGCCCGACGAACCTTCGTTACGAGATGATCCTTGTGCATCATACGGTAAATACGCTTGAGATTCATACAAATCCCCTTTGTATTTTCTAATTCCATTTTGATAAAACGAGCACCGCATTTTTTCTCTTTTCGGTAAAAAATTTCTTGAATCAGTTCGTAATCTTTTTCGTCATTCCGTTCTCTCTCCATATGCTGATTTGTTTGGCGAAGCCAAGCGTAATATCCATTACGACTCACGCCCGCGAGTTCACAAAAATAACGCACCATACGAGGAAACCGGAAGCGACGAATCGTTTGTTCAATGAGTGTATAGGCTTCATGAGGTGTTAAAATCGCTTCTTCTGTAACGCCTGCCTTTCGAGTTCGTCTAACTTTTTTAAGAATTCCAGTTCTGCCTCCAGAAACGCAATACTCTCTTCTGCTTTCTTTAGCTTGTCAGCAGAAGAGAGTAGTTTGGAAGAAGGGCGCCCCGTACTTCCTTTTCCGCGACGCTCTGTATAACATCCTTCCTCCCCAAATTGTTCATATGTTTTTCTCCAACGCTTTAAACATTGGTTTGGTTTCTTTTCACCGATCATCTCTAAATCGAACCCATTTTCTAAGAAAATTTGATTGGGTCCTTTTCCTTGTTGATTTTCTTTCACAGCTCTTACTTTAAAATCTGGGCAATAGCGAATCGAACGTTCTGATACTTTTACCACATTTTTATTCTTTTCTAGTTGTTTCCTTTGTCGTTCATTAAAAATCATTTTACTCATGTTCCGTACCTCACTTCTATCGTTGTATCCATTATAACGAGATTTGCTTATAAAGATACACAAAAACCCCGAATCATGGGTTTTTTTAGTGTCCATGATTCGGGGTACAGTTCAAATATAGAAAAGAATCGTCTTTTTTATGGGGAAATATTCCTTAACGTACAATTTTCTGTTTTCGGTCGTGTGACCCCTTATACAGGTGATAAAGATATAGGTATTGTAAAGATATATCAATTAAATGAAGATGAAAAAGAAGTAGTAAATATGTAAAGATATAAAACAATTTATGATTCTGGTACGGATCATAATTATGATAGATTTGTAACGCCTATTACATCAATTTATAAGCCAGGATCACATATAGCTGTTATGAAACTTGGGGAGAATTATTATTATGGTGGTAGCTTTAGAATTAAAAAATAAGTAACTACTCAGCCTCCCTTGCATTTTTTGAAAATAAATCTCTATACCACGTTTGATTCTTTGATTACTAGTTAACACTTTAAATATCAAATCAAGGGAGGTGAAGTGTATGAACTACAAACAATTTTTAGAAGTTTACAATCAAGGACCTGAAGAATTATACCGTCTATTCAAAGCACATAAAAAAACAATTGAATCCCTTCAGGCGCAACTTCAAGTTGTTTCGAATCGCGTTTTGGCTCTTGAATTTCACGCTAAAAAAACTCTATAAATAGCCATAAACCACCTTCATCTGATGGACTACGTAAACCGAAAGTGAAAAGTTTACGTGAAACAACAGATCGTAAGACAGGTGGTCAAGCTGGTCATAAAGGTCATACACTTCATTATTCTTCAAATCCGGATTACGTAATCAGACATTATGTGACGACTTGTGAATGTTGTGGGAAATCGTTAGAACATGCGCTTGTTATTCAAGTGAAAACACGCCAAGTTTTTGATATTCCACCTATTCAACTAGAAGTGACGCAACATGAAACGGAAGTAAAAAAGTGTAGAAAGTGCGGTACGAAAACGAAATCTGTATTTCCTGAAGAAGTGCAACACCATGTACAATACGGTGTAAATGTACAAAGTATGGTCATGTATATGATGTACTATCAACTTGTTCCTTTTGCTCGAACAAAAGAGTTTTTTCATCACTTTTTTAATCTGTCTATTAGCGAAGGAACGCTTTGGAATATGAATCGAAAATTTGGAACGTATTTAACGAAAACCTTTGAGCCGCAAGCTAGAAACGTGCTGATCCAAGCACCTGTTATCCATTTTGATGAAACAGGGTTACGAAGTAACAGAAAAACACAATGGTTACATACATTGAGCACGGATCACGTTACGTTACAGTATGTTCATGAAAAACGTGGCACAGATGCGATAAACGAAATCGATGTCTTACCGAAATTCCAAGGCATTGCCGTTCATGATTGCTTGGTATCGTATTTTGTGTATGAACATTGTGAACACGCTGTATGCAATGCCCATTTACTTCGTGATTTAAAAGCGATTCACGAACAAACAAAGCAAACATGGACACAGGAGATGACAGAAATACTCATCTTGGCAAAACAAGAAAGAGAACGTCAAAACACATCTCTGAATCCCATGGCTGTCGCGTGGATGGAGGATACCTATACTGCTATTCTTGAGAAAGGGTATAGGGAAAATGCTACAATGGCGAATCATGATGCAGAAAAATGATTAAATCGACTCTCAAAGCGTCAAGATTCCATATTACTATTTGTAGAAAATCCAAACGTTCCATTCGACAATAATTTAGCTGAGCGGGACTTACGAATGGTAAAGGTTAAACAAAAAGTCTCGGGTACGTTCCGGAGTGAGACAGGTGCACAAAATTTCGCACTGGCACGAAGCTTTTTAAGTACACTAAAGAAGCAAAAAAAGAACTTGTTTGCATCCATAAAACAAGTAATGAAAACAGGAAAAATAGAATTATTCGAAACATAGCTTGAGAGGTAATTTTTGATATAATTACCTCTCTTTGTATTGATTTTGGGTAGGGGCTGAGTAGTTACAAATTTTAAGTGATAAATTATTAATAGAGAGAGTGAAAAAATTGTTTGTTTACGATGTTAACAGATTTGAAAGCATGGATAAGCCCTAGAAAAATATTATTAGATGAACCTAGTTTTAGAAAATAGTCAGATTAAAATCCAGAAATATCTAATATATCAATAAGTTCAAACAGGAATCATGTGCAAATGCAATGGTTTTAATTATTAATTTGCTAATAATTATTAAAGTGGCAATAAAATACAAAAAAATAAAAATATTGAAATTTTTTGTATTAAGTGTATTATTGGCGGTGTTATAATTAATAATAAATTGAATATTTATATGATTCGAAAAATCAGCGGTAAAAAATTCTGTATATACATTGGGATCGAGCTATATAATGTTAAAGCGTATCTTCTTCACAGAGTAAAGCTACTGATAAATCAAATCTACGGAATTCGCAATGAATTGGAAAGTAATTTAATACGTAACCTTTTTTATAATTCAAAACTAATCCATTAAACATTTGGAAATCATATACTAAATTAGTTTGAAAACATATATAGCTGATTAAGACTCTCACAGAGTATCTTTGTCTACCATTCTTTATATAGCATTAAAGGTATAATCGACTAGTTAATTTTTATTTAATGATAGGTTGTTAAAACTATGTAGTAATGGAGGTTACCATATGGGTCTAATCAAGGACTTCAAATATATAAAAGATTTATCTACTTATTTTATGTACATGATTTTTTCAAATTTAAGATTTACTAGACCGATATTTTTAATATTTATCCTAGATAAGGGGATTAGTTTATTTGAATTCAGTATATTACAAATCATCTACTTTTCGAGCAGGATTTTAAGCAATGTGCCAAGTGGCATTTTAGCGGATTTACTAAGGAAAAGGAATGTAATCAGTATGGGCTTACTGATGAGTAGTTGTTCATTCCTACTCTTATTTATAAGTACATACTTGGATATGTCTAATTATTTCTATTTTTTCATCATTGCATTCATTCTTGATGGTATAGGCTCAGCTTTTTGCAGTGGTGCAGATCAGGCTATGGTGTATGAACATTTAAAAGAAAAAGGCGTGGAAAAACATTATGTAAAAATATTTGGAATTAAAGAAGCGTTAGTGGCTACTGCGTTAGGTTTATCAGCTTTTATTGGTGGATTTGCAGCTGCATCTTATTTAAGTTTACCTTTTTTAATGCAATCAATTGCAGGTATTGTAGCTACTTTGGCCGTTTTGAGATTTAAAGAAAGTGTACAAGAAGTCAAAGTTACAAAAAATCCTTCTATGATAAATAAATTGCAATCAGGATATAGAGTAGTAAAGAAACTTCCATATATACAATTTTTAATTTTATTTATGGCGATTATCTCTTCGAGTACAAATTCTGTCATCATGTTTACGCAAAGTCGTTTTGCAGAATTAGAATTATCTAACTCGACTATAGGAACTATTTATCTAGGTAGTACAATTATTAGTGTAATTATTTCTCTAAATGTTAATTTAGTCATGAAATTCAAATTAAATACCATTGCAACATTGGTTATGGGAATGTTTTTTGTCGGAGGAATATTCATCATATCCTCTAATATCATTTTGGCAATCATAGGGTATTATCTGATCTATGTCACAATTGATATTTTAGAGCCCCCTTTATTTTTTACGATAAATGAATTGGTACAAGAAAATGTTAGAGCAACTGTACTCTCTTTCTTTTCAACAGTTTTAAGTATCATTTCGTTAATTATGTTTTTAATTTATGGCTTAACAGGAGACATAGGTGGTTATGAAAACTTAATCATCTTAATGCTTGTTATTCATATCCCATTATTTGCTTTTGTTTTCTATTATTATAAAAAAGAGCTACTAACTACTAATAAAGTAGATAAGTATATATAAAAGGAGAGTATTTATGAAAAGTACTGATTTATTTAAAGAAACAGTAACAAGCAGAATTGAAATTGGATTTTCAAATCTAGAGGAAAATTGGAGTTCTGCAGAAGCAATATATACTCCAGAGGGAAATCTAGAAATCTTGGGTCATTCCAGTCATGCAGCCTTGGGAGTCTGATTACATGGGAATGTTAGCAAAGATAGTCACTAAAAATGCAGGGAATATACTAGAGGTAGGATTTGGATTAGGAATATCGGCCTCAAAAATACAATCGTATGATATAAATAGTCATAAGATGCATATGTTGTGCAAAACTATTTTGATATTGATCAGAAAGTTAATGTATTAAAAAAAGATATAAACAATTTAATTGTTTGTGATCCAATCACTAGTTTATTGACTAAAGATATAAATACTGAATTAAACCAAATAATTTTTAATTTTTCGGGGCTAGAAACGCCGTTTATGAAAAATATGGATGATTTGTTATTATATCCGAAAACGATTTTCGAAAATGCTTATGAAGCTTTGAATGAATCGAAGTTTGATAGGATAATTGTTACAGGTAATGATAAAGTCATGACATACTTAAAAAAAGAATATGGAAACAAATTTAGAGGAGAGTTTAAACATTTAAGTCATGAAGAATTTTTGATAGAGTTACAAAATTCGAAAATGTTAGTTTCAAGTCCAGGATTAACTGCTACATATGAAGCGATGGCATATAATGTACCAGTAAGATTTCTACCACCACAAAATTATAGTCAAGCTCTCATGAAATCTCGGAAATATTTTGATAGTTTCAAAGGATTAAATGTAGCAATACTGGGATTAACCTTCAAACCTGATACTGACGATTTAAGAGAAGCACCTTCCCTAGAAAATATTCCAATAATGCTTAAAGAGGGTGCAAATGTTAATGTATGGGATCCTGTTGGTATTGAGAATTTTAAGAAAATATATCCTGATGAAATAACCTATAGTACCTCCATTGAAGATACTATCAAGAATGCAGATATATGTTTTATCTTCACAGAATGGTATGAAATTAAAGAGTTTGATATTTCGAAATATAGTGAATTAATGAAAACTCCAATCGTTCTCGACGGGAGAAACTGCTATGATTTGAAGGGTGTGAGAAAAACAAAAATAATTTATGATTCAATAGGAAGAGAAACAGTTTCTAATTTAAATTTGCTAGGAGTATAGTATAAATTATATAATTTGCAAAAAAAATTTTATTGTCGCTTTTAAATAAAGTCACAATGCTTTGAAAAAAGATGCGATAAAATATTAAAAGGAAATTGATCTTTTGTTAAAAAAGTCAATTTCCTTTTTACGATTTAAAAATATTTTAACTTTATTATAAAACAACCTACATCATAGCTAATAGGTATTTAGTATATGGATTGTTGAGGAATTCCATTATATTTTTCATATTGTAAACCTCCATTGCATTGATAGTCTTAGTTTATATAGTATCGCAAATGTAATGAGTAACGGTCATTATAATGTGAAGAAAGGTACTTAATTGACTGATAACTAAACAAAATAATAGATTGTTTAGTGCAAAATGAAAGTGGTTCTTACGCAGATTTGGTGAAATCTCATATAACGTTGTTACCGTATAAAATTTTATTCTTTCAAAATAATAAATCCGAGTTTATATAACATGCGCTTTTGCAATATAGCTAAACCAGCTCGTCCATACAACATTCGTTTGATTTCAAGCGATTTACCTGTCCTTCTAACACGCCATTACTATAGGGAAGAAGAAAGGCATGCTTAACGACTTGTAAATCGTTGCGTAAATGACGGTATATGGATAAAAGGGTTGTTCTTTATGGGAAAGTTGTTTTCTTAGCCATTGCAAAAATCCTTCATAATCAGATTGTTTTACCATTTCACGATACTCTTGTATGACTTCATAAACAGTTTGGAGATTAGGATATTTTTCGAAGCAACGCTCTAAATCTCTTCTTTCTGAGGTGTTCAGATGATTGGGATGAATCCAAAACCATCTGGCAAGACGTTTTCTAGCTATTTGATAGGTAGGAGATGGGTGATTAGCACGTTTCTGTTTGCACCTTATCCCTTCAACAAGTGTGCGCACAGCCGAAAAGGTACCGTTATACCCCTTCTTACGGATAAGTGGATCAATCGTTTTAAGTGTTTTTCCCTCTTTTTCAAGACGCATAATAGATTCATGACACCCTTGGGCTGGACTGATGCGCCAACGATTGGTAGTAGGTGGAGTCATCATTTTCATGTATTTTTTAATCATTCTTCAATTTAAATGATATTCTTTCGTTAGGGAATTGATAGATTTCCCGGAGCGATGGGCTTTCTTTATTTCTTGAATCAAGTCCCACTTTCGTTTCTGGCGTATGAGTTTTATTTTTCTGTTTTTGTTAACGCTGTTTCAATGGAAATAGATGAAGTTTCATTCCAAGTAATAGTAGAAGGAACGGCTGACAAGAGGAACGTATCTAAATGTTTCCTAGCATTTTTAATAAAATACCAGCGATCATATACTTGAAGAATAGAAGAACTTGCGTCAGAAATTCCTTGACGAAAACTTGTAAAACCATCGCAACTCACGACTTGAATGTGAGGAGGTTGTTTCAACCATTCCGCTAGTGTTTCAGGTGAACGATTCGGTAATAGCGCTAATGGTCTATGATGACGTAGATCACAAATAAGTGTCCCATACTGGACTTAACCAAGAGATAGGGTACATCATGGTTTACTCCTTTTCTTTTATTATATCAATGTAGTACACAAAAGAGCAATTCACCAAAAGTCCGTAAGAACCACTTTGGTATTGCAAAAAACATCGGATTGATTATTAAAACTAAAACCAATATTACTAAAAATAAACTTATTGTGTTCATGTTAATAACTATACTATTAAGTAACATTTCACTGATAATGTTACTTTTTATTATTTCATCTTCCTATTATAATAAAATCTTCCCCACCAAAATATTGCATTCCCAATAATTAAAATTCCAAATGCTATACTCAATTTTCCATGTTTAATAAAATCATATAAAGACCAAATAAGTAAAGATAAAGAATAAAAAATAAGAGTAGGTCTCGATGATTTCATATTTTGATACATTTCCATTTCATCAGGTTTTTTTAACATGTATATTCAAACCTTTCTATACTATAATTTTTTATTTATTAAAAACAAATAACTCATCCACTTTTACATTAAGATAATTAGCTATTGAAAAAGCTAAAACTAAAGAAGGATCATACTTATTATTTTCAATAGCATTAATTGTTTGTCTAGAAACATTACACAAATTAGCTAATTCATCTTGAGATATTTTTTGTACCTTTCTTAATGACTTAATATTATTCTCCACATTTTCACTCCTCCTACTATATAAATGTAAAAAACATTTTACATTTATATAGTATAATATAAAACCTAAAATGTAAAATATTTTTTACATTTCTTCTTAATATTGGATAAACAGTTCCTTCAGATATGACAATTTTACTCGATATTTTTTGACTAATGCATATCCATATTCATCCCTTTTATTTATTATCAATAAGACTATTAACTCAAGTATCCTTTTTTTAAACTGAGCATTCATACTTTATCACCAGTATTTTTAATTAAGAATAATCGGAATATTCTAATTATATCTTATAGTTAAACGGGGAATTATAAGGAACATATAACAAATCTTTGAACATTAGACATGCTAATACTCGTACTGAAAAAAAGAGCGTGAGGGGTATGGAAGATCAAAACTTATTCACGTAAAAACACTATCAGTCTGATGCTGTTTCTATTTAAATACATATTGGTTTTCCATACTAGAACTACTTATTACATTACTGTAGATATAAACTCTTTATATCTTTTATTTATTTCACTAACTCTTTCATGTGAGCCTTTGCATACAATCTCTTCATCTTCAAGGAATAATATATTATCATCCGGGTTTTTTAGAATAACCTAGCTATATTCAACCTTTGTTTTTCGTTCCCTGATAATTTATCACCACTCTTGCTTATATTCGTATCAAGTTTATCTTTTTGCTTTTCAACAAATTCTTCTAAATTTTCATATCTTAAAGTTTCTCTTATATTAGATTCATCAATATGCTTTTCATCAAGGCCATACAGGGGTACAGCCACACATCCATCAACTTAAGATATATTTTTATATAAAATGCGGTCTTTCCATATAGTTTTTATTATCTTTTATAGATTTTATAAAAGTAGGCATATCAAATAAACCCTGACGGGTTTCAAATTTTTTACTATGCTACCTGATGAGTAGAAGTGGTATACTCATAAACAACACCCAAAATATCAAAGACTGTCTTTTTCTCGTATCGATGAGATTTTCGTCCGTTGTGCTGTAGGAGGTTAAATAGACGAAG